>JACQVR010000048.1 GCA_016209705.1 Planctomycetota bacterium
CGGCTTGAAGAGCGCTCTCGGGCTCGGTCCCCGCTTGAGTCACACTGGAGACGGCGACGAACGCGGGGCCGATGAACCGGATCACGCGCGGAGTCGGCGGCGTGGTGCTGGTATCCGGAGTCGTGGAGTTGGCCGTGTTGAACGAGTACTGCAGGGCCGAGGTCCCGCCCGGAGCCTGAATTCCGATTGTGGCGGAATCTCCGCCTTCGCGGGCGTCGGTCACTCCAACATAGATGAAGTAAATCTCGCTGTCGGCCGTGTCGTCGCTCTCACTGATCTGGATCTGGATGGTCATGTCGGTTTCCACTTGCCCCCCGCCGCCGATGTAGTAGTCCCAGTTCGTCAACTGGATGACCAGGCGCCGGTTCGGAGCGTTTCCGATCACCTGCCACTGCGCGCTGTCGTTGGCTCCCGCCCCATACAAGTCATCCCAGAACAGCGCAATGAATCCCCCGTCCGTGATGGAGGGATTCGTCGTGTCGGGCAGCGCCACATTCCAGTCCGGCCCCCAGGTATTGCTCTGGCCGGCGCCCAGAAGGCGCACGATGCCGTTGGAGTTGATTCCGACGTTCGGCGACTCCACGGGGATGGAAGGATCGGGAGCAGCCCCCCAATTCTGGCCATAGAACCGGACCATCATCGGAGGTTGGATCGTGGCCCAGAGGGCGTCCCCTTGAATCGCCAACTGGGTGCCGCTGGTCGAGATGTCCTGCCACAACTCGGTGTAGGAAGGACCGGCCGTCTCATTGATATTGTCTATGAACAGATAGCCGTACCCGTCCGGCCCGCCTTGGGTGAACATGGCGGGCCGCGGCGCCACCCCCGCTGGACCGAGAGCCGACAGAACGGGTCCCAGAAGCAGGAGCACCGCCGCCACAAGAGGTTTCGATTCCTTCATGAGCCCTCCTCAGACGGTGTTGTCGGAATCCCTATTTTCCACTTATCGATCAGGTTGGTCGGCTGAAGCAGCTTTCCAGACGAGGCGGAAGCCCGCGATGTCGCTCCACTCGCTTACGTTCCCCACATGATCGACGCACCGGACACGCCAGTACTTCTTCTCCGGTGAAACGGTCAGATTGAAGCGGGCGGCCGGCGCCGCGAGATTCGCGGCTCGCGCCTCGATGTCCGAAAAATCGGCGGTGCGTGAGACCTCGATCTCGTATCGCAGGGAATCCGCCGGCCCGTCGCCCGCCGGAGCCCGCCATGTAAAGTCGACCGAAACGACCACCGCCGCGGCCGCGGCGATGTCGGTGTCGGTGGGGCTCGCCGCCGCCGGCGCCGCCGGCGGCGTCTGGTCGCTCATGAAATCGGGACTGACGGAGTTGTCCATGAACTCCGTCCACGATCCCAGCGGCGTGCTCTGTCCGTCCGCGTCCACAACCCGGTAGCGCCAGTCGTAATCGCCCGCGGCGGCGATCGGGTAGGAGATGGCAATCGTCCCCTGGTCCTGAAAGCCGCTGTCCAGATACATGGAATCGATCGGCCAGGGTTGGCCTGTCTTTCGGACCTGGACCTGGAGGGCCACCTGCTGGCCTTCGTCGGGATCGGTGACGTCGGCCTGAAAAACGATGTGCCGGCCCGTCCAGCCGCTTTGAGTCACTTCACCGAAAGCGCCGATCTGCTTGGCGCGAGCCGCGGCATCCGGAGGCAGGCCCGGCGGATAAAAGCGGATGACGCGCGGATCGCCGGTCTTCGAATCCGCCGTGGTGGAGCCGGCCGATTCGAAAGCGTATTGGACGGCGGACCCGTTTGGCGCCTGAATCCCGATGGTCGCCGAGTTCCCCTCTTCCTGGGGCGTGTTGACACCCTGGTAAATCATGCGAATCTCGCTGTTCCGCACGCCGTCGCTCTCGGTGATCTGAACCTGCACGGTCATGTCGTCGGTCGATCCTCCGAAAGACCAGTTGGTCCACTGCACGATCAGGCGGCGGTTCGGGGCGGTTCCGACGACCGCCCAGTGGGCGATGTCGTTGGGACTTCTGGCTCCCAGTTGATCCCACAGGACGGCGATGAAGCCTCCCGGATCGATGCGCGCATCGCCGCTCCTGGGAAGCGGATGATTGATATAAAGCGGGATGGGCAAATTTTGTTCTTGGCCCGGGGCTAACAGCGCCAGGTAGAGATTCGCGCTCACCAGCATCTTGGAGGAAACCGGGGATATGCCGGAATCGGCCGGGGCGGTTCCCCAGTACGAACCGAAAAACTTGATCAAAAGAGGAACGGCGATGGTGGTATGGGCATCCTCCCCCATGATCGGCAACACGGCGGCGCTGGTGGAGATGTCTTGCCAGACGGCGGCGAAGGAGGGTCCGTTCGAGTGGTCGAAGTTGTCCGACATGCGGTAGACGTTCGGAGACCAGGGAACTCGGGCGCTCCTGAGGGTCAAGACCACTTCCGAGGGCCCGTTGCGGAACAGCGCGCCGCCGGGGACCAACCCCGCGAGCCTCCAGCCCGCCAGTTCGGGTATCTCCCGCCCCGTCACGCCGTCCCGAATGACTTCCCCGTAGTAGGCGTTGGCTTCGATCTTGCGCGACGGAAGGTAGAGATAGGCGGTCGCCGAACGCGCGTCTCCCGTCATCCGATCGATCCCGTGAAGCAAGGCGATGTCCGAAAGCGCCGAACCCCGCGAAAAATGTTTTTTGGTTTCGCCGCCGCTTTGCTCCGGCACGCTCAACGGATTGGGGAGCTCCCGAAGCAAAGCCGTATCCGGAGCTTCCAGCTTCTTCTTGAGGGGCTCCGGCGGCAAAGGGACCGGAGGGTCCAGATCCGCGAAGGGACCGGAGGCTTCCGGGGTTGATGCCATTCGAAAGCTCACGATCATGATGGCCAGGAGCAGCAGGGCGTTGACCGCCCACCAAAAACCGAAGATCGCTTTCCTCATCACGGCTGGCCGCTTTTTCCACCGTCGCCCGCGCCGCGTGTCACGGCGGAAACGGCGCTCACCCCTCCCGTCTTCAGATCCACGATGACCACGAACACTTTGCCTTCCCTGAGAATGTCGATGACAGCCTGAGCCCGATGGCCGCTCAGCTCCGATTTCGCGCGGACGGCTTCCCCGGAAACCTTGGAGAAAGCCGACCGCAGCGCCTTTTGCAGCGAAACCTTGGTTTCCGCAATCAGCTTGGACCCGTCTTCAACCCCGGTCCTGTCCTCAAGTACGGCGCCCGTCAGCGCGTCGATCTTGAGTTCCCTGACTCCATCCCCCTGCGCCACGTGGACGGAGTATACGCCCCGATCCGAATCCGCTTCGAAACCGGCTTCGACCGCGGTGCCGGGAACCGCCAGGAGTGCTTTTTCGATGGCCGTCGAGAGGTCGATGGCCATCCGCCGGCTGAGCGTTTCCAGAGCGGCGCCACGCTCCGCGGGAAGTCCATACGTTACATGCTCGCCCGGCATGAGCCGATGAGGCGCGCCCGCGTACTCCACGTCGGCAGTCCCGGTCGAAACCGCCACCTCAAAGGGAGCCGGCGCATCCGTGTCGATCGTGAATTCCACGGCCACCTCGAACTTCCCGTCTTTGGACGAGACCGCCCCCTCCGGCAATTCCACGCGGAACTCCTTGAGTCCCGGCACGACCATGAACGTGCCCCCTTCGCGGGCCAGTTTTAACTCCCGATCCCCCACGAACGTTCCCGCGCTGCCCGGCATGAGCACCATCTGAGAACCGTCCTGGAGGTTGATTCGCGCCGGCGTCTCCCCGCGAATTTCGAAGGCCTCGCCTTCTTTCAACGCCCGCGCCGGCGTGCCGCCGACCCACAACTGGCCCTCCACCACACGGGGGACGGGTTCGCGTTCGAGTACCTGCAAGGAAAAGTAAGCGATCGCGAGAATCGAGATTCCCGCGACGAGAACGGCCGCCCAGGATTTCAGGATTCGTGGTATTGCCTCCGGCGTGGGCTCCCGCTTCCGACCGGGCGTTTCCGACAAGGTGTGGGGGCCGGAGCCCGCCCTGGCGTACTTTCGCAACAGGTCGACTTCCACCCGGATCGATTCCACGAAGGCCCGCCGGTAGCACGGATCGCTTCGCAGCAGCGCCTCCAATTCAGCCAGTTCCTCGCGCGTCGCGGCGCCGACCTGCCATAGCCCGAGCAATTCGTCGAAGCGCGAAGGCGTCATCGTTCGTTCTCGTGCGAAAGCTCCATTTGTTCGGTGATGCATGCCGCAAGACGTCGCCGGGCCTTCCAGAGCCCCACGTTCACCGCTTCCTCCGTCCATGTGAAGGCGGCGGCGATTTCGCGGATGGAAGCCCCGTCGCGATACCGCCGGCAAATCATCCGTCGCGACGTTCGGGGCAGTTTCTCGATGCAGTCGTCCAGATATTCCCGGCGGCGCAGATGCAGATGGGCGCCGGAGGCATTTTCCGCAAAGGCCTGCGCGACCACATCGTCGAAGGATTCGCTTCGTTCGATCGCGACGCGGCGGGTGTTCTTGCGGAAGTACGCCGCCACGCGCCGCCGCGCAAGTTCGTGAATCCACGGGATGAAGCGCGTGACGCGGGTGCGCCGGCCGGCCTCCTCCACGACCGCGAGGCTCACTTCCTGGAAAATTTCTTCGGACGCATCCACATCGCGAGCAAGGGCAAGGATGAAGCCGAACAGACTGTCCCGGTATTCCAGGAGCATCCGGACCAGGTCATCACCCGAATTGAACTTTTCCATTCCGCTATATACTAGGGTCGCTTGCCTTCAAAACTTACCAACGTAATCTGCTATGATCCGAAAAATAATCTCGAGAGTAAGCGCTCATTCCAACGAGGATGGTATGAAAAAGAGTCGACCGGTGAACGTCGTACTTACTCATCTCCTTTGTGCCGTCCTCGGCTTATCCCTCTTGAGCGAGCGGGCTCCTTTGTATGCTCCTCGGAGTGCCCGCGCTCGTCACGGATCTTGCCGACGAGCTCGACAGCATCGATCTCATTCCAGCCCTGGACGCTGGCGGTATTCAACGTGATCCGGATCGACCGCGTGCTGAACGGGCGCGAGTCAAAAGGGACCTCGAACCACGCCATTTGTTGCCCTTTGGTCGGATCGGTTCCCTGCCAAAGGACTTGCCATGCTCCGCCGGCGTTGATGGCTTCGACCCGGACGACGGCGCCGGGGGCGCAGACTTCGTGAATGCGCACCCCGACCGGAATCACGGCAAGGCTGTAGGTCAATTCGATCCACTCTTCGCCGGTATTCTGTTGCTTGGTGGCCCACGCCGTCTGTTGACTGCCCGGTTTGTCGGTATTCGGCGCTCCGCACGCCTGCTGGGCGCTCCA
The DNA here is from genome assembly GCA_016209705.1 of Planctomycetota bacterium. Lineage (GTDB taxonomy): Bacteria > Planctomycetota > MHYJ01 > MHYJ01 > JACPRB01 > JACQVR01. The sequence continues at coordinate 5,261 of JACQVR010000048.1, forward strand.
CGCGGCGGGGGTGTGCTCTGAGGAGGCTTTGGCGGAGATCGCCCATTGACGCGTAATTTGAGGCGCATGACCCACCTGGGTCGACGCCAGGCCATGCTCGCTAATGATTCCGCCTGATCCGGACCAAGGCGAAGCTCCGATTCTTAGGGTCTCCTCCGACGTTCCGTTTCGGAACACAGCGCCGCCGGGAATCAATCCAGCCAGCTTCCAGCCGGCCAGTTCGGATATTCCCTCCCCCGTCGCGCTGTCGCGGATGTCTTCTCCCAAGTAGGCATTGACTTGGAGCTTCCGCAAGGGGAGATAAATATAGGCGGTCGCCGAATTCGAATCTCCCGCCATTTGATCGATTCCATGGAGGACGGCAATCTCCGCCAAGCGCGAACGCTCCGCAGGCTTCTTTCCGCTCTGCTTTGACATGCGCAGGGGATTCGGCAGGTCTCGGAGTAATTCCGTCCCCTCGGCCTCGTGGATCCTCTTGATAGGGAAGGCCGGCAACACATCCGGGGGACCCACGCCGGCGAAGAGCCCGGCGTCTTCCGAGGTCGCTACGACATGCAGGCTCGCGGCGACGAATGCAGGAAGCAGCAGGGCGTTCAGAACCCACCAAAATCTAATGATCGACTTTCTCATTCTGGCAGCCGTGAACAAACCCGGCCGCTTGCGGCGGGATTATTCCGATTGAAAGCGGTCGGGGTCCAAGGTGCCCCCCGCTCATGGAAATGGCATGCCTGGAAGTCCGAAGGTCGCCAAGCCGCCGTTTGAGGAGGGAGCGGCCCGAAGGGCGCGAGCGTGGCAGGGAGGACACCTCTGGGCGGTTTCATGTCGGGGCCGCCTGATCTTTTCTGGTGAATCACCGCAGGTCGCCATCTCGTCAAGCACAAGCGTGCGAGATTGCTCCCATAGAAATACGCTCGTGTCCTGAGGGGATCACAGATACAAATCCGTCAATATGTATGGTTACAGATAACCACCGCCCTAAAGTAGGCGGACATCCGAGAATTCATGATCTCCTCTTCGAAGGTCTATGAACGGGTCGCGGATCGTGTGCTCGATCTCATCGAGAAGGGCGTCTATCCTGCTGGCCGGCGACTGCCGTCCGTGAGAACCCTGGGCCGCAGCATGCGGGTGAGTATCAATACCGTATTGGCCGCCTACGCGTGGCTGGAACGGCGGGGACGTCTGGAGGCGCGGCCCAGGTCCGGCTACTTCGTGCGGGTCCATCCCGTGGGGTCGCTTCCCAGCCCTGCCTCTCTCAAGGTAAACCCGGTGCCCGTGACGGTGCACAAGCTGGTGCAGGAAATTGTGCGCGTCACGAGCAATCCCAAACTGATTCCTTTGGGGTCGGCGACGGTGGATCCGCGCCTGTTGCCATTGGCAAGGCTGAACCGGATCCTCTCCTCGGTGGCGCGGCGAGACCCGGTGGCCGCGCACAGCTACGCGGATCCCGCGGGTCTCAAGACGCTCCGAATCCAAATCGCGCGATGGACGGCCGAGAGCGGCGCGGATTTTCGCCCTGACGAGCTTGTGATCACCTCAGGGGCTCAAGAGGCGCTGCATCTTGCATTGGAAGCGGTGTGCCGGCCGAATGACCCGGTGGCCGTGGAGGTTCCGGTTTACTACGGCATCCTCCAAGCGATCGAATCCCTCAGATTGCGGGCGATCGAAATCCCGGCGGACGCATCGGAAGGCATCAACCTGAACGCGCTCCGCATCGTGCTCAAGCAGCGCCGCCCGCGTGCCGTCGTCGTGATTCCGACGTGCAACAACCCGCTGGGGAGTTCCATGCCGGAGGACAAGAAACGGAAGTTGGTGCGGATGCTCGCCCAGGAGCAGGTGCCGCTCATCGAAGACGACACGTCGGGAAACCTGCACTTCGACTCGGTTCGCCCGCCGCCGGCGAAGGCGTTTGATACACAGGGCCTCGTTCTGTACTGCTCTTCGATTTCCAAGGTGCTTTCTCCCGGCTGGCGGCTGGGCTGGATGGCCTGCGGGCGTTTCCGTTCCGAAGTGGAGCACCTCAAGACCTTCCGCACATCCGCCAATCCGACCGCACCTCAAATGGCGTTGGCGGAATACCTTGAGGAAGGGACTTTCGGACGCCATTTGTCGTCCCTTCGGAAGATTCACGCCGGCCAGGTCGATCTGATGTCGCGGGCGATCGGGCGTTCCTTTCCGGTGGGAACGCAGATTTCAAGTCCTTCCGGGGGGTTTCAATTGTGGGTTGAACTGCCGCCGCGCGTCAATGCACTGCAACTCTACCGCCTGGCGTTGCAGTCAGGAATCACGACCGTGCCGGGGCCGGTCTTTTCTGCTCGCGGCCGCTTTAGAAACTACGTTCGTTTAAGCGCGGGCCGGTGGACCGAGCAGGAGGGTGACGCCATTTCCAGTCTAGGCCGCTTGGTCAGGCTTATGCGGAGCGGGTCTAGCGTGAAGCTTCCGGCCAACCCGCGGTCGGGGTCACGGAGACCTCAATGAACATGTCGAGATGGCCGCTCGCAAACGGAAGGAGAAGGCGGATCGCTCTGGTAACCTTTGAAGGAACTCATCCGACGCAACAGGATGATCATCTGTTGGAAGCGGAACTCAGGCGTCGAGGCCACGACACAACGATCTTGGCATGGTCGGATCCTGACTCGGCCTGGGAGAGCTTCGACGCCCTGATCGTCCGATCGACGTGGGACTACCACCATCACTTGGCCGCATTCGAAATGTGGCTGGACCAACTGTCGACGCTACCGATTGCCGTGTTCAATCCTCCGCATCTGATGAAGTGGAACTTGCGAAAAACCTATCTGCGGGACTTGAAGCAGCAGGGCGTTTGCCTGCCGAAGTCCTTTTTCGGCCGGGAAATCGTCCGGTCCTTTGTGGAAAAGGAGCCCGGGATTGATTCCTGGGTCCTGAAACCCATCGTGGGCGCCAGCGCCGATGGCATCCGCCTCCTGGAGCGTGGGGAGCTGTTGCAGGCGCTGGACCGAGCAGAGATCGATGATTCGCAGGTCTTTGTCCAAGAGTTCGTTCCGGAGATCAGCACCTCCGGAGAGGTCTCTCTTGTGTTCATCGATGGCCAATTCATCCGCGCCGTCAAGAAGACTCCTGCGCCTGGGGACTTTCGGGTCCAAGAGCAATACGGCGGTCGATTCACGGTCATTCGCCAGATCGACCGCCGGTTCATTGAACCTGCGTCAGCCTTGATCGCTCGGCTTCCTGAAAGGCCTCTTTATGCCAGGGTCGACGGCTTCATCCGGCAGGATTCATTCGTGCTGATGGAGCTTGAGCTCATCGAACCAGAACTGTTTCTACGGATGGTCCCCGAAGTCTTGGAAGCTTTTACTGTGGCGATTGAAAGGGTTTTCTCGTCTTGAGATTGTGGGCCCACTCGAAAACCGCAACGTACGGCGCGAGATATTTCTTGTGAACGCCCCGGAAGGGGCGCAGGATGTTGCGCCATCCAGTCCACAATCCCTCGGACATGTTGCAATGGACCTCGCGAATCCCGTCGCCGTCGTCGTCGCGGGCCCACTCGTGACGTCCGGACTCGTCCTTGTGACGCACCATATCGCCCGCTTCTACTTAGGGCTCGTGAAAACAATAACAGCTCTTTTTCTGATTAACCGCCAAAACGCCAAATCGCCATCGGGGTCTCCTTTGGCGAGCCTTTTGGCGGTTTGGCCGCTTTGGCGGTTCAAGTCTTCCACCAGGAATCGATCCTTTTTTTATTCACAAATCCTTATCTTACGGCCACGATGGTAACGATTCGAAGGCCCCGCTGGCTAAGCCCCAGCCTTTAATATGGGCGGTTGCCATATGGATGAAAGCTAAGTGGTTTGAATCTCGGTTCTCCGTCGTCACCGTGGGACATAAGACCTTGCGAGGATGAGGACATTTTCTTTGGTCCTCCCCAAGGGGTCCGTCGTGCCAACCAGGAAAGGCTCGCCGAGGCTCTCGAAATGTCGCCTCACCGATTCCACGTCCGCCGGGTAGTCCTCTTTCTGGTAAAGGACCAGGGCGTCCTTGCCGCGAAACGCTTCGCCATGCCACCAGTGCTGGAACATTTTTGCCGGCTTCCCGACCGCCGTGAAATCGGCGACGGGTAGCGGTCGCGCGTAATACGCCATCAGCGAAGCGTAGTGATAGTCATGGCCGATCAGAAACGCGGGCGACTGCCGCCGGATCTCGGACGCAAGCAGGCGATGCGCGGCACGACGATCGCCCGGCAACGCAAACATGGCCACGGGAATCGCCGCGGCCGTGACTCCCAGGAGAGCGAGCGTGATCAGATGCAGATTCTTGAGCCAACCTCCCTTCCTCAATGCGAACGCGGACGTCGCTAAGATGAGGCTGGTCGCACCCGGGATGGACCAATAAGCCCTGCCGTGTCGCAAGAGCGCCACGATTCCGAAAAAGACCACAACCGGCACTCCCACGCCGAGGAGGAATCGATCTTGCCACAAGGCGTTCTTCCACCGAACTGTCGTGCGGATCAGGATCCAGATGGTGGCGGCCGTTACGACGGGCGTCAGCTCCAGAAATATCCCGCCCCAATAACGAGCGAGGCGCGTTCCCAAGCCCCCCGGATTTCCGCGAATCGTCCGACCGTCTGGTAGATGAATGACTCCAACCCGTGCTGTGCATTCCAGACCAAGCAAGGCAAGAAGATGAGGAGGGCCAGAAGAGTCGCGAACCATGGCTCTCGCCGTCTCAGCCAGAAGCGATGAGTCGGACTCAGTAGAAGAAATATCACAATGCCCAAGGGGAGAAAGAGCGCGTAATATTTTGACAACATGGCCGCTCCAACAAGGACGCCGGCGGCATACCACCAGCGACGGTCCCTTCCTTGGAGCGCTTTGGCAAGCGCCCAGAGGGCGGCCATCCAAAAAAGAAGAAGCGGCGTATCGGGCATAGCCATGGTCGCTCTCACCGTGAGCGGCACCAATCCAACCAGGAACGCTGCGAGGCGTCCTACCCGCTCTCCGTAAAGATGGCGGCCCGTCAGAAACGCCAGCCAGACAGTCATTCCACTGGCCAGGATTCCCATCATCCGAACCCCCAGTTCGCCATTTCCGAAGAGGGTGGTGGAGATCCAGATCATCCAGCCCACCATGCCGGGGTGGTCAAAGTAGCTGAGGCTCGGATGCTGCGCGTAAAGCCAGTAATAGGCTTCCGTCATATGAAGTTCGGTATGTGATGCGATAAAGCACTTGAGGGCGGTCAGAGCACAGAGGAACAAGATGACTTGCCCTTCTGCGCTTCGTGCCACGCGTTTGAAGAGCGAACCGCCCCCCGCAGATCGACTTTTTCCTGCGCTCGGAGGGTCGCGATACGCCACGCTTCGGGCCATCGCCCCCGAGCGAGTATTGAACCCGCCAAAGCGCAGCGCCAGCGCCGGCAACACGAAGAGCGTGAGCGCCGTCGACGTGATAAGCCCCCCTAAGATGACGACCGCCATCGGATGCTCGATTTCCCGCCCGGGCTTTTCGCCTCCCAAGGCGAGAGGCAAGAGTCCCAGTGCGGTGACCAGCGCCGTCATGAGGATGGGAACCAGACGCTCGGAGGCACCGCGGAGGGCGGTCTCCAGACTCCACGGCATCCCTTCCACCACCACCAGGTGCTCGAAGTGCGACACCATGAGGATCGAATTGCGCATGGTGATGCCAAAGAGCGTTACGAATCCCACGAGTGATCCAACGGAGATCGCTCCCCCGGTCACCAAGACAGCCAAGACGCCACCGACCAAGGCGAAAGGAAGGTTCGCGAGGAGGAGGAGCAGATTCCGCAGCGTCCCGAAGACAATCGCCAGAAGTACGAGAACGCCGACGCCGGCGACAACCGAGTGGGCCAGGATGTCCTTGCGGGCTTGGGATTGTGCCTCCGCCGCTCCGCCGACAACCGCGTACGCGCCGGTCGGGAAGGGAACTTCGGCACCGATCCGCCGCTGCGTTTCCTCTACGAAGCTCGCAAGGTCCCGTCCGCGTACGTCACAGGTAACGGCCTGGTAACGACGGGTGCCCTCATGCAAGACAACATGGCGCCCGTCGACCAAATCCACATCCGCGATGTCCTTCACGCGGACGCTGAGACCCTCCGGCGAGCGTACTCGAAGCGATCCGACCGCCTCGGGGTCACGTCGCGCCGCGGGTTCTAGCACCGTTGCGACCTCGAATACCCGGTTGCCCTCGTACACTTGGGCGATGTCCGTTCCCTCATAGGCTGTCTCCACCGCTTCAAGAACGTCGACGGCGCGCAGCCCATAATGATCGAGGCGGTCGCGACGCAGGCGCACCACGAGCTGCGGCTCTCCCAATGAGGACTTCACCTGAATGTCGCTCGCGCCGTGAATGCCGGAAAGCAGCTCGGCAACCTCCTCCGCCTTTCGGTCGATCACGTTCAAATCATTTCCGTACACGCGAATCACGACTTCCGCCCGCGCGCCCGAGATCGTCTCTTCGATGCGCTCCACGAGGAACGTCTTGACGGCGAATTGAACGCCTGGAAATCGCGCCAGTGCGGCCCGCAATTCGGATTGAACCTTCTCCGCCTCGTCCGCCCGTTCCGGTTTGATTCGAACGATGAACTCGCTGAATTCCGTGCCGACGGCATCCTCTCCCAGTTCGGCCCGACCCGCTTGTTGGCTGACCGTTTGCACGTTCGGGTTCCGGAGCAGCTCCAATGCCACTTCCCGGCCCAGCCGCATGGATTCACTCAAGGACGTGCCCGGCGCGGCGGACATCTGGACGATGAAATGTCCCTCGCGAAACTCCGGCAGAAACTCGCCCCCAAAAAATGGGACCGCCGCCGCCGCTCCGCCGCAGATCAGGACGGCCGCGCTGATGACCCAGAGCGGCCGGATGCAGATGGCCCTGAGAACGGCGGCGTGGAGCGCCTTCAAGCGGCCGATGTATCCATGTTCAGGAGGCAGCGAACCGCGTCGCAGAAGCACGAAACATAGAGCCGGCGTGACCGTCAACGCGACCGCCAAGGACGCCAAGGTCGCCAAAATGAACGAGATCCCCAATGGTGCAAAGAGGCGCCCCTGCACTCCGGACATGAGGAGCACCGGCAGGAACACCAACGCAACGATAAAGGTGGCGTAGACCACCGGGCTTCGCACCTCAAGGGTTGCTTCCAGAATGACGCGCGCCGCGGAGCGCGGCTCCGAGAGCAATCTGTTCTGGCGCAACCGTCGCACGGTGTTCTCGACGCCGATGACGGCGTCGTCCACGACGATGCCGATGGCGATGGTCAATCCCCCCAGCGTAATCGTGTTGATGGAGCCGCCGGATCGATCGATCACCACGATCGCCGCAAGGAGCGACAGAGGTATCGCCACAAACGAGATGAAGGCCGTGGGCACGTTGAGGAGGAAAAGAAAAAGGACACCCGCGACGAGCACCCCACCGATGATGAGCGCGCTATTGACGTTGCGAACCGACGCGCGGATAAAGTCCGCCGGGCGAAAGAGGCCGGGATGCAGCGTGATCCGCTCGGATTCGAAAGCTGGCTTGAGCTCGTCGAGCGCTCGCTCGACCGCTTCCGTGACCTCAAGAGTGTTCGCGCCGAATTGACTCCAAACCAGAAGAACGACCCCTGGATGATGCTGCGGCTTGTCCCCTTCGCGCCAGGCAATGGCGGCATCGCCCAGTTCCGGCTCGGGCCCCGCGATGTTGAGGGCCACGTCTTTCAAACGAATGCTGCTCCCCTCAGGCTGGGCGACGATCGCCCGGCCCAGTTCATCCGGAGTCAAAGCCTGCCCTTCGGTGCGGACGGTAATCCGTTGAGCCGCCGTTTCCAAAAAGCCTGCGCCCAAGACGCCCGTGGCCTTCCTCGCGGCGCCGATGACGTCTTCCAAAGAAAGACCGTAAGCTTCCAGCCGGTCGGGCCGAACCTGGATCTGGAGCTGGCGGACCTCGCCCCCGAACTCAACGACGCTGGCCACGCCGGGAACGCCCAGAAGACGGGGCCGCACCGTCCAATCGGCGAATGTCCTGGTTTCCATCGGTGAGCGTTCTTCCGAGGTGAGACCCACGGCCAGTACGAGGCTTGTCGAGGACGTCAGAGGCGCCATGATGGGCGTGCGCACGCCCTGCGGAAGTCGCCCGGAGATCTCCCCCAATCGTTCCGCTACGATCTGACGAGCACGAAAAACCTCCGTCCCTTCGTTGAAGACGGCCGTGACGACGGAGAGTCCCTGGATCGACTGGGAGCGAATGGCCTGCAAGTTCCCGGCGCCGTTCACGGCGCTCTCGACCGGACGGGTCACCAGCGTTTCGACTTGCTCCGGAGAGAGCCCGGGCGCCTCCGTGTGGATGAAAACCTGGGGAGGCGCGAATTCGGGGAAGACGTCGAGTTTGGCGCGTCCGGCCACGTAGGCGCCGTATGCGGTGGCGAGACAGGCCACCGCTATGACGGTTCCTCGATATTCGAGCGAGCGTCGGACGATACGCCGGAGCATGGTTATCTTTCCTTTTCCTCCCGCTCCGTGTCATCCGACTCGATCTGGATCTGCGCCTTCACCTCCTCCGAGAGCAGCGTCTGAGCTCCGGCGGTCACGATTCGCTCACCGGGCGAAAAACCGGAACTAACGAACCAACCCGCGTCGACGAGGCGTCCCTCAACCTCGCGACGACTGAACCCACCTTCGGCGATCTGGGCGTAAGCCCACGTCCGCCCAGCGAAACGCACGACGGCGTCTCGCGGAATGATGACGCCCTTCTGTCGCCCGGCACCTGTCGGGATGAACGCCTTCACCGGCTCGCCGGGTCGAAGCGGCAGACGACCCGTGTTCAAGCTGAACAGCAGCGTCGTCCCCGGCGTTTTCTCTTCCGCCCTGGGAGCCCGCGCCACGAGCTGGGCCGGCAGCGACCGATCTTCGTGGCCAAGGGCAATAATGCGGGCCGTCGCCGCCTGCGGATTTTCGCCCAGCGGAAGGGACACCTTAGCCAGAAGCCGATCGAAGCGTGTCACGCGCAGAAGCAGCTCGCCGCTTTCCACGATTTGGTCCGGCTGAACCGGAACTTCAACAACCTCTCCTCCGGGGACGCCAAGGGGAATGCCCGCTCCAGACGGCTCAAGTGCGGATTCAAGCGTTCTCACGATGTCTGAAGCCGCCTTGTGGCGCGCCTCTTCGGACTTGAGCCGGGCTTCGGTTTCCTGCAGATCTCGATCCGAAACGGTCTTGTTCTCGGCATTGAGCCTCGTCGCCCTTTCGAACGCCGCCCGCGCGGCCGCCCGCGCCGCTTGCGAAGATTCCACCTCCGCGCGCGCTAGAGCGAGTCTTGATTCGAGATCGGTCCGCTCCACCGCGCCGAGCCGCGGTTCCAGCGTGCCGATTCTCGTCGGCTCCGTCAGAGTTTCTCCCACGGACGGCCACTCCCGTTCTTTGGCTCGGCGTACGAATCCAGCCACGGGAGCCCGCAGCACAAAGGACCGGCTCGGATCTTCCACGAGTCTTCCATAAGCGACAATTTCAGGCTGAAGAAGAACCTCATCGAGTACCGCTACAACCAGTCCGATCCGTTTCTGCGTCTCGGAGTCCATCGACACGACGATCTCACCCTTTGAGCCCCGAGATAGCCTCGACTTCTTTTCGGACTGCCCTGAGTGAGCACTTTCCCGCTCCCCGCAGGCCGCCAAGCAAAGAAGGGCCTCTACGAGCCAGCGCTTCATTTCTCGGTCCCATTGGGAATTGTCCCAGTCGGCGTAATCGGTCGCTGAACGACATCTTCAAGGGCTCCCAGCGCTGTTTGTGCGCGACGAAGCGATTCAAGCCGCGCCCGCGCGGCCGCAATCCTCTGCAAGCGCACCCCGGTCAGGACCAGCCGGTCGGACGCCCCGACTTCCACGGCGCGTCGCGTCGCCTTCTCTTGCATTTCCAGCGCCGTGACGAGGTCGTCTGCCTCTTTCAGCGCGGCGATGGCGCCTTGATAGCGGGCCAGGGCCTGCTCGCTCTCGCCGATGACGCGGGCCTGTAGGGCCAGGAACTGGGCGCCAGCATGGCGTCGCCGGGCCTCCGCCTCCGCGATTGGTCCTTCATGGCGGTTGAAAATGGGAAGCTCCAAGGAAAGTCCGAGGACGAATTTCTTTCCGTCCACGTCCCACTCGTATCGAGCGAGACGATTTGCCTGAAGAAGTCCGCCGGCGGCGGCCACGATATCCCGTGCCGGTGGTCCATCTGGGAAGGCTGGCCGTGGATCGAAGTGTCCAAGGGCGGCGTCTTGGAGAATTTCTGCTGGCTTTCGCACTTCAGAAAGCGGAAGTCGTTTCTGAGAGCATCGGTGCCCTCGCTGTCGAGGTGGTCTCGGTCAACGAAGCGGCGAGGCGGTTCTATGAGAGGTACGGCTTTCAGGGGTTGGTTGATGACCGCCTTCACCTCTATCTGCCCATGAAGACCATCGCCAAGCTCTTTGGAAGGCCTTAGCCGGACGCGATGAGTCGAGTTCAGCCCACACTGACGGCGGGCCCTTCGGGGCCCGCCGTTTCTCTCTTCGAGGAAACGAGAACTCCTCCCCTTCCCGTCGTCCGCTCCAGCGGAATTAGAATAATCGCATCAAGTGCGCCACCTGTTGACGCACCAATGCCCCTGTCGTGCTCGTGGGTGTCCTTGCCGAGGGCGGCAAGGACGCCTTGGCGTCGGTTCGCGAGCGCCTGACCGCGCTCGAAGCGGAGCGCGCGGAATTGGAGGAAACGGAAGCGCGGCTGAAGGGCGAGGGGCGACTCGAAGTCGTGCTCTTCTCGGAACCCGTGGCTTTGGCCCCCGATGTCGAATGCGTTGGGGACCCGAACGGTCCCCGGTTCGCAGGCGAGTCACAGATGGTCGGGCCGCCGGGATTTGAACCCGGGACCTCTTGCACCCCAAGCAAGCGCGCTAGCCAGGCTGCGCTACGGCCCGTATCGGAACGCCGGCAAGAGACGCACATTATATCGGCCCGCCGAGTTCTGCCTAGGAATTGCTCCGCATGAAGGCCTCCTTGTGAAGTTCCGAAACACCTCCGTATCCAAAAGAAACGATTGGAACCACCGGCCGCGGCGCCCGATGTAAGCGCTTTGTATTCAGCAAGTTCAGTCCGCTTCGTTGGCCCGTCCGTTGCGAAGAAAGAGTGCGGGAAAGGAGAGCGCATGCTGGAGCGATGGATGCGCGCGCTGAAAGGCGATCCGCCTTCAAACGGCGCCGAGCTCCACGGAACCGAAATCGTCATGTCCGTGCCCCCGGCCCTGCGAGCGGACATCGGAACCGCCGTCGCGATCACCCCCACGTACGACGCGTTCGCCAGGATCTTCGCGTCCGCCGGGAAATGCCTCAAGATCTTCGTTCCCTACGTGGATCCCAGCTTCACCGGCTTGGCGTCCTTGACGAAAGCCCCCATCAAGGTCCTGACGACCGCGGGAGAAGGCCGCGGCCCCCGCGCCAGTCCCGTCCTGGAACGGTGCGCCACGATGCGCGACATCACGGTACGCTATCTCGTCGCGCGACGGGAAAAGGCGCTGCTCTACCAGATGCACGCGAAGTTGCTTCTGGCCGACGGGCGGCGCGCCTACGTCGGGTCCGCGAATTTGACCGACACCAGCCTTCACTACAACCTCGAACTGGGCCTTTATCTTGAAGATCCGGACCGGGTCAAAAAGCTGGAGCGGCTGTTCGATCTGCTCTTCGACAGAGCGGGAGTGGGGGCGAAGATGCTATAGCTCGTCGCTTGGAGCCTGTAGCTCGGAGCACGATCCCAATTGAATGGCGATAGCCATTGACCTCGATCCTCTGTACTCTTCTGGCTACAAGCTACAAGCTACTAACTACCAGCTATTAGATCTCTGATCTCACTGAACTTTTGAACACAATACTTCGCCCCCGTTAATTCTCCCGGCTTGGAATATCCATACGTCACCGCGCACGAATCCACTCCCGCTTTCGCGGCGGTCTCGATGTCCACCCCGCTGTCCCCCACCATGAGCGCGTCGGCGGGCGCGACGCCGTAGCGCGCCATGCCGTCCAGAAGCGCCGCGGGATCCGGCTTGCGGACCGGCAATGTATCGCCCCCATACAGTCGATCGAAGAGATGGGCGACGTTCAAGCCCTCCAGCAGCTTGCGCGTATGCGCCTCCGGCTTGTTCGTCACCACGACCTTCACGGCGCGCAGCGCCTCCAGCGTCTCGCGCACGCCCGGGAAAAGAGTGGTGCGATCCAGCAAGTGCTCGCCGTAGTGCGCGATCACGCGTCTCAGGACGGCTTGCTTTTTCTCGGCCGGCGCGCTCCCGGCCGTGCGCTCGACCAGCACCGGCAAGCCTCCTCCGATCGCGTCGATGATGATCCGTTCCGGCCGCTCGGGAAGCCCCTCGGCCTGAAAGGCGGCGTTCAACGAAGCCGCGATGTCGGCTCCCGAATCCACCAGCGTCCCGTCCAGGTCCAGGAAGACCAATCGATATCGCATGGTCGCGGAACTATAGCATCGGCCTTTGAACGGCAACAGCTTCGGCTTGCGCGGTTGCAAGCGGCAAGTCGCGAGTCCTAAGACCCCGGCTTTTGTTTGCGTTGACCGCCCCTTTTTCCTCCGACATAATGCGCTCAAATCCATCACTTCGGGGAGGTTTCCATGCCGGACGAGTGGAAAGACCTGAATCAACTCAAAACCGAGCTGGCCGGATGCCTGGCCATCGAACCTCACGGCGTCCGCGTCACGAACGAGCGGGAATTCGTCGAAGCGAAACTCGACCGTCTCGTCCGCACGGCGGTGTTCGCGACGGAGGCGACCGTCCGCGACGCCGCCCGCTGGATCATCCGCGCCGCGTCCAACGCGCTGGGGGCGGTCTCCTCCTCCATTCAGGGTCTTTACGACGCCATCGCCGCGGGAACGGCGCGCGGATTCACCGTCCCCGCCCACAATCTCCGCGGCCTCGTGTATGACAAGGCGCGCGCCATCTTCCGCGTCGCCCAGGAGCTCGAGGCGGGCGCGTTCATCTTCGAGATCGCCAAGAGCGAAATGGGCTACTGCGATCTGCGGCCGGCCGAATATTCCGCCTGCGTCCTCGCCGCCGCGATTCGCGAAGGATGGCGGGGCCCCGTCTTCATCCAGGGCGACCATTTCCAGTTCGCCATGAAGGATTATCAGAAGGATCCGACCGCCGTCACCGAGGGCATCAAGAAACTGACGAAGGAGGCGATCGAAGCCGGGTTCTTCAACATCGACATCGATTCTTCGACGCTCGTCGTGCTGGACCGGCCGACCGTCCGGGAGCAACAGCGCGACAATTACGAGCGGTGCGCGGAGCTGACCGCCTTCATCCGCGGTCTCGAACCTCCGGGAATCACGATCAGCGTGGGCGGCGAGATCGGAGAAGTGGGCAAGAAGAATTCGACCGCCGAGGAATTCGAAGCGTACTTCGCCGGGTACCGGGACCGATGGAACGGCAAACCCATCTCGAAGATGAGCGTTCAGACGGGCACCAGCCACGGCGGCGTCATCCTCCCCGACGGCTCCCGGCAGGAGGTGGCCATCGACTTCAACGTGCTCAAGGACATCAGCGCCGCCTGCCGCAAGGTCGGCCTGGCCGGGACCGTCCAGCACGGAGCGTCGACCCTCCCCGAGAAGCTCTTCGACCAGTTCCCCCGGCACGACTGCATCGAGATCCATCTGGCCACGGAGTTTCAGCGGATCGTCTTCGATCATCCGAAATTTCCGGCGGAATTGCGGCAGCGGATGCACCAGTGGATCCGGGATACGAAGCCGCCCGAATGGAAGGAAGGAGCGACCGAGGCCCAGAACCTCGAGAAATGCATCAAACGCGCGTGGGGGCCGCACAAGAGAGAAATCTGGTCGATCTCCCCCGATTCGCTCCGCGCCATCGTAGGAACCCTGGAAACGAAATTCCGCACGCTGATGACGCTGCTCAACGCGAAGGGGACGCGATCGCGGGTCCGCGACGCCGTGAAGCCCGTTCCGGTCCTGGGACCGAAACCCGCCGGGCTATGACCGCGTCGCCAGGAGAATCGCCCATGTCCAACTCCACCGTCACCATTCAGCGGCATATCGCCGCCCAGCAGACGCTTCATCCGGAAGCGACGGGCCAGTTCACGGCGATGCTCTGGGACCTGGTGCTGGCGTTCAAGATGATCGCCCGCGAGGTCCGGCGCGCGGGACTGATCGACATCCTCGGCTCGATCGGCCGCACCAACGTGCACGGGGAGAAGGTCCAGAAGCTGGACGAGTACGCGCAGGATCTCATCTATCATTCGATGCTGGCCGGCGGCCACGTGTGCTGCATGGCCAGTGAGGAGCGCGCCGAGATGATTCCCCTTCCCCGGGAGCGCCGGCGCGGCAAGCACGTGCTCCTCTACGATCCTCTGGACGGCTCCTCGAACATCGACGTGAACATCTCGATCGGGACCATCTTCTCGATCCATAAGAAGGTCACGCCCGGAGCCGACGGCGCGCTCGAGGACTGCCTCCAACCCGGCACCAAGCAGATCGCCGCGGGGTACGTCATCTACGGCTCCAGCGTCATGCTCGTCTATACCACCGGCTTCGGCGTGCACGGCTTCACGCTGGATCCGACCATCGGCGAATTCCTGCTCTCCCACGAGAACATCCGCATGCCCGCGCGGGGAAAGACCTACTCGATCAACGAAGGCAACTCCGCGTCGTTCGATCCGGCGACGGCCAAGTACGTCCACTGGATCAAGCAGAAGGATCCGGAAACCGGCCGGCCCTATTCCCTGCGGTACGTCGGGACGCTCGTGGCCGATATCCATCGGACGCTCATCAACGGCGGCATTTTCATGTACCCCGCGGCTCCCAAGCCGAAGCTCAGGCTTCTCTACGAGGGCGCGCCGATGGCGATGATCGTCGAGCAGGCGGGCGGGCGGGCGACGAACGGAACCCAGCGCATCCTCGACATCCAACCGACCGACCTGCACCAGAAAGTCCCCCTGATCATCGGCAGTCCGGAAGACGTGGAGATCTACGAGGAATTCATCCAGGGCCGGGACTCTTGAAGTTCCGCATAGCGGCGTCGGCGCCCGTGGTATACTGGAGCCGGAACAGACCTGCCGCGACATGGACGAGAGGAGGGGGCCATGGACACATCCGCGGAGAACGTTCATCTGCGTCACGTTCTGGAACTTTGCAAATCGGGCTCGCGACCTCCCGTGGAGACGGTGTCGGCGCTCATCGCGTCGGACCCCTCCGTGGAGCCGCTGCTGATCGACCTGGTCCGGTCGCGCGCCTTGTGCGACGCGTTCTGGGCCCCTTTATGGGCCGTCGTCATTCTGGGAGAGCGCCGCTGCGAGGCGGCGCTGCCGGCGTTGCTGGAGGCGTTGACCTGCCGCAACGACCTGATCCATGAAGGGGTCGAATTCGCGCTGTTGCGCTTCGGCCGGGACGCCGTCGGCCCGATTCTCCAATTCCTGGACGAGCACCCCGGGCTCAACGGCCGGGTCCATCTGTACGCGGTGCTGGCCTGCGCGCAGGACCGGCGCGCGCTGGATTATCTGATCGCGCAGCTTCGCCGAGACGAGGAGTGCATGGGAGCGATCGGCTGGGCGCTCACTCAAACTCGGGACCCCCACGCCATGTCCGCGCTGGAACGGATGGCGGCGCGTTTCGGGAAACGCGACCCCGATCTTCAGGAAGCCTGGGAAGCGGCTCAAACCCCCCAGCCGACCGCGAATCCGCTCCTGGCCGAATGGCGAACCCACTGGGCGTGGCTCGAGGATGAGGAGTCCGAAACCGAACCGGAGGAGCCCGCTCCCGAGGAAGAGGAGGAAGGGCCAAGTTTTCTGCCTCGTTGTTATGACGTGCCTTGCCCCGTCTGCCGCTCGCAACTCGAATACGATACCCGTGACGGCAGCGTCAAGGTCGTTCTCGAGGGGCGGCGCTCCACGACGCCGCAGGATGCGCCGCGAAGGGTAGAATAAGGGAAAGGAGCTCAAGCTGACGCATCCCGCCAACGGAATGCGGGGCACGATCACCTGGCTGACGAGCGAGCAGGACCTGGGAAGCCTTCAGGGCGCCGAACTCAAGTACGAGCTTCTCGAGCGGTACGAGCGGGAAATCGAATTCGAGTTGAAGGACGTCCCCTTGCGACGCTAATCCATCTCGTTCCGCTCCGCCAGCTTGCGGTGGAGCTTCTTGAGCGCGATCTTCTCGATCTGCCGCACGCGCTCGCGGGTGATCCTGAGTTTCTTGCCGATCTCTCCCAGCGTCAGGGGCTGCCCGTCTTGCAGTCCGTACCGGAAGCACAGCACCGACGCTTCCCGCTCCGTGATCGAGCGAAGGAGGCCCCAGAGCCGCTGGGAGTCCATGGCGGTAAAGACGCTCGGCTCCTCCTGCGTCACTTCCTTGAGATCGACGACTTCATTCATCGGCCACATGACGTCCAGGCTCGCGAGCCGCCCCATGTTGTCCGAAGCGTTCATGGCGCGCCGGAGAATCTCCATCCCCTCGTCGCCCAGTTCCATCGCCTCCGCGATCTCGGTGATGTCCGGTTCGCGACCCAATTTCTGGAGCAACTCGCGATGCACGCTCTTCCATTTCGAAATCACCTCGACCATGTAGGAGGGGACCCGCACCGTCTTGGCGGTGTTCACGAGGGCGCGGCGAATGGCTTGGCGGATCCACCAGGTGGCGTACGTGCTGAAGCGGCATTTCTTGCGCGGGTCAAAACGAGACACCGCTTTCAAGAGCCCTAAATTTCCTTCCTCGATCAGGTCGAGGAACGCCAGACCTTTGTTGACATAGTTTTTCGCCACGCTGACGACCAGGCGAAGGTTGGCCTTGATGAACTGCTCGCGCGCTTTTTGGGCGTCCTGGCGCGCCGCGGCGTTCGGCGAGTTCATTTTTTTCATTCGCCGCGCCAGCAGGCGCTCTTCTTCGGCGGTGAGAAGTTTGACGTCCTGGATCTCCTTCAAGTATTGCTCGACCCCAGATTCCTCTCGGATCGTAGACATAAGATTGAACCTTATCATACGAAGCGCGGCAGCCGGTGCAAGGCGCAATGCGCGCTGATTTTCGATTCGGGATGGCGCCTCGGCGTCTACCGCGCCGCTCGGCCGGCGCCACTCTCCCGATACACGGCGGCCAAGCGGATCGCCGCCTTTTCGATGTCGCTTTCCTCCATCGCGCGAATGCGCGCCCGCTCGGCCACGGCGCGCGCGGCCGCGGGATCCCCCAGGATGCGCCGGAGCCGTTCGCCCAACGCGTCGATGTTCCCCGCCGGATAGGTCCATCCCGTCTCCTCGTGCTCCACCATTTCGCTCAACCCGCCCGCATCGGACGCCAGGACCGGTACGCCGGCCATCATCGCTTCGAGAACGGCCACGGGCCGACCCTCTCCCAACCGGGAAGGAAACACCGCCGCCGCGGCGCCGGACATCGCGCCGGCCACGTCCGCGCACCACCCTCGAAACTCTACCCGGCCGGCGACGCCCAGTCGCGCCGCCACAGCTTTCAAGCCGGCCGCCTCCGGGCCGTCCCCCAAAATCCGCAGGCGTATCTCTGCGTCGAGCCGCGCGAACGCGTGAAGCAGATCGTCGATCCCCTTCCCCGGAACCAGGCGGGTCGCAGTCACGATGAACGGGGGCTCGGCACGCGGCGCGGGCGGGCCGGCCGGGGGAACCCCGTAACGAAACACGCTTCCTCTCATGCCGCACCGGCGGCGCGCATGCGCCGCCACGGCTCGCGACACGAATTCGATCGAATCCGACCATCGCCACGTCCAGCGATCGAGGGCGTAGTGCCAGCCCGACCCCTCCGTGGTATGCAGGGTGGAGCGGATGTGCGGAACCCCGGCCAGCCGGCCGCAGAGGCGGCCGGCGAGATTGGCGTGAAAAAGGTGCGTGTGCAAGACGTGGGGCCGGAACCGCCGCAGTTCCGCCAGAAGCCGCGCCAACCCGGCCACGTCCCAGCGGCCCCGCATTCGCAGTCGCCGGACGGGCACTCCGGCCGCTTCCAGCCCCCGGCCCAGAGGAGCCTCTCCCCGCAGGACGATCACTTCGACCTGGATGGCGTCCCGCCGCAGCCGGGGCGCCACCCATTCGATCAGTCGCTGCGCTCCGCCGACCTCGAGATCGACGACGAGGAGGGCCACCCGAATGTTACAAAAAGTTTTGAGAATATTTCGTA
>JACQVR010000049.1 GCA_016209705.1 Planctomycetota bacterium
GAACGATCCCGATACTCCCCCCGAATAGTTCCAGCCCCCTTTGGGATGTTCTTCCTCCGCGATCGCCTTCACCAGGCGCGGAATCCACTCGGCCACAGCTTTCGCGTGTTCGCCGCCCAACTTGCGGGCGCGTACGTGACACAGGAATTCTAGAGCGAAGCAATGTCCCCAGATCCGGACGTCGTACCGCCGCTTGGTGAGGGGCGCCATCTTGGGATGGTCGAGGGCCTTGAGCACGAACTCAAGCCCGCGCTGCACGGCGTCTTGAACCTCCTTGTCGTCGGGCGCAACGAAGATCAGCGCGGTGCTGACGATCGATGTGCCGCCGACCTGGAAGCCGTAGGGAAGTCTTCCGGGTTCTCCAGGGTCCTGATGGTACGCCTCATACGACCACCGGCCGCTGTCCTCTTGCATTTTGAGCAATTGCTGCACGGCGGTACGCAAAGCTTCACGTTTGGCGGTCTCCTTAGCCACCGTATCCCCTTCCGTTTTGGAGGGAGCGGGTTCGTCCTGCGCATTACTGAATCCCGAGGGCAAGCAAGCTTTTTCCGCAAAGGACTGTGCAGGGTTTCTTGATGTGGGCTTCCACAAGAGGGTTGGATCGAAGAAGAAGGAGCCGAGCGCGAGGGCTAGGATCATCCAGGGCATCATGAAAGCGACCTCCTGATGGAGTATGGGAATTTCACGGCCGCGCCTCAAGCGAGCATGGGAGTATCCGGGTGCAAGCTCACATTTCGAACGCGTTCTGAAGCAGATACGGAGACGAACCAGCACTGTTGGCGACCTAACGGGGCCTCAAGATGTGGTCTACCCATGCATGATGGCCTTGCTCTCCCCGCCCTTCGTTGCCGTGATGGCGACGCAGGAGGGCGCATGCAAATCGGCACCGACGTGGACACGTTTCTGGCGGGGCAGGCGGATCGGCTGCGGGTGGTCGCCGCCGCGCTACGCGGACTCGCGGGCGATGCGGGCGGGTCCACGCTCGATCCGAAGGTCCTACACGCCTCGGCGGGCGAGCTGGAAGCCGTTGCGCGGCGACTCGACCCCGCCCGCGAGCACCTGTGCCGGAGCTGCAAGGTGCTGGAAGTCGAGGAGAGTATGAAGATCGGCGGGAAGTAGGGGGCGACATGTCCGAAGGCATGTCCGGTTCCAGGCCGGTCGTCGTCGCGGGGCGGCTGATGGAAGAACCGAAGCTGCGGCGAAGCGGTTTCGGAGAAGTGCCGTTTCTCAAGATGAGGCTGGCCGTCGCGCGACGCGGGAAGTGAGCCGGCGCTGGAGCCGCCGTCGTCGAGACGAGCGTCGGGGGTCGTCTCGCGGAAATATGCGGCGGTTCGCTGAAGAAGGGCTGGCTTCTGTAGGTGGGCGGATCGCTGAAGGCACACCGGTCGAAAGCGGCAAATGGGAAGGGCCGCTCCCGCCTTGAAGTCGTCGCGGATCGGGTGCAACTCCTGTAGGGGGAAGCAACGCGGCCGTGAGGCTTTGAATATTAGAGAAAGAGCGAGCTTAGGCGAAAATACTGCGAATAGAAGAACGCCGTTGCACGTCCAACCTATGGTGGGGTATGATTCCACCTATTCCTCTAGGGAGGCACGACCATGCACCTTTACACGCTTGGCTTCACGGTGGGCTATGGCCTCCTATGCAATTGGGCTGTCGAGCAGGATACTCAGAAACCTCAATCAGTCGCTACGTCATTGAAGATAGGGTCCCACGAGGTCGACATCAAAAGCACGGATCGACCGGGACAAATCCTGATCTCGGTGAATAAGGGACAAAGGACCGTCGAATGTGAGGTGGCTCAGGACGCCGCCAAAATTACGAGGATCGTCGCAAGCAAGTGGAGCCGAAGCGGAATCGCTATGGCGATTGAAGCGACGTCAGCCAAGGGCTCTCGTCGTTCCTACTATTGGGCCACGCTGAACAAGCGAGATGGTATCGAAGGAGACCTGGAGAAGCCTGTAGTGTCACGCTTCCTTTCAGACACGGAAGAGGAGTTCGATCTCATTGATATCAAGAATCCATCCGGTGATTCGATTCACATAACGCTGATGCGGCACACCTCCAATCCTGAGCAGGAGCCCAACGTGGGCTACCTGTACGTTCACGTATGCCCCATTGACCCTCGGTTCCGTGCCGACTCTCTGTACGAACTTCGTGCCACGAAAGTGGTTTTACCCAAGTGATCCAAAGCAGGAGGATCCTTGCTCTCCCCGCGCCTCGTTGCCGTCATGTCGCACGTGGGAGGCAACAAGGAGTGAATCGAAACCGACGTGGATACGTTCCTGGCGGGGGAGACGGACCGGCTGCGGGTGATCGCGTTCGCGCTGCGTGGACTCGCTGGCGACGCGGGCGGGGAAGGCGTGGAATCGAAGGTCTTTCAGGCCACGGCGGCGGAATTGGATGCCATCGCGCGGGGACTCGATACTGCCCGCAAGCACCTGTGCCGGAGCTGCAAGGTGCTGGAAGTCGAGGAGAGCTTGCAGATCGGCGGGAAGTAGGGGGAGGGCTGGCATGTCCGACGGCAGGCCGGTCGTCGTCGTGGGGCGGCTGATGGATGAGCCAAGCTGCGGCGGAGCGGTACTGGTGGAGCATCGTTTCTCAAGATGGATTTGGCCATGACAACGCGGAATGGCGATCTGGAAGGTGAAAGAGGTGCAAATATTCACCTCAGCTTACATAGCACGAGAACCAACTTTCCGCAGGAGCGCCCCGCGTGAGCCGTAACGTTTTTGCAGCAAAGGGGGCTTGAAAGCCGACGAATTGCGTAGTAGTAGTAGTACACACTAGGCAAACGCTGGAGGATGGCGCCCGTGACCGAAGCGGCCGTTGTCGTTCGCTGGGGGGATGGCAAGCGCTACTTTTGGCTGCTCGGGCTGATCGTCCCGATTCTGCCCTTCGGGGCCTGGCATGCGGCGCAGGCGACCGGCTGGGGGCTGTTCTGGTGGCTGGGTCCGCTGTGGGTTTATCTGGTGATCCCGGTACTCGACTTCCTGATCGGTGACGATCCGACCAATCCGCCCGACACGGCGGTGGCGGCGCTCGAGGGCGACCGCTACTACCGCGCGATCGTGTTCGCCTACCTCCCGGTGCAGTACGCCTCGACGCTGTTCGGCGCCTGGCTGGCGGTGACCCAACCGCTGTCGTGGTGGGAATGGTTGGGCCTGATGTTCACGGTGGGTATCGTCAACGGCATCGGCATAAACACGGCCCACGAGCTCGGCCACAAGCGCGAGAGTGTAGAGCGCTGGCTGGCGAAGATCGCGCTGGCGCCGGTGGCTTACGGGCATTTCTACGTCGAGCATAACCGCGGCCATCACGTTCGGGTGGCGACGCCGGAGGACCCGGCCAGCGCGCGGCTGGGTGAGAGCTTCTGGGCATTTCTTCCGCGCACGATGATCGGCAGCCTACGCTCGGCCTGGGAGCTGGAGCGGCGGCGGCTGGAGCGCGAGGGCCGGGCGGCGGTGTCGCTGCACAGCGACATTCTCCAGGCCTGGGGGATGAGCGCGTTGATGTTCGCGGCGCTGGTGCTGTGGCTCGGCTGGAGCGTCCTTCCGTTCCTGCTGTTACAGGCCTTCTACGGCGCATCCCTTCTCGAGGTCGTCAACTACATTGAGCACTACGGCCTGCGGCGGCAGAAGGATGCAAGCGGTCGCTACGAACGCTGCACGCCGGCGCACTCCTGGAACTCGAACCACATCATGACCAACCTGTTCCTTTTTCATTTGCAGCGGCACTCGGACCACCACGCCAATCCGATGCGGCGTTACCAGGCGCTTAGGCACTTTGGCGAGAGCCCGCAGCTCCCGGTCGGCTACGCCGGCATGGTGCTCTTGGCCTACTTGACGCCGCTGTGGTTCCGGGTGATGGACCCGAAAGTCGCCGCGCATTACGGCGGTGAATTGTCGCTGGCGAATACCGGCTAGCGGCAGCCTCTAGATGGATCGAGAGCCGGGTACGTGGGGTATTTCCCGGACGAGAACGGCGTGCCGACGATAGTGTACTTTGGGACGTGGGCGAGGGCGGCGTTTGGCACCACAGGGAGACGCCGTCGTTTCCAAAGCGGCCATCCGGGACAAAAGGGCCGTTTTGAACCTGCGGGAACCCTTCCAAACCCTATCCAAACTGGCCCAGGATGCAAATTCAGGGGACGACCGTTCAGCGTGGTATGCCCGGCTCGCGCATTTTAGAACCGCCTTGCTCGACTCGATCATGGGCAGGACGACACAAAATCGTCCCTGATGCGACAATGCGCGCTCAATCGTTGTTCGGGCCTGGAGGGGGCGCTTTGCCGATGCGGTGCTTGTTGGGGGCTGCGAACTTGGCGCGCCCCAGGCGTGTACCCCTTCTTGATACGCGGACGGCTGTCGCCGCAAGCCGCGCGAGCCTGGCGCGCGCTCGGCCGTCAGGTGCCGCCAAACTTGAGAAATTCGATGTTTTGCGATTGAACCAACACTTCCCTTCTCGATTGCTGCGGTCGCAACGATCGTGCGGGGTGGACACCCGCGAGCCTTCGTGCTCCAAGCCCTCCCGCTTTCACGCGGACGGTAAGTCCCTTCCGTGCGAGGCTCCCCGCCTCGCCCGGCACGTGCCTTCCCAATGGGGAAAGACCTCTTCCTTCTTTCCCCGACCGGGGAGGAGGTCTCTTCGCAGACCATGAGTTTTGGGGACGCACGGTGGACCGGACCGTTACGGTTCAGCACTCATGCGGGGTGCCGCGCGATAGATCTGAAAGCCGCATTGCTGCCGCCCCGCCCGTTTGACGGACCAAGCTGAAAAACGGGCGGGGACGTGAGCGCCCACGGGCCTCGCGTGCATTAGCCGGCAGGAACCTCGTTCAGCTCCGATAGCCAGGACTACTCAAGGTCTATCTCAACCACCTTGGCCTTGCTCCCAAGTCGTATGGGAGCGGGATCGAAGTACCGCCCAATGGCTTCCCGAATGTTGGCGAGCGTCTCATCTTTGGTTTCTCCCGCGCTTGCACATCCGGGAAGCTCGGGACACCAAGCGGCGTAGGCCTCTGCCTCTTCGTCGTACTCCAGGACCACACGAAACTTCATCTCTCAACCCTTGAAAAGAGATCCGCATGATCGCACACGGCCCGCTCGTGGACCAGCTCGTTTCCATCATGGGACGAAACCGAGAAGGCTCCTATGCTACCCAACGGAAGCGATTCTTCGAGCTGCGAGCCATCGCCTGCGATCTCAAGGAACGCTTCGGCCTTCAAAAGTGGGACAACCTCCGACAAAAGCATGTCCGGTATCTTGTGACCCGCTGGACGGAGTCTGAACTGCAACCCCGTAGCGTGGAGCAAAAGCTCTCTCATTTCCGGTGGCTTTTGGCCAAAATCGGCAAGCCCAACCTTCTTCCAAGAGCCAATGCGGAACTTGGCATCGAACCCGGGCGCCGCTATACGCGGCAGGGTAACGTCATTTCCAACGAAAAATTTTCGGAAGTCTTTTCAAAGGTTGCCGTTCTCCGAATCCGGGCGATGCTTCTTC
>JACQVR010000050.1 GCA_016209705.1 Planctomycetota bacterium
CTATAGGCGGGACTCTGCTGATCGTAGGAAAAACAAACGCCTTTTGCTTCGGCGCGTCGCCCGGCATGGATGGCAGGCCCGACCAAGCCAGGAGGGAAGAACGACGCGGCGGGCAACGCAAACCACGTTATTGACAGTAGTATAAGTTAGTTAAATATCTCGCGTTCGGGCGGTGTACACAGTATTGTGCTGAGCGTGACTGGCAGACGAGACGCCCGGAGTCTGGACCACAAGACGCTGGAGGAGCTCCGAAGACTGGGAGTTGCCCGTGTCTTGGCCGGGGAACCTGTGCTTCAGGTCGCCCGCCGCCTTCAGGTCAGCTTTGTGGCCGTGTACCAATGGATGAAGCTCTATCGCGGGGGCGGCTCGGAGGCCCTGGCCAGCCAGAAAGCTTCCGGACGACCGCCGATTCTGACGGCCAAGCAACTCGCGCGGTTGAAACGGACGATTATCGGCAAGAACCCCCAGCCACTGAACTTCGGTCCTGCCTTGTGGACGCTTCCCTTGGTGCGCCATCTGATTCGGAAGCTCTTTGGAATCTCCTTCCACAAGACCAGTATCTCGCGCATCCTGGAGCAGATCGGCCTGACGCCCCAGAAACCGGTGCGGTGCGCGTACCGACGGGCTTTGCTTGGGCCTCCCATCAATGCCGGAAGCAGGGTCCGCACTACATCCGGCAAATGATCGCAAAGGCGAAACGTTGCTTGTAGACTTCGCGGTTCGCTCTTGAATTCAATCGGTCCTCCGTTCAGACACAAATGAAGATCTGATGTTCCGGGATCTCGTCAAGTGCGCGGACGATGATTTGAAGGACAGGAAGGGATCCGTCGATGCATCGGGGAATGGCTTCTCGCGCCGGCGGGCTCACCACGGCCGCTTGCCAATTTCCGGTGACCGCCGATAAGCGCGATGATGAAAAGCAGCGCGAGTTGGGCCAGGAGCGCCAAGGCCAAGCCGACCAGCCGCACCTTCCGCTGCTTTTCAGGAGGCAGCTTTCCCACAAGAATCGACAAGAAAACCACGTTGTCGATTCCGAGGACAATCTCCATCGCGGTCAAGGACAACAGGCCGATGAGAAGCTCGAGTTTCAGAATGTCGCTCACGGAGGCTCTCCATCTCGATCATCCTCGGTGATTGCCGCGTGACGAATTAGGGTTAACGCCATCCCGACTCCGGCGATAATATAGTGATGTTTCGCCCATCCGAAGAGGACGCCTTTGACGCCTACAAGAGGAAACCTTCTGCGGAGCATCTTTCCAACCTGCTGAGCCTCCACCAAGGCCGCGCATACAATCTGTGCTACCAAGCGCTGCATCATCGAGAAGACGCGGAAGACGCCGCTCAGGATGCGCTGTTCAAGATCGCGGAATGTCTTCCGCGAATCGATACCGCCCGCGCCTTTCGATACTGGCTGTACCGACTCTGCCTGGCCAGAGCGCGGGATCTCAAGCGCCGGAGCTCTCGCCGCCGGATTCACGAATCGAAGTACGGCATGAGCGCGACATCGTCCGGTTCTGCGTCCGGGGAGGTATCAGACGAGGAACGCGCCGCCCTATTTCAAGCTTTGGAACGAATCGACGACGAGCACCGCCGATTGGTCATCGATCACTACTTCGAGAAAAGTTCGCTCGGACAGATTGCAACTCGCGAAGGGATCTCCAAGGTTGCCGTCTGGAAGAAGATCGATCATGCGCGCCAGAGTCTGAAGGCGAGCCTGGCATCCCTCGGAACGGCCGCTTTGGTTCCAGACCCGACCTCGCTTCTGGAAGCATGTCGTCCGGCCGCTTTGTCGATTAATCTTGTTCCCGGAGCTTTGGCCAATGCGGCTGCGACGTCGGCCGTGACAACCGCCATCATGGGAGGAACCACTGTGGCTACGAAGAGCATGTTTTTGGGGCTGACGACCTTTATTGCAACCCTGACGTTCTTCGCGGGAGGGACGGCGGGATATCTTGTGCGATCCCAGAATGGAACCGCCCCCTCGGAGAAAACTCGAGAGCTTGAGAGACGCCTGGTTACAACCACGAGCCATCTTGAGCGCGCTCAGGCGGAAATAGAATCGCTGCGCCGAACGCCGAGCACGGCTCCGGAAGCCGCCAGGACCCGGATTTCGGAACTCGAAACGCAGGTTCGTGACCTTCGCACAGCCCACGAGGAATCTCTTCGGACGATCCAGGAGCTTCGTAATCAGGAGCAGGCGAAGAAAGGAGCGCCGGGAGCGGATGCTTCCCAGGCCCAATTCCCGCCCCTACGCCGCAACTTCGAGGTAGACCAGATCGCCGATCTTCTAGGACTCGATTCCGGCCGCGCGGCCTTGCTTCAGCGTTCATACGAGCAGGTCGAGGGAAAAATCCGCCAGGTGGAAAGCAGTCTGGCCAGAGTGGAATCAAAGGACAATGTCCTACGCATCGAGGTTCCTCCGTTGGGAGAACAGGGGAGGGCCATCCAGGAGGAGTGGAATCGGAATCTGTCGTCCTTTTTCACGCAAGCCGAGTTCGAAAAGTACTCCAAGCACGGGATGGGCGAGATCTTGTTTCCTAACGGATTCGGGAACGGTCCGAAGACCATCGAATTCCGCCGGGAAGGCGACACGGCAACCCTGCGGGAAGAGATTGGGACACCCGAAAACATGAGGGTGACTTCCAGCCAAGGCATGTCGTACGACCAAGTCAACCAAATGCTCCAAGATAAATACGGGCATCTCATCAAATGATTCGGAGCGTGGCTATTTCCGGCTGCGAACGGCAGTGCGACCCCTGGCCTGGAATGAGCAAATCGGCTAGTTTTCTTCCTCTCTGCAGAATTCTTTCGCCAGTGTCACGGCACTCCCTTGCCTCATGAAGGTTGCGCTCCCCACCGGCATGGGGCGATCTTCCCCGCGCAAAGCTAACTCACGGAGGGACTCCCGTCAGGTTCTGCAGTCTACGAACCCATCCGGAGCTTCGCCGAACCTATCCCATCAGAAATCGTTTGTAAAATATAAAAATGAACTCCCCGGCCGCACGCGCTCAGGAACTTGACGGTCTCGCGCGTCCTATGCCCCTTGGATATCGTTTCGGACGCCGCCTTTCTCCTTGACCCTTCCGCAGGCGCGCTTCTAGAATTCACTTCTCCCAAGGTCAATATGAAAGTTTGCGTGCTCGGCGGCGGCAGGCAAGGCCGTGTCATTGCGAAGGATCTTGCGCCCCACGCCCAAGTCACGGTCGTGGACGCGGTCAAGGTCGATGTACCGGGTGCGACGCCGCTTCAAGCCGACCTCTCCGATCCCAACACGCTGACACGCATTATCGGCGAGCATGATCTCGCGGTCGGCGCCCTTCCCGCGCGCCTCGGCTATCAAGCCGCCTGCGCCGCCATCGAGGCCCGCCGCAACTTCGTCGACATCGCCTTCTACCCCGAGAACGCCAAGCAGCTCGACGCCGACGCCAAGAAGGCCGGCATCTCCATCCTCCCGGACTGCGGCCTCGCGCCCGGGATCACGAACCTCGTCGTCGGCCGCTGGCTCGCCGAAGGCCCGCTTGACGAGGCTCACCTCAAGGTCGGCGGCTTTGCGGCGGACCCATTGAAACCCTACGGCTACGTTATCACGTGGTCGCCCAGCGATCTGCTCGACGAGTATACCCGTCCCGCGCGCATCATGAAGGGAGGCAAGGCGACGTCCGATCCGGCGCTCAGCGGCCTCGAGACCGTGCAGGTGGAGGGCGTCGGAAAGCTGGAGGCGTTCTTGACGGACGGCCTGCGGACGTTGCTCGACTGCGGCGTGCCCGAGATGACGGAGAAGACGCTGCGCTGGCCGGGACATGCGGCCGCCGTGCGGCCGCTGGTGGCGGCGGGCACGCTTGTCGAGGAATTCCGCCGGAAATGCCAGGAGGGGGACGACCTCGTCGTGCTGCTGGTCGATGGAGTGCGCAAGGGCAAACGCCTGCACGCCCAGATCATCGATCGGCCCAAAGACGGGCTGACCGCCCTCTCACGCACGACCGCGTTCACCTGCGCCGCCTTCGCCCGCTGGGCGATGGAAGGCCGCATTCGCGACACCGGCGTCGTCCCGCCCGAGAATATCGGCGCCGACGAGGCGGCCTACCGCTTCATCGTCAACGATCTCGCCGGCCACGGCATCGTGCTGCGCTGACGGACCGCGACGAACGATCTCATTCCTTCCAAGAGATCTTGCAAAACCTCTGATCGCAGGTCCGCCGAACGTCCGACGCGCGTTGAGAGGGTTCGGAAATTGCCAATCCGTCCATGGCCCACTAGAATCGGACCGTGAAACTCGCCAGCCCAGCCGCCGCCGTTCCGGCCGCCGAAGCGGAGCGGCTGGCGCGCGCTCTCTACGGCATCGAGGCGGTCGCGCGCCGCCTTCCGGGAGAATGGGACGACAACTTCCGCCTGACCACGGCGGACGGCGCGACGCTGATCCTCAAGGTGTCGCATCCGGCCGAACAGAAGGAGGCGCTGGAGCTGCAAATTGCGCTGCTCCAGCATCTCGCGCGGGCGGCGCCGGGGGTCGCCGTGCCTGGCGTGGTGCCCCACACGGAAGGCTCGTTCCTCTCTACGACCACCGATGCCTCAGGCGCCGCCCGGTTTGTCCGGCTCCTGCGCTACGTGCGCGGACAGCTCATGGCGGAGACGGCGCCCTACTCGGCGGGGCTCATCCGCAGCGCCGGCGGGTTGATGGCCGCGATGGACCGGGGGCTGCTGGACTTCACGCACGCGGCGGCCGAGCGGCGTCATCACTGGGATTTGCGGAACGCCGGCGATGCGCGGGACGGGCTCGCCGCGATCACCGATCCGGCGCGCCGCCGGTTGGCCGAGCGGCGGCTGGCATATTTCGAGCGCGTCGTGCGCCCCGCATTCGACCGGCTGCGCCAGAGCGTCATCCATGGCGATCCAAACGATTACAACATCGTCGTCGCTCCCGACGCCGTGACGGGAGCGCTGCGGGCCACGGGGGCCATCGATTTCGGCGACGTGGTGCGCACCGCGACCGTCTGCGACCTCGCGATCACTACCGCGTACGCGATCCTCAACGGACGACAATGGCTCGCGGGCGATCCGCTCGCCGATGCGGCGCAGCTCGTGGCCGGCTATGACGAGGTGTTGCCGTTGACCGACGAAGAGGTGTCGCTCGTCTACCCCCTCTTCTGCACGAGGCTGACCGTGTCGGTCGTCACCTCGGCCCGACGGCGGATCGTCGAACCTGAAAATGCCTATCTCGCGGTGAGCGAAGCGCCGGCGTGGGCGGCCCTGGAGCGCCTCGAGCAGGTGTCGCCCGGGGCCGCTGAGGAGGCCTTCCGCCGGGCGTGTGGACGCACCGGACGCGGCCGTGCGGCAGGCGCCGGCGCCGGGACGGACGAATCGGCGATCCTGGCCCAACGCCGTCGCTACCTGGGTTCGAACCTCGCGCTGTCCTACGCCACCCCGCTTCATATCGTGCGCGGCCGGGCGCAATATCTCTACGGCGCGGACGGCCGGGAATACCTCGACGCCTACAACAACGTGGCGCACGTGGGACACTGCCACCCGCGGGTCGTCGAAGCGGTGGCGCGACAGGCCGCCGAGCTGAATACGAATACGCGCTACCTGCACGAAGCGGTCGTGCGCTACGCCGCTCGGCTCTCGGGACGGTTCCCCGACCCGCTCGAGGTGTGCTATTTCGTCAACTCCGCCAGCGAAGCGAACGAACTGGCGCTCCGGATCGCGCGCGCCGCGACCGGGCGGCGCGATGTCGTCGTGACGGCGGGCGCGTATCACGGCAACACGCAAGGGCTGATCGACGTCTCGCCGTACAAACATCTGGCGCCCGGCGGCGAAGGCACGCCGGCCCACGTCCATGTGGTCCCCCTCCCCGACGTCTATCGAGGCGAGCACCGCGGGCCGGACGCCGGCGCGCGCTATGCGGCGGCGGTGGCCGCGGCCGTGGCCCGCACGCCGCCGAGCGCGTTCCTCATCGAGTCGCTTTTGTCCTGCGGCGGGCAGATCGTGCTCCCGGAGGGGTATCTCGGAGCCGCGTTCGACGCCGTGCGCGCGGCGGGCGGCGTCTGCATCGTCGACGAGGTCCAGGTCGGTTTCGGCCGTGTCGGCAGCCATTTCTGGGGCTTCGAGCTGCAGAGAGTCGTACCGGACATCGTCGTCCTGGGAAAGCCGATGGGCAACGGCCACCCCCTGGCCGGCGTCATCACGACGCGGGCGCTGGCTCAGGCATTCGACAACGGGATGGAATACTTCAACACCTACGGCGGCAACCCGGTCTCGATGGCCGCCGGGCTTGCCGTACTTGACGTCCTGGAGGAGGAGGGCTTGCAGGCCCACGCGCAGCAGGTCGGCGCCCGACTCCTGCGCGGGCTCCGCGAGCTGTCGCGGAAGCATCCGGAGATCGGCGACGTGCGCGGGCGCGGGCTTTTCATCGGGCTCGAATTCGTGCGCGATCCCGGCACCCGGGAACCGGCCGGCGCGCGGGCGTCCTCGGTCGTCAACGCGCTCAAGGAGCGCGGCATTCTTACCAGCACCGACGGCCCCCGCCACAACGTGATCAAGCTCAAGCCGCCGATGCCCTTCGACGCGGCCAACGCCGACTACTTGATCGAGACGCTCGACGCCGTCCTCCGCCTGAACGCGTAGGCCACCGTCGCCACGGCGACTGCGACGGCGACCGCCTTGAACTCAGACCAAGCCGCCTGGGCCAGCAACCAGATCACGATCCCGCACGCCAAGAGGGGCACGAGCGGACCCAAGGGGAGTCGGAACGGCGCCGGAGCCGGGGCGCCGGATGGCAAGCTGCGGGCGTGGACCGCGTCACGGCGCACCAGCACCAACGCCCCGAGGCAGCACGCGAGGTAGAGGGCCAGGTTGGCGACGTTGTTTAGGATGACAAGCGTGGCGAACGTTCCGCTGAGCGCCAGGAACGCGGCCGTCCCGCCGTGGACCCAGATCGCGATTACCGGAGTCGCGTGGCGGACGTGCAGGCGACTCAGAATCCCCGGCAAATAGCCGTCGTCCGCCAGCGCATACAGGAGGCGCGGACTCGCCAACGTATCCCCAATCACGTACCCCGCCGTCGACACGAGCGCCGCCGCCGTGAGCACGTCCATGCCCACGGACCCGATGAGCCGGTTCCCGACGGCGGCGAGCGGCGCCGCCCGCACGGCGGGGTCCTGAGCCAGCGCATTGCCCAGCACGCCCTGCGCGACCGCCTGGAGCGCGAGATACAGGATCGTGACAATCCCCAGCGCAATGCCGATCGCGAGAGGCACCGTGAGCGCCGGCCGGCGCACCTCTCCGCTGGGCGCCAGCGCCACCTCGGCGCCGAAGAAGGCGAAGATCAGGATCAGGGATGTGCGGCCGACGGCGCCGGCCTGGAGGGGCTGCTCTGCGGCGGCTGCCGGGGGGGCCGGGACCACGGCGGGAGGAAGGTGGCCGGTCAGCCACAAGACGCCGGCAAGGAGCACGAGCCCCAGAAGGGGGAGCACCTTGGCGAGGGCCAAGCCGGTCACCGTCCGGGCGCCGAACCCGACGCCCCTGGCGTTGACGGCCACGGCAATGCTGTAGAGCAGCAGCAGGGCGACAACCCGTCCCGTGCCGGTATTGACGGCGGGGACCATCGCCCCCAACGTGCCGGCGAATACCGTCGCGACCGCCGCGCTCGACAGCACGGTGGCGACCCAGAGGAGGATGCCCGCGAGAAAAGCGGGAAACGCGCCGAACGCCAGTTTCACATACACGTAAGGGCCGCCCGTCGTGGTCACCCTGCTCCCCGCGAAGGCGAAGCAGAGGAGCACCAGTCCCATGGCGACCGCGCACACCACGTAGGCGATCCACGCCCGGGCACCCAAGCCCGCCGCGGCCTCGGCGGGAAGCGCGAAGATCCCGGCGCCGATGATCAGGTTGATGATTCCGGTCGTGAGCGCGACGACTCCGATCGCGCGGCGGAGCTGGCCGCCGCGCTCGTCGGACTGCTCGACCGTCGGTGGCGGGGTCAGACGCGCCCCAGATCGCGCAGCACCGCCTGCGCTGCGTTGTGGCCCGCGGCCCCGATCACGGCGCCCGCCGGAAACGTTCCCGCGCTGCACGAGTAGAGTCCGGCGACCGGCCAGGCATGCGGGACACGCTGGTCAAAGGCGACCATGTTGTCGACATGATCGATGTGACCGTGGCGAATGCCCACGTGCGATTCGATCTTGGGCGGCGTGAGGGTGAAGGTATCCAGGACGCAGTCGCGGAAGTCCGGGGCGAACTGCCCGGCGAACCGGAAGAGCCGCTCGACGTAGCCTTCTTCCTCGCGCTCCCAACTGCTGCCGGCCACCTCGTGGGGCACCCACTGCACGAAGAACGCGCCGTTGTGGTTGCCCTGCTGGTCCTGGAGCGACGGATCGACCGCGGTATGGATATAGCACTCCAGCGTCGGCGTGTCGTGCAATTCGCCGCGGGCCGCCACTTCGTAGCCGCGCCGGACCTGGGCGATGATGTCGTCCCCCTGGGGGAGGAGGTGGATCGTCCCCCGATGCTGGCCCCGCTGCTCGGGGAGGCACGTGAACGTGGGGAGCCGCTTGAGCGCGAAGTTCACCTTCATGGTCATCCCGGGGTGCACGAGCGCATCCAGCTTCGCCCGAAACGCCGACGGAAGCTGGGCGTCGCCGATCAGCTCACGGGTCCGGAAGGGATCGGCGTTGGCGATCACCACTTTCGCTCGGAGTTCCTCCCCCGTTTCGAGCGCCACCCCGTCGGCCCGGCCCCCGGTGGTGGTGATGCGGGCGACCTGGGAGCCGGTCCGGATGGTCGCGCCGGCCTTGGTCGCGGCTTGCGCGATCACGCGCGCGACCGTTCCCATTCCCCCCTGCACGACCATCCACGTGCCATCGGAGGCCGGGAGCCGGCACATGTTGTGCACCAGGAAATTGTGACCCGTTCCGGGCGAACCGAAGCTGGCCGCCGTCCCGGAGAAGGCGTCCGTCACCGCGAACATCGCGACCAGCAGCTCGCTCTTGAAATTGAAGCGGGCGAGATAGTCGTCCACCGGCTTGCGCACCAAGTCGATGAAGATGTCGCGCAGTTCCGGCCGTATGTACCGGTCGGCAGTGGCCTCGACCGAGAGCGGCGGGGCGAGCCAGGCCGGCGCCAGATCCTCCCGCAACTTCTCGAGCTCCGCTTGGAGGGCGGCATTGGCGCGCCAGTCCTGCTCCGAGAAGAACCGCAGGAACTGCTCGCGCAGCGCCGCCTGGTCGGACCCGAAGAGGAGATACCGGCCGTCGAGCGTGGGCAGGAAATAGTGGGGATCGCGACGCACGGTGGGAATCTGGACGTCGAGCAGGCGGATCAGTTCCGGCGGCATGAGCCCCAGCAGATACGAGGCCGTGGACGCCGCCAGCCCGGGGGCCTTGGCAAAGGGATACTCCGTCCGGCTTGCGCCGCCGATGATGTTGTCCCGCTCGAGCATGAGGACTGACAATCCGGCGCGGGCCAGCAGCGTGGCGGCCACGAGGCCGTTGTGGCCCGCGCCGATGATGATGACGTCCAAAGGCGTTACCTTTGCCATGCGATCTTCTCCCCGATGTGAGGACGCCCATCACGCATTAAGTGAGGTGAACCCCCTGTGCCCGGCGCCTCGCCGAATCTGAAAGTCACGCTCGCGCCCTCGCTTCGGAAATTGCGGCTCGCCCCCCGAGCGGAGTCGAGGGGGTCGACTCTGTGGCCCGCCTCGCGCGCCATTTCCATGAGCTCAAGCGCCAAAAAATAAAGGATTATGGATTGAAGCGCAAGCACCGTCACGCCCGTTGTCCCTGGGACGCAGCGGCCCTGCGGGGCTTGGGCACCTGAGGCGCCCCGGCAATGGGCTTGGAAGCTATTTCAAAACCTGAGAAAGGGGAATGAAGCTCGAGGGGGCCATCCTTCAGAATATATTCTTCGCGCTCTGCCGCCCGCCTCGCGCGCCATTCCATGCGCGGGCGGGGCTTCCGCCTTCGCGCTCCCCGCTTCGGCGGACAGGTGCGACCCCGCCCGCGTTCAAGCGGAATAGCCCCGCCGCGAGCGGCGGGGCTATTTAACATTCGTCATCCTGGGCCGACGCGAGGATCCCGGCGCACAACCACGCGATCTTCCTCACGCGAGCCGCCGACAGAGCTCTACTTCCTTTCCTCTTCTCCCTCCATTCCCCATCCTACATCGTCCAGCGTGATCATCTTGCTTCGTACCAATGTCTTCAGAGCACCGTAGGTCAACCCTTGATCGTCAAACTCGACGATCGCTTTCACGTTGGATTTCGTATCTCAGCCCTTTACATCTTTCTTGTCGCGCAAATCGATGTCAGCGCTCTTCACATGCTCATTCTTTTTAAGTTTTCCAGTTCAACGCAAATCCTGGTTAAAATTCCCTGTTGGCGGAGGTTTAGAATCACGTGAGCACTGACCCCGAAGAGGCGTTGTTCCGTGCATTCCGCTCCTAACCTGGGAGGGAGTCCCTGATCGCGCTACTCCGTGGCCACCAGGACCACGTGTTCAACATCTGCTTCCAAATTCTCCGCCATACTCAAGACGCGCAGGACGCCTCACAGGAAATCCTTCTCAAGGTGGCGCGGGATATCACGCGAATCGAAGACGCCCGCGCTTTCAAAACTTGGCTCTACCGCGTCGCCATGCATACCGCGCTCAATCACAGGCAGGCCAGGAACCGTCACGCCGAACTCCTTCGAAGGAAGGCCGCCATGGAGACTTCCAAAACAGGAACGCCATCTGAGGAGGAGCAGTCGACACTGATCGACGCCCTCGCGCACCTTGACGACGAGTCGCGGTGCCTCGTCATCGAGCATTACTTCGACAAGGCGACGCTTGAGGAACTAAGCAACCCGAGCTAATTTTCTGCACCCCCCTCCCGCGGCTCTGGGTTTGAGGGCTCGACGCAGGATACCGCGCAAGGCAAGCGTTTTGAGCAAGCGGACGACTGCGATTGGGAATTCGGC
>JACQVR010000052.1 GCA_016209705.1 Planctomycetota bacterium
ATGCCACCCAATCCAGGATCGGACCTCGTACTGCGCCAAGCCGGCGTCCTGCGTGCCCCCCTCGATGAACTCCTCGATGCGGTGGCGCATGGAGGTGACCCAAGCCCGTTGCCCGATAGAGACATCGAGTCTGGCGTTG
The DNA here is from genome assembly GCA_016209705.1 of Planctomycetota bacterium. Classification (GTDB taxonomy): domain Bacteria; phylum Planctomycetota; class MHYJ01; order MHYJ01; family JACPRB01; genus JACQVR01. Next base: position 140 of record JACQVR010000052.1, read on the forward strand.
CCCAGCCAAGCCTTGTACTCGGGCTCGTTCCCCAGCGTGCGGGTCACCAGCAGAGTCTCTTCGCGTCCGACCCGCCGCTGGAATCGGCATTGGACGCGGGCCGTGATCGCCTCGACTTCGAGGGGTCCTTTTTCGCCGTCGCGGATCTGACGTCGTCGGGAACGTGAGCCTTGCGTCGACGCTTGGGGCGGCGCGCCCACTCCCGGGGCAGGTACAGCCGGCGACCTACCAGGGTGCCGCCCCGAGGGGAGGCGTAGGCGAGGAAGACACCGATCTGGCCGTTGTCGATCTTTCCGGTTCGACCGCAGTATTGCCGTTTGAGCGGTCGCCAGCCGGACGCGGGACGCCGATCTTCCTTGGATTCGACGACCCGCGGGAGGAACACATCGAACGTCGTGCCAATTCCCAACTGGCTGTGAACCCGAATGAGCTGAAGGGGAAAGGGGGTATCCCCGTTTCGGACTCGGTCTTTCGGATTGGAACACGTGTGACGGGTGGGAGGACTCCCCGGCTCTATCTAATCATCGCTTTCGAGATCAGCTCCAGCGACCGGTCGTAGCGGTATTGGATGTTCATATGCGTGTCGTCGAACTCCTCGACGCGATGAGGGATTCCCAGGGCCGTCGCTTTCCGGTGGAAAATCCTCATTCCGTAATGCAGGTGGAATTCGTCCCGAGTCCCGCAATCGAGAAAAAGCAGCGACAGCTTCTTCAGGTTGCGGGCGTATCGCCCCACCAGGGTGACGGGATCCAACGCCAGCCATCGCCGCCACACGGCGCGGCGAAGCTCCCCCGTCTTCTCGTCCATGGGGAGATCGAAGCCCACCTCCGCTCGCGCGTTGGGGGAATAGCACGCCGCCATCGCGATCGTGTTGACGGCGGGAAAGAGCGACGCGTCCGCTCGCTTGGGCATCTTCTTCCATTTCCGGAGAAACGCCGCCGCCGAGCCGCCGTGCTTCGCGAACACGCCGAGTGCCTTGGGGAAGTCGGGAACGTAACAATATGGAAAGTACATGTCTCCGCTCGTGCAGCACACCAGGCCGAACACGTCTGGATGGCGCATCCCCTGCACCAGGGCGCCGTAGCCGCCGCTCGACTTGCCCATGACGGCGCGGGCCTTCGCGCTCGAAATCGTCCGATACCTCGTGTCGATGAACGGCACCACTTCACGGACGAGATGGTCCTCGTAGCGGCCGGTCGCGGAGGAGTTGAGGTATTGGCTGCCTCCGTAGCGCGTGAAGCAGTCGGGCATCGCGACGATCGACTCCCCCATCTTTCCCGAGCGGATGAGCCGATCGCATCGCTCGGAAAATTTTTCGCTCCACGCCGTGCGGTTCTCCAGCATTTCTCCGGAGCCCGTAAAGCCCGTCAGGACGTAGATTACCGGGTAGCGCCGGCCGCTTCGGGAATAAGAAGGCGGAAGATAAACCGGGACCCGACGGACGAAAGGATCGCCGAGCGGATTGCCCCGCAGCACGCGGCTTTCGATCGTCTCGAGAATCACGGTGCCCGGCATATGTCACCCGATGGAAAGGGCCGGCAACCAGAACTGGGTCGACCGTAGGATCGCGCATCATACATCCCGACGCTCGAACATCGAACGCTTCTTGCTTCCGCAGGACCTATCGTTCGCTCCGGGCATGGGAACCTTGTCTACAACATCATCAGAACCGCAAGCGCCGGAGCATCCCTCCCAGGATGAAGTTGAGGTTCGAAGCGGATCGATCTTCCTTTTCATCGGGGCCGCCATGGCCGGATGATTCCATCAATCTCGACGGCGGCTTCAGGACCAGGGGACGATCTCGATCATGCGCGCGGTGCCTTCCGGAGGCCCATACAACCGGTGTTATGGCTTCTGCGAAGGTGGTGGGGAGTTATTATGCTTGCGACTCCTCCGGCACGATGGGAAGGCGCGCCATGCCCGATCGGCGCAGCACGGAAATCATGGAAGCGGTTCCGATTCGTTCCTCGGTGAGCCGCCGGTGAAGCTCGTCGATGCTGCCGATGGGTTGATCGTCGATCCCCACGATCACGTCGCCCTCGACAAGGCCCGCCCGTTCGGCGGGGCCTCCTTCTTCGACCGACACGACCAGTACGCCGCTTTCGATCGACAGCTCGTGAAGCAGCACGGCGCGTCGAGGCAACGGCACGTTCTGCCCCGCCAAGCCCAGATAACCTCGACGCACCTTCCCTTCCTTGATCAGAATGCTCGCGACGAACTTCGCCGTATGCATGGGAATCGCCAAGGCGATGCCTTGCGCGGGCCAAATGACGGCGGTGTTGACGCCGATGACGCGACCCCGAGAGTCCACCAGCGGTCCCCCGGAGTTGCCAGGATTGAGGGCCGCGTCGGTCTGGATCACGTCGTCGATGAGCCGGCCTGAGGCCGACCGGAGGGACCGGCCCAGGGCGCTCACGACGCCGGCGGTGACGGTGCACTGATAGCCGTAGGGATTCCCGATCGCGATGACGATCTGGCCGGGCCGCAGCGACCGGGAATCTCCCATCTCGACCGCGGCCAGAGGATGGGCCGAAATCCGGAGGACCGCCACGTCCGTCGCCGGATCGTCACCGACGAGGTCGGCGGATGCGTTCCGCCCGTCGCTCAAAGTGATCTCGATGCGCCGGGCGCCGTGCACGACATGGCTGTTGGTCAAAATGAATCCGTCCGGGGTGAACACGAAGCCTGAGCCTCCGCCTCGTGCCCGGCGGCCGCCCTCCCGTTCCACCTCGACGTTCACGACGGCCGGGCTGACCTTTTCGGCGGCCGAAATGACGGCCTTCGAATACGCGTCGAGAAGGTCTCCGTTCGTCGCCCCGAGATCCTGAACCGGCGGCGGGACCTGGCCCGTCTCTCCCCCACCCTCGTCCATTCGATCGATCCGTTGAATCATGAATGGCCTCCTCCCCGCCGCAAGCGGCGGGGCTTGTTACATTCGTCACCTCGCATCACGTTCGATTCCCTTCCGCCCTTGCAACCCAGCTTACGGCACAGGCGCCGCATCGCCTCCTGCTCTGCGGCCGTCAGGGCCGCCATTTCATCCACGATCGTCCGCAGGACCCGCGGGAAGACCTGGCGGACCGTCCGGCGTCCCTTCTCGGTGAGCCGCAGGGTGACGTATCGCCGATCGCGTTCGTTCCGCTCGCGAACGACCAACCCCCGCTTCTGAAGATTGTCCGCGACCACGACGAGGTTGCCTCCGCTCCTGAGGAGCTTGCCCGCCACGTCGCGCTGGCAAAGGGGACCGAGATGGTACAAGGCCTCCAGCGTTCCGAACTGGCTGGTCGTGAGACGCGCCCGCGCCATCGGTCGCAACGTGCGTCCCGCCATCGTCTCCGCCGCCCGCGCCAGCGTGATGTACGCGTTGAGCGCCCGCCGCTCCTTCTCCGTTCCCCGATGCTGCGTCGGCATATTAGATTTAACTCAAATAATTCAACATCAATCTATCAGCTCGTCCTCGCGGGAGCAACCTCCGATCGAGGAGCCCTCGAGAAATTCGTCTCGATCTTCTTGCGCAAGGAAAATGCCCTGGCTACCATGTCTCCTCGTGGCCATTGACGTTCGAGGAAGGATTTCACTCTTCCGGGGGCGCCGCTTGATACGCGCCCGTATCTTTTCGACGGCGGCGTCGATGATTCTCCTTTTCGGAGAAATCGCTCAAGCCGGCGGGGACCTTTCCTCCACCGCGCTCGCAGCGGAAACATCGACCCCGATGCCGAAGTCCAGCATTCTCTCCCTCCCATGCCCACCCGACGCGCTGGACGCGGCTGTCCGCGACGAGATCAGATCTTTTGCGTTCACGCACTCTGTTCGCGCAAAGCTTCCGGGACCGCGCCGCGTGGCCTGGAAGGCCGGCCCGCCCGTTCAACGATCGCCCTCGAAGATCTTCCAGGACGACGACCAACATCTTCTGGTGCACGCCTTGATTCGTATCCACTACCTGAATTTCTGGGAATCCCTCGCCCTCCCGTAACGGTCCCTTCCCGTAGTTCCGGCCTCGGACGCTTCGTATCCAGCCGAAAAGCGCCCATAACGTCATCGGGACATAGATCGCCATGAACCTGTTTCTCGGGATCGTCGACGCCCAGGTCCCTGCCGCTTGGTCGATCCTCCCGTTTGCGGTCTATCTCTTGATGATCGCGACGATTCCCCTCTTATTCGGTCGCTTGTGGCACAAGAATAGAAACAAACTCCTCCTTGCTCTCATCACGAGCACGCCCGTCGCGATCTACCTATTCACCGGGCCTTCCCACGGATCACACTGGCTGTTCGACAGCCTGAAGGAGTACGTCGCGTTCATCGTTCTCCTCACGGCGCTCTTTATCATTTCGGGAGGCATCTACCTGCGCGGGTCGCTGGCGGGCACGCCGCTGGTGAATACGCTCATATTGGGTGTTGGCGCGCTTCTGGCCAGCTTCAGCGGAACGACGGGAGCCTCCATGCTCCTGATCCGCCCTCTCTTGCGGGCGAACGAACGACGACGCCGTCGGGTGCACCTGGTCGTCTTCTTCATCTTCATCGTATCGAACGGAGCCGGAATGCTGACCCCCTTGGGGGATCCCCCTCTTTTTCTGGGATTCCTTCGAGGAGTCCCTTTCCTCTGGACATTTCGTCTTTTTGGTCCCTGGGCGCTCGTGAACGGAATTCTTCTCGCCCTCTTTAACATTGTTGACCGGCGGATCTTCAATCATGAAAAAAGGGATCGACCGGACGCGCCGCTCGAAGAGGTTCAGCCCTCCAAGGAGCCGCTTCGCATCGAGGGATGGCTGAATTTCCTTTGGCTTCTGGGCATCATCGGAATCAATGTGGCGATCGGCTCCTTGGGCAAGGAGCGACGATGGTCCGATGAGCTTCAGAAGCTTCTCTTGGTGGCGGGCATGGCCGCCATGGCCGGTATTTCGCTCCGCACCACAGCGCCGCACATCCGAAGGGCCAATCGATTCACCTGGGGTCCGATCGTCGAGGTCGCGATCATTTTCGTCGGGATCTTCATCACCATGGTTCCCGCCATCAAGTTTCTTGAAGCGAGGGGAAGCGCGTTAGGAGTGACACAGCCATGGCATTTCTTCTGGGCCTCGGGAACGCTTTCGAGCTTCCTCGACAACGCTCCTACCTATCTCACCTTTGCAAGCCTCGCGGTCGGGGTGATCAAGCAGATCGAGCCGAACGCAGCGGTCCGCGCGGAGGATTTGGGGACGATGGTGGGCCACCCGTTAGGAGCTCTTTTCCTGACCGCCATTTCCTGCGGCGCGGTGTTCATGGGAGCCATCACCTACATCGGCAACGGCCCGAACTTCATGGTCAAAGCGATCGCCGAGGAACACAAGGTCGACATGCCGAGTTTCTTCGGATACATGGCCTGGTCCATCGGAATCCTCATACCTCTCTTCATCATCGTAACCTTCATTTTCTTTGGTCCCTAGGAATCCCTCGTGAAACATCACAACCGATCTTCAAAGACGCGAAGCAGACCATCGCCGTTGTCCTATTCGTAGCGAACGGACCAGAGGCGCGCGCGAAAACCGTCGGCCTGCTGCCACACGACGGTCACGCTCCCTTTGAAATCGGCGACTACCTGAGGCGTCAACGCGCCTCCGTTTACGTTCGTCTCGATGAGGACGGCCGCACCCCATCCTTCCCCCAGCGTGTATCGGTTCGACCAGAGTTTCGAACGCACGCCGTCGAACGATGTCCACACCGCCGTCGCGTTGCCATCGGAATCGACCGCTACTTCAGGGTTGAAGGCGTTGCCCGCGTTGTCCGCCGTGATCGGATCCGCGGGCCTCCAGAAGGGCCCTACCGGCGCCCTCTTGAAGCCGCCACCGCCTTCGTGCCAGCAGGCCGGAATCAGTGCCAGCAAAACGATGAGCGCCAGTGAACGCCAAGCAAAGGAGCGCACGTACATAGCGCCTCCTCGGGGCCGCGCCGACGCGGGCTAACGTCCCATCAAGCCGCTGGACCAACCGCGCAACGGAGGAGTAACGCGCGGATAGAACTGTTGCGCGCTTTCCCAACCCACCCCGTGGTAGGAGATCTCGTAAGGCCACCAGTACCAGCCGGGGTACCATCCTCCGCCCCAAACGCCGGCCCGACCGCCCGTGTAACCGGTAGAAGGAATACCGAACGGATACGGGCTGTATTCGACGGGCCGCGCCGGGCTCCGGCGCGGGGGCGCCTGGTGATGTTCGCGTTCGGCAAGGCGAGTCTCCGCCTCTTGGGTCAGAATCGCGTCCCGCACCTCCGGCTTCATCCATCGCCCGTGGAATTCAACGTGACCGGTAGCGATCAAGTATTCGGTTTTCGTGATCCACCGGCCGTCGTGAAGGACGTATCCCAGGCGCCCGCGAGCCCCCGCGTGGTCGGGATCCAACGCCAGCACCCGTTGCAAGAGGGGCTTCCAATGGCGGGAAACGCCTTCTCGCTCGGCCCAGAGCGCCAGCTCATAGAAACCCGTCGCATCGCCGCTTTCGGACATCTTTGCGTACTTCTCCCTGTATTCGTGAAGAATCGTCCGTCCCGGAGTGATTTCCAGCACTTCGGTCTTGGGAATCGTGGCGGTGCCGAACGGCATTTCCACGGTAACCTGATCGCCCCGCACCTCGGCAATTCCGACGATGTGGCCTCCGTTCTTGAGCCGAACCTCGTCCGCCCTCGCCGCAAGCGACGGCGTGAGGAACGCGAGCAACAGGAGTGTAGCGTACTTCATGGCGCACCTCCTTTCGCGCATCGGATGCCTCAAACCAACCTTCCTTTTCGGCCTTTCTATTTCCTCCTTCCAGGAATTCAGCTCGTCGTTTTCTCAACGGTCGCCACGAGATCTCTCTGCAAGTCACATGCCAGCCGGCGTCCGCGACTTTCCTTCAATGTAGGCCTCCCGGCGATCTCGTGGCAACGAGAGCACGCCATTTTCCTCTTTTTGACTTGAAATACTTCATGTCAACATGATCCACGACGAAGCCTTGTTGTGACGTGTTCATGGAAGAAAGTCGCTTCGGAAACGGGCCCATCCTTCCGATATGATGCGACGATGAACGCGCCTTCACAAAAGATCCGCCTCGACGGATTCATGGCGCCGCCCTCTCTGGAAGGGCTTTCACCACAGATAACCTGAATTTTCCCACGCCTACCTGACATTTCCGTGGGTGTCTTGCGGGTAAGGCTGCAATTTCTCCGTTGAACTCGCAAAGCGCGCGCCTTCGCGGCGCTGCAACCACTGCACCGCAAGGGATTTGACGGAGGTCATGTAAGTTAATCCCATCCGCGAATTTTCAAAGCATTGGCCTGAAAATTGCGACCTTTTCCCTTAGAGCGTTTTTTTGTCCAAATCCGCCGAAGGAGGAAGGGACGGCCTATTCCATGTCGTCTCCCTCCGGCGGTTGGCATGACAGGACCTCCACCGGGCTGCCAGAAGAGACTGCATGAAACGAAACGAAGGCGCGCCGAGGAGCAGCGTTCCTCCACACGAGAAGGGCCAGGGAATCACTCCTGCGGCCAAGGTCGTGCTCTTGGCCGCGGGCAGCGTGGTGGCGATCTTCGGGGCTTACGAAGTCATCGAGCGGCTTTGGCTGACCCATGTCGACATGGAAACCCTTCACCTCCTTCACATGGCGCGAGGAGTGCTCTCGACATTGGTGGCCGCCGCCGCCGTCTACTGGTTGCTGAGCCGCACTCCTTTTCTCCTCTTGGCGAAGCCCTTTCCCATTGCTGGCGCGTCTCAATCCTCGGCCCACAGCGCCGATGAGGAGCCTACCAGTTTCTCCCGCTGGTTCATCCAGATGCGCTGGGTGGCCGTGGGCGTCGCCTCCTTTCTGGTCGTGGCCGCGGTGAAGCTCTTCAAACTCCTTCCGGAAGACGTCTGGTGGCCCCTGGTTGGCATCTTGCTTGCATTGGCTTTATCCAACTTGTACTACGCGTCGCTCCTCCGGCGGGGAAAAAACCCTCTTGCCGTTCAAGCTTATGCGGATCTGGTCTTCTTGCATCTGCTTTTGCATTACTCCGGAGGGATCGAGAACCCCTTGGCCTTGATCGCGATCTTCCATGTCATCATGGGAGGCATTCTCCTGACCCGCCGGCAGTGCTACCTCGTGGCTGGGGTTGCCGCCGCTCTTTTTTCGGTGATGGCGGTCTCGGAATGGAATGAATGGCTGGCGCACTATACGCTGCTCATCTTCCCCCACGGCGAGGGAAAGGAGATTCACGCCGCCCACGAGACGATCTACGTCTTCAGCCGGGTCCTCTTGCAGTCGGCCATCCTCCTGCTCGTGGCCTTTTTCATCACCGGCTTGGCGGAACGGGCCCGCTTGCTGGCTCGAAAGGCTCACGAGATGGCGGAGCAAGTCCTGGCCGAACATAACCTCCTGGAGCAGGCACTTCAATCCGCCGGGGTGGGCATCCGCGTTCTGGAACGGGAGGTCCCCACCGCATGGTGCAACGATCAATGGTCTCGGTGGTTCGAAGATCACCCGAGCGAAACCGGCCGGGCAGCCGACGTCGGCGGAGAAAATGACCTACCCGCGCGAAAGACCTTGGAGGACGGTTCGGCCCGAACCGGCGAGATTGTCGTGCAATCGGCTAAAGGAGCGCGCCACATCCTGCAAGTGACCGCCGTCCCGATACGGGACGACAGAGGCACCGTCCGCCGAGTGGCGGAATTGGCCATGGATGTGACAGAGCAAAAAGAGGCGCAAAAACAAATTATCCGGGCGGGACAGTTGGCGACGGTCGGTGAATTGGCGGGCTATGTGGCGCACGAGGTGAACAATCCCACGGCCGTCATCAGCGGGAAGGCACGGCTCTTGTTGTCCAACCATCGAGAAGAGATGTCCGCCGGTGTCGCGGATGAAATCGGCAAGATGGTCGAGCTGTCCGAGCGCGTGACGGGGATCGCCCAAAATCTCCTTTCCTACTGCCGCCCGTTCATCAGCGCTCGCATGCCCTTGGATATTCGTCTGGTGATTCGAAAAGCCCTGGCGATGGTGGAGCAGAGGGCGAAAACCGGCGGCGTCCGGTTGGCGGAGACAGCCTCAAGGCGGCTGCCGCCGGTCCGGGGAAGCATGGGCGAGCTGGAGCAGGTTTTCCTCAATCTTTTCCTGAACGCCCTGGACGCGATGCCGGGAGGGGGATGCCTGACCGTGGAAGCGATTTCAGGAGGCCGGCTCAACGATGGCAGTCCTTGCCTGTCCGTGAACGTCGATGACACCGGGGCAGGCATACCGGAGGGGATTCGGGATCGGATCTTCGAACCTTTCTTCACCACAAAAACCGCGAGCAAAGGCACCGGTCTCGGCCTGGCGATCTGCCGAAACATCGTTCATAGCCACGGGGGCGACATCGAGGCGGTCAACCTCCCACGACGAGGCGCCCGCTTCACGGTGCGCTTGCCTCTGAGAAAGGAGGCGGACCGTGGTTAGGCGCCGGGTCCTCATCGTGGATGATGAACAGGGGATGCTTGAAGTCTGCCAGGAGGCGCTGAGCCGCTTGAAAGAGACCGACATTCACCTTGAAAGCAGCGGTTCCCGCGCCGCCGAGCGGCTGACGTCGGAGCCCTTCGACCTGGTCATTACGGATCTTCGCATGCCGGGGCTTGGGGGGATGGATTTGATTCGAAGAATTCATGAGCGCGACCCCGGCATGGCAGCCTTGGTGATCACCGCTTTCCCCACGGTCGAGACCGCGGTGGAGTGCATGAAGCTCGGCGCCGCCGATTACATCGTCAAGCCCTTCTTGCCCGACGCCCTTCTGGCGGCCGCGGAACGCCTGCTCGAGGGAAAGCGCTTGCGCGAAGAGAACCTCGTGCTGCGGCGTCATGTGGAGCGCAGCTATCGATTCGACGAGATCATCGGTACCAGCGCCCCCATGCGGCAGGTTTTCGACATGATTGGGCGTGTCGCCGACGTGAATGTGGACGTGCTGGTCACCGGGGAGACAGGCACCGGAAAGGAGTTGGTGGCGCGAAGCATCCACAAAAAGAGTCGGCGGGTGGACGCCCGCTTCGTCCCCTTCGATTGCGGCGCCATTCCCGAGCATCTGCTGGAAAGCGAGCTTTTTGGACACGAGCGGGGAGCGTTTACCGGCGCCGTCTCGCGAAATCCGGGACTCCTGGAACTTGCGGAAGGGGGCACTTTCTTCCTGGATGAAATCGCGGAGCTTCCTCTGCCGCTTCAGGCGAAGCTTCTGCGGACGTTGCAGGAAAGGAGATTTCGCCGCGTGGGAGGACGCGAAGAAATCGAACTGAACGTCCGGATCATCGCCGCGACGAATCGGGATCTGGCCTCCGAGGTGCGGGAAAAGCGATTCCGCGAAGATCTTTATTATCGGATCAACGTGACGAGCGTTCACCTGCCGCCCCTGCGGGAGCGCGGCGAGGACATCGCGGTGCTGACCGAATACTTCCTGCGCTCGTATGGGCGCGAGTTTGAGCGTCCGGCGATGAAGATCGATCCGGAAGTCCTGGAGGTTTTCACGCGCTATCCTTGGCCGGGAAATGTGCGCGAGCTCCAAAACGTCGTCAAGCGTGCCATCGCCCTCTCAAGAGCTCCGGATCTCACTCTCGAGGCCGTTCCTGAGGAACTCGTGGCCCGGGCCGAGGTATCTTCCGCGACGATCTTGGACGGTTTCGCACACCTGCGCGCCCTGCGGGTCGCCGCGTTCGAGAAGGAATATCTGATCACCTTGCTGATGAAGTGCCGCGGGGAAGTCTCCTGCGCCGCGCGAGAGGCCAAGATCCCCCGGGCGACGTTTTACCGACTCATGCGGAAACACAACCTGGACGCGGACTCGTTCCGGACCCCCACGCCGCCCACCCCTTGAGCTTCGCCTTTAGCCCGCCTGTCTCATCCATGAGAAGAAGGGGGGAAACTGTTTCGCGAACGGACAGGTGCAAACATCTTGTCGCCTTCGCGGTATTCAAGCCAAAACGCCGGAATGAGTTCGCTCGCGAGGATCCCGTGTCACCGCCGTGAGACAGGGCGCCATCCGCCCGCCGGCACGCCCGCGGGGTCGACTCCAACTGCTTGTATATAACCTGGTTACGCATCTACCCCGCTGGCCGACGCGGATGATCTGGCACGGTTATTGCCTTACCTCTCCTGTTGATTCGGACCTCCTTCCCATGGGCAGGACGGTACTCGTGACACAGATCAGTGAGGAGCTCAAGAACGAGTTGTCCATGAAACTCTCCTCCGTGGCTCAGGTATTCAGGATGTCACCTCGGACGTTGTTGGAGATCCTGGAAGACAAATCGCGGGTTGACCGGGACCTTCCGGATGTGCTGGTGTCGGGTCCTGGGCAGGACGTGTCGATCCTGCCGCGAATCATTGATCGCCTCAAATTCTTCAACGCGCGAACGCGGGTGATTTTCTACGCGTCCGAAGCGGCTCCCGAAGCCGAGGACGTCGCGGAAGCGGGAGTCCACTACTACGCCTGCGGGGTGTCCGTCGAGGCGCTGGCGGACGCGGTCCGGGTCATGTTGAGGGATTCGAGCGCCAATAAGCAACAAGGAGGACTGACTTTATGAACGGAACAAAGCCCACTGCGATGGCGGCGGTCGTCACGGTGTGCCTGTTGGCGGCGGCCCGGGAGGGCCATGCTATTCCGGAGTGGGCTCGGAAGTACAAGACCTCGTGCGCCACCTGCCACGAGGCGTTCCCGCGGCTGACCGGGATCGGGGAGGCCTTCCGCCTCAACGGGTATCGTTTTCCGCAGAACGACGAAGCCTATGTCCGCATCGAGCCGGTGGTTCTGGGAGCCGAACCCTGGAAGCGGGTGTTCCCCGAGGCGATCTGGCCGAGCACGATCCCCGGGACGCCGCCCATCAGCGTCCGGCTCATCTCGGACTACGACGTCGATATCGGCGGATCTACGGAAGCACGCTCCAATTTCAAATTTCCGCAAGAGATGGCCCTTTTGATGGGCGGCACGCTGGGGGATTCCCTCTCCTTCTTCCTGGAAGCTGGATTCGAGCCGGCCGAAGACGAATTCGGCGTGGAAGGCTTCCTGAACATCGAGGATATCTTCTCCGGGGCCTTGGGTGAAAACCGACTCAACCTGCGCATCGGCAGCGTGGGCATGTATGAGCTTGACCTGCCGAACAGCCGCGACCACCAACGGCTCACGCGATTCCCGTATCTCAAGAACGAGTTTGCGATTCACTATCCCGTCGGATTCACGGAGAGGAATGACTTCAACCTCCACACCCAGGCGGGCGTGATGCTGTACGGCTTCTCGGCTCGCTACCAGTACGCCCTGGGCGTCGTCAACGGAAACGGCGCGATCGAGGACAACAACTCCGAGAAGGATGTGTTCTTCCAGTTCGCCTACAAGATCGGAGGCTTGGGCTACGACGGTAGCGGAGGCCCGGAAGCCGGGGATGAGATTCCCGTGACGCCCAGCGGTCAGTGGGTGGACGATTCGGTACGCCTGGGCACGTTCGTCTATCTCGGGCGGGCCGACGTCGTCGATCCTCTCGGCTTCGGAGAGGAAGACCGATTCTGGAGGCTTGGTTTCGATGCGAAATGGAAATGGTTGGATCTAGGTCTGACCGGCGGCGTCGTCTTCGGAAGCAATGACGAGCCGTACGGCACGTTGAGCGACGATAGCGTCGATTCCCGTGTCTGGTTCGGCGAAGCCGAATACTTCGTCTATCCTTGGCTAGTGGGGACCGTCCGTTACGAGGCCCTCGCCGTCGATGAGCCGACCGGCATCCTCGCGACGGGGCAGGACCGCGCACGCGTTGTGCCGAGTATTTTGGCGTTGCTCCGCGCCAACGTGCGAGTCATCGCCGAGGCCCGCCTGTACACGAAGAACGAACCCCGTGAAGACGTACCCGGGGGCGACCGTGACGACGATGACGCCTTCGTCATCCGAGTGGATTTCGCTTTCTAGTGAGGAATGCATGGGCACAATGAAAAGATTCGGCTGGATGGCGGTGGTCGTCGGTCTCAGCTTCGCTCAATACGGCGGGTGCGATGCGGGCCAAGATCCCGCCACGGGCACGGAGTTCGAGATCGCCGTAACGGCGAAACCCTCCCTTTCATACCGCATGGATCCGGCCAATCCCTACTGGCACGAGGAAGCGACCTCGATTTTCACGTCGGATCTCCGCCTTCCGGATGGGGGTCACCTCGACCTCGGCCACCAGCAAGTGAACGGCTATGACTTCATGGTGAACGTCCTGCCCGCGCACCACACGTCGATGTGGGACGGCGGTATGTCCATGTGGATGGAGATGGAGCCGCTGGGCACTCACTACATCGCCGTGAAGCTCGGCTCCAGCGCCGGCACCAACAACACCCCCCATGAACACCTGCGGTGGGTCGAACCTCCAGGCCATCCCACCGACGAGGAAGAAGAAGAAGCGGAGGAGGCGTACTTCGCTATGCGCCTCGTGCCGACGTACGCCAACGTGAAAATCACGATGGACGGAACGCCCTACGGGGGCGAGTTGGAGCTCAGCAATTACGTGCTCAAGGGAGTGGAGACCAACGAAGGAATGAGGTATGCCGAAAACGTGGGGCGGGCGAGCACGGATGCCGGCGCCGCAACCGGAATGGCGGGGGCGGTTTCGGGAATCCCGGACGGAACATACGACATCACTGTCACCGTTGATGTGCCCAAGGTATCCCGCATGGAAGACGCCAAAGACGAGTGGTCGATGATGCCGCTTACGTTCACGTTCACCGGAGTGACGATTTCTTCCGGCACGGCGGAGGTCAGCGGAAAGCCGAGGCGCTCTCTTGCCTGCGGCGCCGCCGCTTATTTTACGGTATTGGACGATTTCGACGGAGATCCGGAGGCGGATCACGATGGGGACAACGTGCCGGACGGGGAACACACTCACGACGCCTACCGGGAGAACAGCAAAGGGGATGTGAACCAGAATCTGACGTCCGGCCTGAACACCATGGTCTGCCAGTTGCGCGCCCAAGGCGTTCGGAACATCTACGACCGGAGGGGCAACCTGACGTCTCCCTGGCCGGCGGATGACATCCACCTCTGGGTCTCCCTGTGGGACCCCAAGGGGATGCTGGATCATCACGACACGAATCTGTGGGAGCTTCCGAATGCCGGAGCGGAGGTCGTCATCACCAACAGGGTCACCGGCGCGACGCTCACGATCCACGAGGACGACCTGGTCCCGATGTACAGCCACGAGCTCGGCTTCCACTACGGAGCCTCCTTCCGTCCGCCGTGGCAAGGAACCGGAGGGGGCACGGAAACGGGCGGTCACACTCATTAGAGAAGGAGGAGCGCCATGCGATATGCGATTCCCCTCATTCTGGGGGCGGCGGGAATGCTGGCCGCGTCCGTCGCGGCGCAGGACAAACCACCCTGCCCCGGCGCGGACCCGATCCTGCAAGAAGGAGCGACAGGGGGCCTCAAGGGGACGGTGAAACATCCGTCGGTCAAGAAATGCCCTACCCTGGTTTACATCGAAGAGATCCCTGGAAAGGAATTCAAGCCGCCGGAGAAGAATCCGGTCATGGACCAGAAGGACAAGGTCTTCGTGCCGCGAATCCTCCCAGTGCTCGTGGGAACCACCGTCGACTTCGTTAACAGCGATGATTTCGAGCACAACGTCTTTTCCCCGGACGGGGAGACGTACAACCTCGGCAATTGGGGCAAGGGCGAGAAGCGTTCCTACACCTTCAAGCGTCCGGGCGCCTACGTCCAGCTCTGCAAGCTCCATCCCGAAATGGTCGGTTATGTCGTGGTGCTCAAGACTCCGTACTTCGCCATCGCCGACGACAACGGAAACTTCCGCATTTCCGATATCCCGCCGGGGACGTGGAAGGCGAAAGTCTGGAACGAGCGATTGAAGCCCAAGCAGCTTGATGCCACGTACGAAGTGACGCTGCAAAAGGGCGCCGAATCCGAGATCGAGATCAAGCCATAGGCAAGGAAAGGCGGCAGTATGACGCACAGCGCTGTTCGCTTGGAAAGGAAGATCGACCGCGGGGCGCGAAACCTGGCCGCCGTCTTCTTCGCCGTCGTCGGTCTGCTTCTGGTCTTTTATGGCTACCTGGCGTGGCGCTCGTTGCACTGGAGCCCGCTTTTCTTCATCCAAAACAGCGATTCCGAGCGCTCGCGCATTGCGCTGTCCGATGAGCCGGTTCCGGCCTTGGAGACCGGATCTGTAGCACGAGGCCGCGACCTTTATCTTCGTGTGGGATGCAGCCTTTGTCATGGACTCGAAGGCAAAGGAGGGGTCGTCAACCCGAACTATGTGAATGGAACCTTCCCGGCTCTGAATCAGATGGCGGAGCGCCTGTTCCTCTACGAGCGCGAGGATGTGGACGCCACGATCAAGGTACTCGAATCAGGCGAAGTTCCGGAGGTGGAGGAAATCGCGTCGCCTCGCGCGCCCGCCGTGATCGCGCAATACCAGAGCGTGAAGGACGTGATTTTGAACGGCAATCCTGCCGGAAAAAAGGATCCCGCCGGCGTTCCTCCCATCGACATGCCCGATTGGAAGGAACGCCTTTCGATCCGGGATGTGAACGACATCATTGCGTATCTCTTGAGTTTGCAGACATGGGACGAATCACCAAAGTGATCGCGGGTTGGGCGCTGGGGCTCTCGGCCTTGGCTTCGTGCGAGGACAAGGAGCAGCCCATCGCGTTTCCCCACGCCAAGCACGTGGCGCTCAAGATGGAATGTGTCTCGTGTCATACGGGCGCGCGCGACCAGACCCATGCGGGCATCCCCTGGATCCATTCATGCACTCCCTGTCACCGCCTGGATCGCCCGTTTCCCAAGACGCCGCCGGAGCTGCTGGAATACATTAACGCCGTGAAGGAAATTCCTTGGCTTCAAGTTCATCGAGCTCCGCGTCACGTGTACTTCTCTCACCGGCGGCACGTCGCCGTCGCGGGAATCGATTGCGCGGAGTGCCACGGGGACGTCCAGTCGATGGATCGTCCCTTTTCGCGGCCCATGTTTCCGGCGGGCCAGGCGGGTATGGACAGATGCATCGACTGTCACCGGAAGGAGCGCGTGACGACCGACTGCCTCGCTTGTCATCGGTGATCTTATGGAAGTCAATCGACGCGCATTTCTGAAACTGAGCGTCGCCGGAGGGGGAGGAGCGGCGATGGCCGCCGCGGCGCACTTCATCCCCGGCGGCATGCAAACGATCGATGGCCTTGACGGGCGCAATCTGCATCGCGATCTGCCCGAAGCGTGGGTCCGCTCCGCCTGCGGAGAGTGTCTTTCCGCCTGCCCCGTCCTTCTGCGTCGCATCGGCGGAAAGATCGTCGGCATCCGTCCTTCGGATCGGCCTCCCTGCTTGAAAGCCTATGTTCTACCCCAGGAGCTCGTCCACCCCGATCGCATCACCTCAGCCCTTCGAAAGGACGGTAATCGAGGTTCGGGACGTTGGCGGCATGTCGAACTTCAGGAAGCGCTCGAGGGACTCTCGATCGCGCTGGCGGACTCCCGCCCGCGAATCGCGCTGGTCACGCGAGAGGACTCGGGCCTGTCGTTCGCCGTGCTCCAAGGGCTTTTTGCCGCCTTGGACGCCAAGTTCCTCGCCGTTTACGAATGGCCGAATCACCAACCTCCCGTGGACGCCCTTCGGGAGGCGACGGGCTGGGAAGACTGGCGATACGACGTGTCCGCGGCCGCCGGCGTGGTCTCCTTCGGGTGGGATTGGCTCCAAACCTATCCTTCACCGCCGGCAGCCCAGGAGGCTTGGTTGCGCGCGCGCCGCCGCGGACTGCCGACGGTATATGTGGGCCCGCGCCTCAATCTCACGGCGATGCGGTCGCGCGAGTGGATCGCCTGCCGCCCTGGCATGGAACCTCTCGTCGCCCTGACGATGTCGCGTCTCCTGCGTGACGAGGGGGATGTCGATCTGGAGGAAACGGCTCGGCGGACGGGCGTGCCAGCGCGAAAGCTGGAAAGTCTCGCGCAGGAACTTCGCGAGCGACGGCTCCTGTGCATCGCGCCCCGCGGTCGTTTGCCGGATCAACGGGCGGTCGTCTCTCTCAACGAGATCCTCGGTCACTTCGGGCAGCCGGGCGGGCTGCTGAGTCAGCCCAAGGCGTCTCTGCCGTTGAAAGCCACCCTTGAGCCGGTGGAAGGCCTCCCGGCGGCGATCGAACAAGGAGAGGTGGAGACCGTTGTCTTGGCGGGAATAAACCCGGTCTTTGACAGTCCGGAGCCGCGGCGATGGGTTTCGGCCTTGCGAAAGGCGCGACATGTGATCTGCCTGTCAACCTATCTCGATGAAACGGCCGCCTTCGGAGACTGGGTCCTTCCTCTGGGAGTGCCGGCGGAACGACGCGAGATCTTCCTCGATGTCCAGGATGGCAAGGTCGTTCCCCGCGAGGTGGAACCGGCCGTCTCTTCGCAGCGTGTGGGCCCGGAGGGGGTCGCCTTTTTCCTGGCGGACCACCTGAACGTTTCGGGTTTTCCATGGAAGACCCTCGATGAGGTCGCGAAAAGCGTGAAGGTGGAGTCGCCTCCCCCCTTCTCATGGCGCCGACTCCCCTCGAATTGGGATTCGCCGGAATTCACGGCGGGAGATATGTACCTCTTGTTGGAGACTCCCGCCGCTTTGGCGCACGGGCACGGGGCGCAACATCCGTACTTGTTGACGACGGTCGGCCCTCACCTGAGGGAATGGTGGACGACGTGGGTGGAACTCAATCCCGCAGCGGCGGAGAGATACCGCATCCGGGACCGTGAATGGGTCCGCCTCGAAAGCGAATCGGGAGCCATCGAGGCGTGCGCGCGGATCTCCTCCGGGGTGCCGGAGGATACCGTGTGCCTGCCTGCGGGACTCGGACACCTTGGCGGGACGTTCGCGCAGGAGCGAGGCGGCAACGCGGCCGAACTCGTTCCCTTCCGCCAGGACGCCGCCACGGGCCTGGCGCTGTGGAATCACGTGAAACTCCGGATTCGGAAGGTCTGATATGGTTCGTTGGGGCATGGTCATCGATCTCGATAAGTGCTCGGGCTGCCAAGCCTGCGGCGTGGCCTGCGCCGCCGAATCCAACGTCGCTCCGGGCTCGCCGCGCGAAGCCTGGAAAGGGCGACTCATCCGATGGCTCCAGTTCCTTCCGCAGGCTGAAGGAACCTATCCGAATGTCGCCGCTGCCTTGCAGCCCATGATGTGCCAGCAATGCGACCGTCCGGCATGCACGTACGTGTGTCCGGTATCCGCCACCTATCCGAACCCGCAGGGCATCGTCGCGCAGATTTACTGGCGCTGCATCGGCTGCCGATACTGCATCAACGCCTGTCCCTACACGACGAAATGGTTCAACTGGTGGGAGCCCCAATGGGCCGGGAATACGGCGAAGGCGACCAATCCGGACGTGGAGCTGCGACAGAAGGGCATCTCCGAGAAGTGTCTCTTCTGCTCGCACCGCCTTCAGCGGGCCAAAGAACGGGCGCGGGCCGAACGCCGGCCGCTGGCTTCCCATGAGTACGTCCCCGCCTGCGTCGAGGCATGCCCGACCGGAGCGATTGTTTTCGGCGACCTGGAAGATCCGCAAAGCGAGGTCTCGAAGTTGGCTCGCAGTCCCCGGGCCTTCCGGGTGCTGGAGGAACTTGGAACGAAGCCCAAAGTGATCTATCTGAAATCGACATGAACGATATCGCGCGTCCGATTTTGGCTCCCATGATGGCGCGCCCGAGCCGGGCGTACCGTGCGGTTTGCGTCGCGCTCGGCGCGGTGCTGCTCTGGTCGATGTTGGCTTGGGCGTGGCAGATCGCATACGGTCTGGGAGAGACCGGCCTCAACACGCCGGTCTTCTGGGGGTTGTATCTTGTCAATTTCGTCTTCTTCATCGGCATTTCCCATGCGGGAACGCTCATCTCGTCCATCCTGCGGATCACCGACACGGCATGGCGGCGGCCGTTCACGCGGCTGGCGGAAGCCATCACCGTATTCAGCCTGCCCTTCGGCGCGACGTGCGTGATCGTGGATCTCGGCCGTCCCGAGCGATTGTTCAACGTGATCTTCTATCCCCATTTCAGCTCCGCGATTCTCTGGGATGTCGTCTGCATCTCCACTTACTTGATCACCTCCATTCTTTATTTCTACATGGCGTTGGTTCCCGATATCGCCGTCTGTCGCGATCGCTTGACGGGCGCCTCTCCGTTTCGGCGTCGCGTGTATCGCGGGCTGGCCCTGGGATGGGAGGGAACGGAGTCCCAGCACCGCATGTTGAGCCGCATCATGACGGGAATGTCCATCTTCCTCTTCGCGCTGGTGATCTCGGTGCACACGAACGTGTCGTTCGTCTTCGGGATGACGACGAAGCCCGGATGGCACACGCCGCTGATCAGCCCCTTCTTCGTCCTGGGAGCCATCTACTCCGGCGTGGCGGCCGTCATCTTCTTCGCCGTGATCTTCCGCAAGATTTTCCATCTGGAAGCATACCTCACGCCCCGGCATTTCAACTCGTGCGCGAAGTTCCTGCTGGCGCTCTGCTGTTTCTGGCTGTACGCCATGATCGTCGAGCACCTGTACGGTTTCTACGGGAAGGAAACGGCGGAACTGGCGGTGATCGAGGCCAAGTTCTCCAATCCCCTGTTCTGGATCATGTTCACGCTGTGTTTTCCGGTCCCGTTCGTCATCTTGGCCGTTCCTCGTTTCCGGACGATCCCGAACCTCTTCGTGATGAGCATCCTCGTGAACATCGGCATGTGGATGGAACGGTACGAGATCATCATTACCAGCGGCGAGCACCCTTACCTTTCTTGGGGGACGGGGCGCTACTCTCCTTCGTGGGTCGAATGGTCGATCACCGCCGGCTGGTTCGCGGGGTTCGCCCTGCTGCTGTTGATCTTCGTCCGATGGTTTCCGGCGTTGACGCTCTGGGAAGTCGAGGAGGAGAAGCACGAGGCGCCCGCCACAGCGCTTCCGGAGGGCGTCAAGGCATGATTCGCGCAGCCCTGTTTCTGGCCGCCGTGCTGACTTCGTGCGGTCGCGAGCCTCAAGAATCCGCGGCGCCGCCCCGAATACCGCTTTCCCCGGCGCCGCAGCCGTTGAAGGCGGGACAGGCGATTCCGGACGCCACGCTGATCAATCAGGACGGAAAAGCCGTCCGGCTCTCCGATTATCGAGGAAATCCGCTCGTCCTGACGTTCATCTTCACCCGCTGCAAGGTGGCTTCCATGTGTCCGGCCGTGACGGCGAAGCTGAAGGCGGTCCAGGAATCGCTTCGAAAGCAAGGCCGGTATGCCCGCGTGGTCGTGGTGAGCTTTGATCCCGGGGATCGGCCGGATGTGCTGCGCGCCTATGCCCTCCGCCACGAAATCGATTTGTCTCGCTGGGATTTCGCGACCGCCGCGCCGAAGGTCGTCGGCCCCTTGGCACGCGCCTTCAGTGTGTACTATCGCCGAACAGAAGAGGAAGGCTTCGAACACAACATCGTTGTGGCCATTGTGGATGGAAACGGCATCTTCCGCGATGACTTCTTCGGAGCGGAATGGAATACCGAGGAATTCGTTGGCGCCGTCGTGGCGGTGAACCCGTGAGAAAGAGTTTTCCGATCGTGATGCTCCTTTCCGCATGCTCCGTCCCCGCCGGCTCCGACCGCGCCTCTTTCAAAGAGGAGATCCGGCGGGAAATCCTGGCGGAGCTTCGCGATCCGGGCGCCTCGGAACGAACGGTCGATCCGGCCTCCACCGGAAGCGTGGAGGGTCGTCTGATTTTCAAGAAGAAAGGTGTTCCCGGATGCCGGGTAAAGCTCGTGCGCATGAGGTGGTTTGAATCATTCTCTGAATCGACCCCCGAAGCGGACCCCGGAGCCGAATTCGAGACGCGGACCAACGACGAAGGTTGTTTCGCCTGGCGATCCATTCCCTGCGGTCGATACCGGCTCCTTTGGCAAGTGCCCGGGGACAACGGGTGGATTCGACGCGCGGCGGAGAAACCCGACGCCGTCGTGGAGTCCGGCCGAAATACGGTTCTCGCGGATATCGATCTTGGTTTCAGACCGATCGCCACGGTAGGTCGATTCCCTTAAGCTCAAACCGGCGGGATGAGATCCCTGCCGGTTTGAGGGTATCCTTTGTCAACGCCATTTCACGGCTTCGTCACCACCTCGACCATTTTCATTCGACATGCCGGGCATTTGACCTCAGGAGAGACGGATACTTTTTCTGGATGCATCGGACAGGCGTACCGCTTCCCCTGGGATGAAGGAGCCAATATGACCTCGACGACCTCGATGCCCGCCGCCTTGGCGACCTCCTCCACGGAAGGCGCCGCCTCATCGGAGAAGCGGACGGCAAAGCCGGTCTTTTTCACCCAAACCCCTTCATACCCCTTCAAGGCGGAAAGCGCTTTCTGGAGTCCCTTCTCGTCGGGCGCGGACCGGGTTCGGTAGAAATGTGCGAGGGACGCCGATAAGGTCCCGTCTATTTCGTACTTCGTTCCCATCGAATTCCCCATGGATCGGTTGGCCGCATCGAGCGCCTTCTTGACCTCGGAAAGGGGAAGCCCTTCTCCCTCTTTCAACCTGATCTCGGCGGCGGACCGGTCTCCGTTTTTCTGGACCTTGACGGATAGGAGGCCCTTGACGGCCTTGAATGCCTGCTCGATCGCCTGGTTGCAACAGGGCGCCATCACCCCTTTGAGGGGCAGTTGCAAAACCACCGCCTCGATCTGCTTCTGGGGCTTGTGGTGATCGTGGTCTTGCGACGAACCGCCGTGATCATGGCCGTGTTGGAGCTTTGCTCCCATAAGGGATACCGTCGCGACCCAACCGATAAAGAATGTATTCATGGTCTCATCTCCGAATCAAAGAAATCGAGCTACGCTCGGAAGACGGTGCCGAATCAACCTAGAGGGAATCGGATTTAGCGTAAAAGGACGTGGTGCAGAATGAATAGAGGCGTGGATAATCGTGCAGGGGGGCCTGTTTCCCGTTCAATGCGGGTCAGGGGAACCTGTGGCGGGAAAGTGAAGCAAGGTTCGAACGACAAGACCAAGGCGGATTCCTGCGAGGACGAAGCGAAAGCCGGCGGAGGTTCCACGATCGAGTCCGGTCGCATGGCCGGGCAGGCGCATTCCCGAGCGTCGTGGGCCGGCGTGCTTTGCCCGTCTTGCTGAGGATGGGCGCCGCAACATGCCTTGCGATCCGCGGGCGTCGCGACGTCATGGTTGCAGGCGCATGCCGCGCGCGACGGGAGGAGCAACGCGACGGACAAGATGACCCAAAGACATTTCAACGGGCGACGCAATTCGTGTCCTTCCTACGGGGCTCGGGTCCCATTTTCGCGCTCAAACGGCTTCAGCTTTGCCATGCGCGCTCCCAGCGCGGCCAGCTCCGATTCGGCGAGATGTCGTTCGGCGTCCGGAAATACGAAATTCTCCTCCCTCCACATGTGGCGGCGCAGCCACGCGATGAACTTCTCGATCTCCGCCGGCGCCGGACCCTCGCCGGAAGCGTCGAGGGAACGGATCGCGTCGGCGGCGAATGCGCGCTCCTCCTCTTCTTCGCGGGCCAGCGCGTCGAGCGTCACGGAGGGCAGCCGCTCGCGGAGCGCGGCCAGGAGTTGTTCCTCCTTGCGACCATGCAGGTCGAGCGGTTCCTGGAGGGATAAAAGCAAGCGCCGGGCGCCGATGTGGTCCCGCGTCCTGGCCGCGCTGTTCAGGCGGTCCAGGGTCTCGCGGAACCGGCCGTGTTCCTCCGCCAGGATGGATACCGGATTCGTCACGCGTCACCTCGGTCTCACGAGCGACCGCATCCTCGCGCTCGAATTCATAAATTCGAGCACTTAGTTAACTATGTTTATCATTTATATGAAACTCGATTGCCGGTGCGAAGGCAATGGATTTGTGGCGCCTTTTCGGGCGAGGCCGCGGAAGAACGCGCCCATCAGAATCAGCAGGCACGCCACGCCCATGGTCCACAGCGATCGGCGTCCCGGCTGAAAGATCATCCCGATCGGCAGGAGGGTGCCCAATCCGATCTGAACCGTCCAGAAGACCCACGCGAACTTCCCGCCGGTGATGGCGTCGAGGACCGCCACGTTCGCCGGCACCGCGCCCTTCCTCATGATGAGCACTTCGGACACCAAGCCCGCGATTTGCTGCACGATCGAGGGGTGCGGCGTGGGATATCCCGACCGGAGCCTGAAATTCCCGCTCTGCTTCACGATTCCATTCACGGTCGCCAAGCCCAGGCCCGTCCCTGAACCCACGTCCTTCGTGGTAAAGAACGGCTCGAAGAGGCGCGCCTTCAACCACGCGAACATGTCATAGCCGTTCATCCCCGGCATCAGCACATCGAGGATGAGCAGATCCGGACGGTGCAAGTCATGTCCTTTTTCGCTCTCGCGCCGGGCCAAATCGACATAGGTAGGCCCTCGCGAGCTGTCCCTGTCACACCACCGGACATGCGGATCCGCATCCGGCGGTTCGGCGGGTTAAGCCAAGCCAGCGGTCAGATGAGGGAGCCCGAGCGAGCCGAAGTAAGCATCCGGCAGAGC
>JACQVR010000053.1 GCA_016209705.1 Planctomycetota bacterium
ATGGCCAGCCAGCGGGTCAAGGCCCGAACTTCGGCCTCGTCAATGGCGCGGACGAACTGGGCGAACTGGCCGCGCTTTTGGCGTTCTCCGCGACGGATCCAGACGCGAAAAGCGGCATAGCTGATCCCCGCGCCTTTACAGGCAAGTTCCAGGGGGACGCCGACGCTGACAGCTTGGAGGATACGTTCGCGGACTTCGGCGGTGAATTTCGTAGGGCGACCTCCGGGCATTAGTAAATCCTCCTCTCTGGGTGCGTTTCGTTGAGGGCAACCTTGCCGGCAACCCGCTGCCAGCGGGCGACGGCGGCGTCGACGAACTTGGGCTCTAGTTCCATGGCGAAGCAGCGCCTTCCCAGTTTCTCCGCGGCGATGATTTGGCTGCCGGAACCGCAGAAGGGCTCGTAGACGATGTCGCCCGGGCGCGTGTGGCTGCGAATCGGGATGGCGAAGATTTCCAGCGGCTTCTGCGTCGGATGGATGCCGTCCTGCGCTTCCTTCTGGTCGATTTGCCACACCGTTGTCAGGCACGGGTCCGGGCGGAGGGCTGGCGGCTCTCCCTCGACCCAGCCGTAGAAGCAGGGCTCGTGCTGCCACATGTAGTGCGAATGCGTCAGGATCGGCCGGGCTTTGTTCCAGATAATTTGTTGATGAACTAAAAGCCCCGCGCGGGACCACGCCTCCTCGACGAGGGCTTGGCGGCGCGATGCGTGCCACTGGTAGATGGCGACGTTCTCGCGAAGCGCCACGTCGAGCGCCAGGCGCAGGAAGGCGTAGAAGAAATCCGACGACGCTTTCGGGTCTCGATATTCATCCCAACTCTTGTCTCGCGTTTCAGGGTGGTTGTGCCAGGATTGCGGATGATTTCCGCCGCTGTAGTCGACGAGATACGGCGGATCCGTCGCCATGAGCGACGCGCGCGCACCGTTCATCAGGCGCTCCACATCCTCGCGCTTCGTGGAATCGCCACACAGAAGACGGTGCCTGTCCAGGATCCAGAGGTCGCCTGGCTGCGTGACCGCGACCTCGGGCGGTTCGGGAGCCGCGTCGTCTTCCAGCGGCGTGTTCGTCTCGATTCCGGCGTCGCGGGCGAGGTCACGAATCATGCGGCCCAGCGCCTCGTCGGACGTCTTGACCTCGGCCAGAAGCGCTTCGAGGCGGTCTCCGTCGCTGCCGGCCATTGCCGCCAGCGGGTCGAGAGACACAAGGAGTTTCGCCGCTTCTTGTTCGTCGAGGTCGAGGACGAGAACCGGCACCTCCATGTCGGGCGTTGTCTCGGCTCTCAGATGGCCGTCCACAAGCTGAAGCGACCCATCCGGCAACTCTCGGGTCAAGAGCGCGTCAGCGTAACCCACCTCGGCGAGAATGCCCTTCAGCGCCTCCCGTTGGCGCTTTGGATGCGTTCGCCAATTGCGAGGGTGCGACTTGATGGCCGACGCCTTGACGCGCCGGAACGCTACGATGCGGTCGCGGATGTGCACAAGGCCCCCTTTCTCCAGTCTCTCATAAGATATTGTAACGCGTCGGCAAGGGCAGAGGTGTTCGGTTTTGAGTTAACGGTGGACCGAACAGGAGATGCGCTGGCTGCGCAATGAGCTTCGAACTATGGCTTGGATCTCGACGACCGCCGCCTTCTTGGCTCTGAAGCGGCGAAGGCGTTCATGAGCTCGGCGAAAATTCGCTTCGGTTCGGCTCCGCACGCCTGGCAGAGCCAAAAGAATTCGAGCACGTCCAGTCGTCGTTCTCCCAGCTCCAAACGGGCCACGAAACTGGGTTCCCGACCGAGCCGCTTGGCGAGAGCCCGTTGCGTGAGGCCCGCCGCTTTCCTCATCGCGACGAGCTTTTTTCGAAGCACCCCATAGGCCGGCGAGAAAGTCGATTTCTCCACGCCCGCATCATGCGAGCAGAAACAGCTTGCTCGCAAAACGCGATCAATACATAATGGCGGGCATCAGGTTTGTCGGGCGAATCCTCTTGGAAGTCTTATGATGCGGCCCTGTGTGAAGTGCCAAAAGATAATCTCTTCATCACTTCGCCGCTGTAGCCATTGTGGGATAATCCAAAGCCCTTTTCCCTCGATTCGCCTTAGAAGAATAACCACTCAAGTGAGAAAACGATCTATAGTTTTCATGATGCTTGGTCTGGTCAGCATGGCACTGGTCTCCGGTGCAGCGGTTCTACTTCTTCAAAACCTATTCCCTGACGTTACCGGTTCCTCCAATCTTGAAAAGGTGCCCCGCACACTGACTCAACGTGAGATGGGCCTTCTTACCGTCAAGCAACGGACCATTTACGAGCAATGGAGGCGACCGGATATCGTGTCAACTCGCGAGATGACGGAGACCGAAATAGCCGATTACCTCGCTCAAATTGAAAAGAACGTTCTAAGGCGCAAGGGCGACACCCCAGCGAAGTCAGCGGTCCAGGAAACTAGATTACCGAAAAACGCAAAGGCTGAGCAGCGAAGGCGGGCTCGCGTTGATGATCAGGGACAGGAAGGAGCGCGAGATGAAGATCAAGGAAGCCAGCCGGCGAAACTTGTCGCATGCCAGTACTGTAGAGGGACAGGAATGCTGGCTGGCGAAGCCGCCATTAAAGCGGCCGTTGAGGCGAGGGCCCGACGGGAAGTGGCCGCATTGGAGCGGGCACGCAAGCTAATCGCGGGTTCGTCATTTGGCGACGAGGAAAGGGAGAAGGTTTATAGGGAATCTTTTGCAGTTCAGGATGCCATGGTTCGGTTAGAAGCTAAGAGCGCCCAATGGAATCAGCGTGAGTACACGGTGATTTGTGATCGATGTAACGGAACAAAATGGGTGACGGATCCCTCGGAGAATCGATAAGCCTACCGCCGACCTAGCCCAAAGTAACCACTTTTGGACCTCATCTAGAGACAGCAATCAATTCCCCCTTGCCCACAAACTTTCGTTCTTCTCGGCCATTCCAAGGCATATAATCAGCTACCCGGTTCGGCGGTTTTTCCCACCTACGACTCCGGGTGTGGCGTTGCCTTCTGAGGGCTCCACCCCCGGGACCTCGTCCGGAACTGAGGGATAAAATGCCATCGTTCCAACCTGACGGAGCATATCCTCCAAATGATCCTTTCCTCAGTCTGGATCTTCAGATTCGTCACCATAGACCATTCGAGTTGATGACCTATCGGGTGATTCGGGCTATTGAGGACGAAGAAGCAGCGAAACTTCAAACTGAAATCATCGATGATGAGAAGTACGAAGAGTCAGAACATCGCCAGATTGGGTGGTATGCATATGAGAAACGGGAGCGACTTCTCAATAAGCTTACCGCGATCGCAGCCGACAAGTCTCGGGTTCTGAAGGAGCGCAAGACCGCCGCCGTTGGTGCCTTCGCGCTATGTTGCGATCCATGGAGGCCGCAGATAGGCGGGGCACAGGAATTGATCATGCAACTGATGCAGGATGCCTCCCCAGAACCTCCCTATCCTCCATATGAGATCTTCCGGGATATCCGCCCCGCATTTCAAGAAATCGCAACGTTTATCCGAGCGGGAGCCTTCAAGCCGGATGAAGATCCCAATCCGATCCTAGTAATCCTGTACAAGATCCTGAATGATATCGGCCCAGCCGTGCAAGCGGACAAGGTCTGCCATGGTTGGAAAGAGATTTGTGCCACGATACAGGTGCCCTACAAGCAGCATAGGCGGCTGAAACGCTTAAACGCACAATCGAACGGCCCTATTCGATCGGCAGGAAGAGCAGGCAAGAAGCCGGAAGTCCGGAAGGGCGACCTGTTGCGGTGGTGGAGCGACATCGAGGCGCGGGTGGAGGCACAAAGAAAGGTCAGGCGGGATCGCCAGATAGAACTCTGCAATCAGAAGCCATACGGTCGCCACGGAAGGGTAATCGCCAGTGACGCTCACTACGATCAATTTTCCGTGAAGGAGCGGAAAAAAGGACAGAAGTGAGCACGATAACGCAAATCTTCGACCAACTTCGACCATCTTCGACACTGGCGTGCTGTACTCCATGAACTTCTAGAGACGGTGCAATAGGCAGCACCGCTGAGGAGGTCGAGATGGAGCAGCAGAAGGCAAGGATCACACTACCAGAAATCGCTCGGGCTTTGGGGCTCACTCGCGCCACGACCGAGCGGCTCGTGGCGCAGTACGCCCAGCGAATTCCCCCGTGCGAGCGTGTGGGGATTATTCGAACGTGGCCAGCCGAAGTCGTCGAAACGCTCAAGTCCGTGCTTCAGGAAGAAGAGCGCCTCCGGGAGCAGCGACGATGAACCTACCCAATGACGCCAAGCAGCTCCTAGATCAGGTCCATCCGTCCGGGCGTGGTTTCGTTCTTGCGGTCATTACTGACCGTTTAATTTCCCGTTTCGTCTCGGACTCAGGCGACGTTGAACGAATCCTGGGCGAACTGACCGAGATCCAGGAGCGCGAATGCGGTATCGGCGTCTATTACAGCCTTGCCGCGTATGACAACGTACCGGAAAAGCGTGGCGCGGAGCACGAAGTTTCCCGGGTTCAGTGCTGTTTCGCGGACATAGACAAACCAGACAAGGCGTCGGCGTTGTGTCGCATCAACGCCTTTAGCGAGCGGACGGGATGCGGACCATCCATCCTGGTCGACTCCGGCGCCGGGTATCAATGCCTCTGGCTGCTTCAGGAACCGGTAGAAGTAGGGCCGTTCGAAAGGGGAATGCCGACACCCGAAGCGCTGGGTGTTCGCGCGATCAATGCGGCGTTGGCTCGGGAACTGGACGGCGACCCCACTATCGATCTGGCGCGCATTTTCCGGCTGCCCGGGACGCTGAACACGAAGTGCTTCGACCCAAAATACCAGGCGAAAGGCTATGCGGAGCCGCTCCCATGCCGAATCGTGGCAAAACAGCTCGATCGCCGGTATTCGCTCGAGGAGTTCGATCGCATCGTCCGCGATGACGATCGCAGCCGAGCCGCGCGAATAGTGCCAATCCAGACCCAAGCGAACCGTAGCCCAGCGGCCCCG
Source organism: Planctomycetota bacterium (assembly GCA_016209705.1). GTDB lineage: Bacteria > Planctomycetota > MHYJ01 > MHYJ01 > JACPRB01 > JACQVR01. The sequence goes on from JACQVR010000053.1 coordinate 4,988, forward strand.
GTTGACCTCGACGACCAGACCCTCCTCGACCTAGCTCGTAGCGCCGCCAATGGACACAAGTTCACAGGACTTTGGAATGGAGAAATTGCCGGATACCCGAGTCATAGCGAAGCAGACCAGGCGCTCTGCTGCCACCTGGCTTTCTGGACGCGCAAGGACGCCGCACGGATTGACCGTCTGTTCCGGCTTTCGGGCCTCTACCGCCCCAAAAAGTGGGACCTGGAGACCTATCGCGATCGAACGATCGCCAAGGCCATCCAATTCACGGCTGAGGAGTACACACCAGCGTCCCAGGCCAAGCAGGACAAGCTGGAGTCGCCCCAAGATGGCCCTGATATAGCCTTGGAGGTCGAAGGCACACCTCCGGGCCAACCTCCGGAGCCTCCTGATGGCGGCGATGATGGCTTGCCGGATGAAGAGCCTCCATCGGAAAGGCGCACCCAAGCCGGCATCCTAGTCGCGCTTGCGGACGATGCGGACGCATTTCACACCCCTGAGGCTAGGGGCTATGTGTCCGTTCCTGTCGGCAAACACCGGGAAACCTATCCGATCCGCTCGAAGTCTTTCCGGCTGTGGCTACAACGCCGGTTCTATCAGGCACAGGGCAAGCCTCCAAGTAATCAAGCCGTGACCGACGCGCTCGACCAGATTGAGGCGAAAGCCATCTTTGAAGGGCCGGAAGAACCCGTTCACGTGCGAATCGGAGAGGCCCGGGGCAACATCTACCTTGATCTCGGGGATCCGGAATGGAACGCCGTAGAGATCACACCCTCAGGCTGGAGGGTGATCAAGAATCCCCCGGTTCGGTTCAGGCGGCCGAAGAGTCTGATGGCGCTGCCACAGCCAGTGGCTGGGGGATCGGTCGGCGAGCTTCGGGCTTTCATCAACGTGCCGGATGAGTCGTCCTGGGTCCTCATGGTTGCGTGGCTCGTTGGAGCCTTCTTTGCGACAGGCCCATATCCGATCCTGATCCTTATCGGCGAGCAGGGATCCGCGAAATCAATGGCGGCTCGATTCCTGAGGTGGATTATCGACCCCTCTATTGCGCCCCTTCGGACTATGCCTCGGGATGAGCGAGATCTTCTGATATCGGCAGTCAATGGGTGGGCCCTGGTCTTCGACAATCTATCCTCGCTATCTCCTTGGATATCAGACGCTTTATGTCGATTGGCAACAGGAGGCGGCCTGGGAACACGTGAACTTTATACCGATTTGGAGGAAATCCTCCTCGATGTCCGGCGGCCCGTCATCCTGAACGGCATCGAAAACGTGGCCAGCCGGGACGATTTGCGGGAGCGTTCCATCATCGTCACGCTCCCCGCCATCCCTCCCGAAGAGCGGCGGGACGAGACCGCCATGCTGGCTGAATTTGACAAAGCACGTGCGGCGATCTTGGGCGCGGTCTTGGATGCCGTCAGCGTCGCACTCCGCCGTCGCCGTGAAATCAAACTGAAACGCCTTCCACGCATGGCAGACTTCGCCCTGAGGGTCACTGCCGCGGAGCCTGCCCTTGGCTGGACTGAAGGAACATTCATGGCGGCCTACGAGGAGCATGAATCAAATGCCTCATCCGAGGCCGTGGCGTTCGACCCGTTCGCCCAGTTCATCCTGGGACGCGCCGAGCGCGGGTGGTTTGGCACCGCCGGGCAGCTTCTAAAAGAACTTCGCGAGGAAGATTCCGAAGGCGGGTTCAAGAACGGCATCTTTCCGAATACACCCAGGAAGCTGGCTGACCGCTTGCGTCGGATCGCCCCGAACCTCCGCAAAACGGGTTGGCAGTTCACGTGTAAGCCGGAAGGCCATAAGCGGGAACGGATCATCAGATTTAGCCCAAAGGTAAGTACTTCGTCCGCATCGTCCGCTCCGTCCGCGATCGTCCGCACCGACGAATCAAACGATGCCAAACCCGAGCCCAATGCGGACGAAGCGGACGAAGGTTTTCTCTCCAGGGCTAAACCGACGCCGCTGGCTCCATCTGCTGTGAATACAGGATCGAAGCCAGCCCGCTGTTATATCCACCCGAATACTCCGATGTGGTTGAGCGTCCACGGAGCGCGGAATTGCACGCTTTGCCATCCGCCAGCAGACGCCAGCTTGGTCCGGGAGTACCTTCAATGAAGAGCACCAATGCCCGCCGCGTCC
>JACQVR010000054.1 GCA_016209705.1 Planctomycetota bacterium
CAAGGTCTTCTATCCGACTTCGCTGCTGAATACCGGGTTCGACATCCTGTTCTTCTGGGTGGCGCGGATGATCATGATGGGCCTGGAGTTCCGCGGAGAGAAGCCTTTCTCCGACGTCATCATCCACGCCACCATCCTGGACGACCAAGGCCAGCGGATGAGCAAATCGAAAGGAACGGGGGTCGATCCTCTGGAGCTGTTGGACCGCTACGGCGCGGACGCGCTGCGGTTCGCGCTGGTGAAGCTTTCCACCGGAACCCAGGATTTCCGCTTCGGCAGGAATCTCTCCGTCCGGCGGACCGAGGAGGGGAGGAATTTTGTCACCAAACTGTGGAACGCGTGCCGTTTCGTGGCGGCCCAGGGAAACGCCGCCCCGTCCGCTCCACCCTCGGAACAACTCGCCGTGGAGGATCGCTGGATCCTTTCCCGGTTGAATCGCGTCATCCAGGCGGTGACGAAAGCGCTTGAGGCATACGAATTCAGCCGGGCGGCCGATGTGCTCTACGGCTTCGTGTGGGACGAGTTCTGCGATTGGTACATCGAGTTCGCCAAGCGCCGGGGAGACGATGAGACGGCGCGGCGGGTCCTCCGGCACGTCGTCCACGTGACGCTGCGCCTGCTGCATCCCGTCTGCCCGTTCGTGACGGAGGAAATCTGGCAGCGGTTGTTCGGCGAGGGATTCGTCGCCGTCGCGACGTGGCCCGAAGCGGATCCGGAGCGCATCGACGACGCCGTGGAACTCCGGATGGGCATCGTCTTCGAGGCGGTGAAGGGCGTGCGCGCGGTCCGGGCGCACTACGGCATCGCGCCGTCGGTGAAGCTGGCGGCGAAAGCTTCGGTCAAGGATTCCGCGGCGCTTTCAAACCTGGCGGGTGCGGCCGCCGATCTGATCGTGCATCTGGGGAATCTCCGCTCGTTCGAAGCGGGGGTGGGCCTCGAAGTTCCTCCTGGGGCGTCCCGTTCGACCGGTCCGGAGTTGACCCTGTTCGTCCAGGTGGCCGGCACGTTCGATCGCGAGAAGGAACTGGAACGGTCCCGAAAAGAGCTGGCGAACCTGGAGGCACAGCGCGGGCGACTGATCCGGCAGCTCGAGAACGAGGCGTTCCGGCGCGCCAAACCCGAGATGGCGGCGGAAATGGAGGAGACGCTGGGCCGGACCGGCGAGAAAATCCACGACGTGGACGAGCACATACGCGAACTTCAGGGGATGTAGAAGAAGAGGCTCAATTCCGCCGGCGACCGATCAGGGCTTCCAGGACCGCAACGCGCTCGCGCATATCCAACGCCGCGTCGAACTTGCTCTCAATACGGTCCAGCCGCGCGGTGTGATCCGCAACCGTCAATTCTAGACGTAGCAATCGTTCCTCCACGCGCTCGAAACGGCGGTCCATCTGCTCGAATCGTTGCTCGAACTGTTCGATTCGGCGTTCCATGCGCTCAAATCTCTTATCGAACTGTTCGAAGCGCTGGTCGATCTGCTCGAATCGGCGTTCGATGTGCTCGAACCGCTCCTCGAGGCGGAACGCAGCCATCCCCTGCTTGAACAACCACTGAATCACGGCGCCGATCCTCAATTTCGACCTCCGTCAATATACCACAGTCCCCAGTGCAAACGGCATGCCGCATTCGGGACGCGAGCGTTGCGCATCGCTTATGGAAGTCCGGCTCGGCGACTGGGGCTTCCAAAGTTGTGATGGTCCTGATGTGGATATCGCCGGAGTGGAGTGTCAAGAGGTAACGACGGCGTTTCGAAATGAACTCGGATCAGCTCGCGAACTGGGTCTTGTAAAGCGCCGCGTACAAGCCGTCGCGCGATACGAGTTCTTCGTGCCGTCCGACCTCGGCGACCCGGCCCTCGTCCAGCACCACGATGCGGTCCGCGTCGCGAACCGTGGAGAGCCGATGGGCGATCACCAAGGTGATGCGGCGCTGGCCGCCCGCCCGGATCAGGTTCGCCAGGGCGTCTTGCACCAGCCTTTCGTTCTCCGCGTCCAGCGCGCTGGTGGCTTCGTCCAGGATCAAAACGTCCGGGTTGCGGAGGATCGCGCGGGCGATGGCGATGCGCTGGCGCTCTCCGCCCGACAACTTGGCGCCGCGCTCGCCGACGACCGTCTCGTAGCCGCGGGGAAGGCCCTTGATGAATTCATGAATGTTGGCCGCCTGCGCCGCCCGTTCGACTTCCTCCAGCGTGGCGTCGGGCCGGCCGAAGCGCAGGTTTTCCAGGATGGAGGTATTGAAAAGGAACGTCTCCTGCGTGACGATCGCGACGTGTTTCAGCCAACTGCGCAGGCGGACGTGGGCGAGATCGAGGGAACCGACGAGAATGCGTCCCGACGTGGGCCGGTAGAAACGGCAGATCAGATCGCACAGCGTGCTCTTGCCGGCCCCGCTGCGGCCGACCAGCGCCACGACATCTCCGGGCCGCACGGCGAGGTCGATGTCTTTGAGCACCGGCTGAGAGTCGTACTGGAAAGAAACCCGTTCGAACGAGATCCCTCCATCGATCGACGTGACCTCCTTTGTGCCGTCCGGTTCGGTGTCTCTGGGGATGTCCAGCAGCTCGAATACGCGTTCGCACCCGGTGGAGGCTTCGATCAGCCGGTTCCAGGATTTGGCGACTTCGCGGATCGACGTGTTCATCATGGCGACGGCCGTTGCGAATACGACCATGTCGCCCGCCGTCATCATGTCGCTGGCCAGCAGGAACCCTCCGCCCACGAGCATGATGACGATTCCGAGGCCGACGAAGAGGTGCGCGAGGTTCTCGCTGAGCGCCTTTCGGCGCACGGCGCTCATCAGCTTTTTGAAGAACGACTCGTTCGTTTCTCGAAACTCTCGAACCTGCTCGTCTTCCATGCCGAAGGCCTTGACGATCTTGATGCCGCTGAACGTCTGCATCATGGTCTGCGTCATGTCCCCGAGACTTTCCAAACTTCTTTTGCGGGCGCGGCGCAGTCGGCGGCCGATCATCGTCAGAGGAATGAGGTAGAGTGGCACGAAGACCACGACGCCCACCGCCAGGATCCAGTTGGCTTTGAAGGCGATGCCGAGGGCGAACAGGATCGCGAAGGGATGGACCAGGGCATCGTCGAAGTAGAAATTCGCGGCTGGCTCCATCACGTTGATGTCGTTCGTGACCCGGGAGAGGAGATCGCCCGATCGCCGGCCGTAGTGGAAGCCCAGCGGGAGGTGGCTGAGATGTTCGGTCACGTCGTTGCGGAGGTCGGCGACGACGCGCTTGGTCAGGAAATTCGTGTAGACGTCCTGGAGATAGCCGAACAGGAATAGCGCGCCGCACAATCCCAGCGCGATGGCGGCGATGAGTTTCAGGAATTCCAAGTCTTGTTCGCCGCTTAGTTCGGACAGCCCGTCGATGACGGGCTTGACCAGATAGATTTGGCCCGCCTTGGCGGCCCCGGCGCACGCGACGATCAGGATCGTCAGCGCCAGGGTGGCCTTGTATCGCCCGATCCGTCTGAGGAAGCGCCACGTGAGCGGCAGGATCGGAACGTGCGGTTTCGATTTCATCGGCTTCCGGCTTCGGCGGAACGCGATAGACGGGCGACACGCTCCGCATAGACGTCGAATCTTTCGCGGACTTCCTCCATCGTGTCGCCGCCGAACTTGTCCAGGAAAGCGCGAGCCAGCTCGAACGCGACTACCGCTTCACCGATGACGCTGGCGGCGGGCACCACGCAGACATCGCTGCGCTCGTACGCGGCCCGTACTTCCTCGCCCGTCGCCAGATCGACCGATCGAAGCGGCTGGCGCAGCGTGGCGATGGGCTTGCATGCCGCGCGCACGACGAGCGGCTGACCGTTGGTCATGCCGCCTTCGATGCCCCCGGCGTTGTTTCGCGTGCGCCCCAGGCCGGCGACGATCTCGTCATGCATCTGCGAACCGCGCCGCCGGGCCGCCTCGATCCCCAGGCCCGTCTCGACCGCCTTGACCGTCTGGACCGACATGAGCGCGCGGGCCAGCGCTCCGTCCAGCTTCAGCTCCCATCCGGCGTGGCTTCCCAGGCCGGGTGGTAATCCCCAGGCGCACACCTCGAAGATTCCGCCCAGAGTATCGCCTTCGCTTCGATCCTCATCGATCCGCGCCCGCCATGCCGCGTCCTGCTCGGAATCCAGAGCGTAGAATTCGGACGCGGAGCGCCGCCGGAGCGCTTCTTCGGCCGACTCCGCCCGCGCTTTCGCGGCGATGCCGCCCAGTTCCACCACGTAGCCGACCGCTCTCGCGCCGAACAGGCCGAGGAAGGCGTTGGCCACGGCGCCGGCGGCTACGCGAGCGGAGGTTTCCCGGGCGCTCGACCGCTCGGATACGCCGCGCGCGTCGGGCGTGCCGAATTTGATGGCTCCCGCGAGGTCGGCATGGCCCGGGCGCGGCTTGGTAATCGGAGGAAGTTCCTCGCTGTTATGGACGTTGTTGGCGATCCGCAGCGTCAGGGGGCTGCCCAGGGTCTTGCTGTTCCGCACGCCGGACTGGATTTCGACGCGGTCCTGTTCCATCTTCATGCGGGCGCCGCGGCCGTACCCTCCTTGTCGACGGCGCAACTCGCCGTTCACGAATTCCAAATCCACCGTCAGACCGTAGGGCAGCCCTTCGATGATCGTCAAGAGACAAGGGCCGTGGGATTCCCCGGCCGTCAGATAGCGCAACATGAGGCCCATTATAGCGCAGTTCTTGGGCGTCGCATGGGCTGCGCCCTCATTTTGGAATCCCTTGGCGTCCTCTGCGCGCTACTTTTTCTTTCGCGGATCATCCGCCGGATTGACGTAGATCACTTCCCAGGGCCCGATCGTCGTGAGCTGGAGGATCGTCTCTTCTTTCGTGAACGCATAGTGGTTGGTGCGAGGCGGAATCTTCATGTAGCTGCCGGCCTTCAGTTCCTTGGCTTTCGAAGGATCGAACGTGTCTCCCAGGGCGACATGGAGTTGTCCGGAGAGGACCGTCACCCGCTCGATGGCGGGGTGCTGGTGCGGGGGAACCTTGTAGCCGGCGGGAAGTTTGAGGCGCATCGTGAAGAATTCGGCTTCCTTGGGATTCCCTTCCAAGACCGCGAATTGGGCTCCTGGGGGCAGGGCGGGAGGACCGTCTTTCATGGCGACGTCGGACGGTGTCACGAAGGTGGGCACCGCCTGTCCTTCCTGGAGAACCGCCGCCGGACTGGATACGACCGTTACGGAAATTCCGAGCGCGACTGCGAAAATGACTCCCAGAGACTGGCGCATAAGACCCTCCTTTCAGATTGTTTCAATGGTTAATCCACGTCTTCTACTTTCCACCACAGTTCGCGTCCGATCCGCGCGCCGTAGCCGATCCGCCGGCCGTCGGGGCTGAACACGGGGTCCGTGATGCGGCCCGGAGCCTCGATCCGGCGCCGGCGGATGACAACGTATCGCTTCAAGCCTTCATCCGCCGCATAAGCATAGGTTTGGCCGTCGAAGCTGAAGGTCGGGCGGCCGACGAGGCTGAACGTCTCTCCCCGCGCCCCATCGACCACGACTCGCGCGACCGAGCCGCCCTTGGATAACGGCTCATGGAGGACATATCCCACCGCCGCGCCGGATGGACTGACAAACACGGAAAACGGCCGTTCCTGAAGCGGCCGCTTTCGATCGCCGGCGATGAGGCTCCATTGTCCTTCCCGAGACCCCGCGAAGGCGATAGCGTCACCGTCATCGCTGATGGCGGGATCGATCATGTGATCGAACGCCGGTCCTTTCACGCCACCCACGACAAGGAACGAATGTTCACCCTCGCGAGCGCGATAAGCGAGCACCTTCCCGTTGCGGCTGAGAGCCAGGGCTCCGACGGAGTCGAACGTATCGTCCTGAAGGCGTCCGTTCAGGCCCACGCCGCTGCACCCGGTCTTGAGATTCCTCAGCGGGCAGGCGATCGTCCGGCCGTCGGCGCTCCAAGCCAGCGGCCAGCCCACGACCCACTCGGAACCGTAGTTCAGCGGCCGATCGTCAAGGAAGACCTTGCGGATTCCGTTCACTCCGGCGAGGAACGCCACGCGTTCCCCGTGATCGGACAGGGCGAGTCATCAGATGAATTCGTAGGGCGGTCCCGGGCGGCCGTACCGCACGATGCGGTCCTCGCCTTTGGCTCGGGCCGCGTAGGCGACGCACCGGCCGTGGCGGCTGAAGGCCGGGGGAACGATGACGTTCACGTCCTCGGGAACCGTGGCCAGGAGGCGCGACTCGAAGGCACTCCCGCCGGACGAGTCTTGACGACCCGTCGGCGCCGCGAAAAAGACGGCGGCGGCCGCAACGAGGATGGCCATCGTGTGAAATTATCGTGGGACGGCCTAGAGTCTAGCTTTCTGGAGAGAAATGCTCAAGAAACGGGCTCAATTCTGTTTGATCCCGAACGACCCTTCGCTATATTGACGCCTTCATGAATGAGCTTGTTCTCCGCTTCGTGAAGCTGGGCGTGGGGTTTGTTTTCGCCTGGGTCCTCCTCTACGCGTGGACCTCGTGCGGTTTCCGGAAGATTCCGGGGGGCGAGATGGCACCCACTTTGAAGGCGGAATCCTTCAAGTGGCTGCTTCTCGACGAGCGGACGCCGGAACGGCTGCGGCCCGGGGACGTCGTCCTGTTCGAGTATCCCGTGGTCGGCGTGCCGCAGACGACGTTCGCGGGGCGGGTGATGGCGCTTCCCGGCGACCGCGTCAAGATGGTCAGCGGCAGTTGCTATGTCAACGGTGAGCAGACGGACGCATCCCTCCTGAACGCCGCCTCGAAAACCGATGAGACATTGGAAGAGATCGTCGTGCCGCGGGACTGCGTGTTCATTCTCATGGACAATCGGAAGGTAGGCGCCAAATTCGACAGCCGGGCGCATGGGCCGATCGGGGCCGGAGCCATCATAGCCAAAATCAAGATCTGATGGGCACAACACCACACAGGCCGGGAAGGCCGGGGAAACCGGGGAGGCCGGGAGTCCCGGGAAAACCTGTCCCGATGGGGAAGGGCATGCCGCCCCCGAAACGTCGCCCGCCCAGCCAGCCCGAGGCCGAGGGGGAACCCGAGGAGCCGCAGAAGGCCGAGGCGAAAAAATGGTTGGGGATGAGTCGCGAGGCTCTTTTCCTTCTGGGAGGCGCCGGCGCGCTGGCCCTCCTGTCGGTGCTCTTCTTGGGGCTCGCCGTCAGGAAGTATGTCGTCCGATCCAGTTTCACCGAAGCGATGCGGCTCCATGAGTCCGGCCGGCGCGTGCAGGCTCAGGATCCGCTCGAAACCACCCTGTCTTGGGCCTGGAGCCATTCCGGCGCCCGCGAGATGATGGCCAAGCTTGCGGTCGAAGCCGGACGCTTTTCCGAAGCGGAATCGCATTATCAAAAGCTCCTGCCGCGCACCGCGGCTCGTTGCAGCTTGGGGGTGATCGCCCTGCGCATGGCGGAGGCGGCCACCGACACCAAGACGTTCGAGGAGCACCTCAAGACGGCGGAGGAGCATTTCGGCGAAGCACTCGCGTCCGATGAAGAAAGCGTTGAAGCGCAGGTCGGCGTGGCGACCGCGAAGCTGATGGCGGCGGCGCGTTCCGGCGACGAAGGACGCGTGGCGCGATTGAAAGAAGATTTCCTGAAAATCCTGAAGCAGGTCCAGGAGGGCGGGGACGCGGCGCGCGATACGACGCGGGAGGCGTACGCCGACCTCTTCGCCGGGTTGGGACGCACCCACTACGCCGCGGGAAACATTTCGGAGGCGGCGGCGTATTTCGGTTCGTGCGCGGCCTACCATCCCGATTCGGTCGCCGTTCAGGCGAATCTTCTCTACCTGGAGGCGCGCCGGATCGCGGAAACGCCGTCGACGCCGGATCTGGTGAAGAACGCGAAGTGGGTGGAGCGCATCAGCGGACTTCAGAATCGAATCGCCGTGTTGAAGGACCTCGAGCCGCTGAGCGAACCGCTGCTGCAGTACGGCGTGGCGGCGTACATGGCGGCGGCCCGGGCGGGCGACATGGCGACCGCGAGCAAGATCCTGGCGCAAATCGACATGCGCTATCGGGACCGTCTCCTGGCGCGACTGGTAGACGGCGCCGTCAAGTTGAATCACGCGGCCAGGGCGCCGGCCAAGACGAACGAACGCCGCTCCGCGTTCAACCTGGCTCACGCGGCGTATCAGAAAATGAGCGCGCACCGGGACCTCGAGGACCCCGCGCGCGCGGAATGGAGAGCCGTCGTCTGGAACAACATGGGATTCCTCGAGGAAGAAATGGCCGTCACCGGAGGGGGAGAGACGTGGTATCAGCGGGCGGTGACGAGTTTGATGAAGGCGCTGGAGGCGGACAAACAAGCGGGCTCGCCGGAGGGAACTTACGAGGTGCTGCGGAATCTGGCGGTGATTCAAAAGCGTCGAGGCAAGCCGGAGGCCCAAGGTCACTTCGAGGCCGCGGTCAAGGCGGCGGAAGCGCGAAGCGAGGCGTGGGTGAAGGAGGATATGGACAATCTGCGCAAATATTTTGCGGGGGAGCTGAAGGATTAAACGTCTATGAAATGTCTCGCGTGCGGCTTCAAGAATCCCGGCACGGTGGCGTACTGCCAGCGCTGCGGGCAGAAGTTGAGCCTCAGCGCCGACGAGATTCGCGAGTCGATGTTGCAGCGGGCGGCCGGCGAGCGCCGGGCCGTCGCGGAAACGAACGCGCGCCAGGCGTTCTTTTTCGCCGTGCTGATCTTTCTCGTGGCGGTGACGCTCTTTTTTCTGGCGGGATCGGCCCCCGAGGGGGGACGGTACGTGCCTTCCGCGTCGGCGGGATCGAAGGCCGTGAACGTGAAGTACGAAATCGAGCCCGACATGAAAAAAATGTTGGTGCCTTTTACGAAGAGCCGGAAGCCATGACTTCATCATGCCTGCGGGCGGCCGCGTGCGCGCTGGCGCTGGCGGGATGCGGCCCCCTGCACTGGGAAAAGGAAGCGTGGAGCGAATATTACGGCAAGCCGGCGGCGGAAACCGAGCGCACGCTCCTGGAGCGCCGCCAGATCATCCATTGGAGTTCCGACCCGGGGCGAAAGGAGCGCGTCGGCTTTCTGGAAACGTATTCCATACTCCTGGAAGGTTCGCGCGTCCCGCGGGAATATCACCTCATCCTCAACGGCTCCGGGACGGAGCGCCTGGGGCATATCAACGAGACCGGGATCTTTTATCGATTCACCCCGAACGGAGAGATGGTCCCGGTGGGAGAATACCCCATCATCGACACGGGGCTGAAAATCTTCTTCGGGTTTCCGCTCTCCGACCATCTCGCCTTCGAACCGCTCGACCCCTACCGCAATTGATGTTACAATAAGTTCTCAAAATTTCTTGTAACTGAAAAATCTGATGCTCGAAGGAATACCCGGAAGCGTATAATTGTTCTCATCATGATGAAGGTGACCGCGTTCTGGGCGCTGCTGGCCTTCACCACGCTACAAGTCGTGTCCTGGACCGATTGCGCGTGCGGTCTGTCGTGCACGCACACGGTCGATCCTTGCCGGAAGTGCGACGGTTCGCCGGCGCGGCTTCCGGACGCACCCGATCCGGGGTGCTGAGAGGACCGTGAGGCTCCTCGTCCGGCGGACGAGGAGACGTCGGACCGAACCTGCACGCACCTGGAGCCCTCTTCTGAGCTCGCCCAGGTCCTGCCGAGCCCCCCTCTGGTGGGGCTGCAAGTCTTGGCCGTCTTGCCCGTGGCCTCCGGTCCGGAAATCGCCGCGCCGTGCACGTGCGGCCGCGCATATCCCGAACGCGTGCCGCCTTCCGGACGATCCCGACCACTTTATCTGCTGAACCGCCTCCTGCTCATCTAAGTTCCGCCGCCCTTCGATCCCCTTTTAGGGTCAAGCTCCATTTCGTTTCTTGGAGATGCCATGTTTCGATTCATTTTTCTCTTGGGGTTCCTTGCCCTTGCGGGTTGTGTCGGGGTGGCGTGGAAGGAAGATCTGGATCGGTTGACGTCGAATGTCAGCGCCCTCCACATCCGCCATCAAGGGGCGCCGGTAGGGCCCGCGACGGATCCGGAATTGGACGCCATGCTCTCCGGAACTCTGGATGTCGCCACGCTCGTTCACGTCGCGGTGTCCCGCCATCCGGAGCTGCGCGAAGCGCTGGCACGGACGCAGGCGGCCCTGGCGGCGATTCGCGGCGCGTCGGCGCTTGAGGATCCCATGCTTTCCGTGACGGCGGATCGGGTGCCCGTGCGGCAGCCTGTGGCGTTTCGGAGGGATGACATGAACATCCTCGGCCTCGAACAGGCGATTCCGTTCCCCGGCAAGCTGGATCTGCGCGGGGAAGCGGCGCTGCGGGAAGCGGAGGTCCTTCATCAGAGGTATCGGGAGCGGGAACGCGACCTCATCGCTAGGGTCAAGAAGACGTATTTCGAATATTTCACGTTGACCAAGGAACTCGAGGTGCACCTCGAACACATCAAGATCCTAGAGGAATTCGAACGCATCTCGACCTCCAAGTACCGGACGGGAACGGTGTCGCAGCAGGACGTCTTGAAGCCTCAGGTGGAACTGGTGATGTTGCACAACGACGTCGTGTTCGTCGAGCAGAAGCTGATTTCGGCCAAGGCGGCGCTCAACGTGCTCTTGAACCGCCCGGATGGCGCGCCCTTGGGCCGGCCCAAGGACGTCGTGCCGGTGCGGGAGGCGTTCGATCTGGATCAGCTCCAGAATCTGGCTCTGGAGGGTCGCCCGCAGGTGCGGGCGGCGGAACTGAAATCCCGGGCGTCCGAGGCCGCGCTCCGCGTCGCCCAGCGGGACGCCGCCTATCCGGACTTCTCCGTCGGTCTCATGTACATGCAGATGTCCGGACGGGACGATGCCTGGGGCGGGAGCGTCGGGATCAACCTCCCCTGGCTCACGGGAAAGCGGTCGGCCGAAGCCGATCGCCTGGCGCACCAAGCCCGCGCTGATCGAATCGCCCTCGAAGGAATCCACGGTCAGGTTCGGTTCGAGGTGCGCGACGCCTTCCAGCGTGTCGAAGCAGCGCGAAAGTCGGTGACGCTCTACGAGGGTGAGCTCCTTCCCAAGAGCCGGCAAAGCGTGGAGGTGTCGCGGTCGAGCTATGAAAAGGACAAGACGTCGTTCCTGGACCTCTTGGATGCCGAGAGGTCGCAACGGGACATCAAGATCAGGCATTATGAGGCGCTGGCCCAGTACGAATCGGCGGTGGCCGATTTGGAGCGCGCGGTCGGCACCGACGTGCGGAGGCGGCCATGACACGCGGCGGATCGAAGGCGTGGGCGTTCCTGCGGATTCTTTTCGTGCGCCTGCGCTTCATTTTCATCTTCATCGTAATCGGAATCATCGTCGGCAACTGGCGGTGGATCATGAACGTGGTGGATCGCTGGACCCGACCGGCGAAAGCCGAAGACATGGTGAAGGGCGAATTCGAATATTACTGTCCGATGCATCCCTCCGTGGTGAGGCCGGACGACAAGGAGAAATGCCCGATCTGCGGGATGCCCCTTTCCAAGCGCCGGCGCGGCGAAGCGACGGAGGTTCCCGCCGGCGTCCTGGGGCGGCTTCAGCTTTCACCCTTCCGGATCCGGCAGGCGGGCATCGCCACTCAAGAGGTCGCCTATCGCACGCTCGTGCGGGAAGTGCGCACGGTCGGTTTCATCGAATGGGATGAACGGCGCGTGGCGCAACTCAGCGCGCAAATCGCGGGGCGCGCCGACGAGTTGTTCGTCGACTTTACCGGCGTGCGGATCCGAAAAGGAGATCCGGTGTACAAGCTGTACAGTCCGGATCTCGTGACGACGCAGGAAGAATATGTATTGGCGATGAACACCTTGGAGCAGATTCAATCGCGACCCGAGCCCGACCCCGAAGCGCTCCGGAGAGCCAAGAAGCTGGCCGATTCGGCGCGCGAGCGACTCTTGCTGTGGGGAATCACGCCTGAACAGGTGGCAACCCTGGAACGGGAACGCACCGCTCACACGCATCTGACGATTTTTTCACCCCTGTCGGGAATCGTGACCAAGAAGAACATCCTGGCTGGCCAATACGTTCAGGTGGGCGACGACCCTTATACGATCGCGAACGATTCCGTGGTGTGGATGCAGGCGGAGGTCTTCGAGCGGGATCTCGGCTTGATCCGGGAGGGCCAGACGGCCGAAGTGACGACGGAGGCTTTTCCGGGCGAATCGTTCGAGGGGCGGATCGTGTTCATCCAGCCCATGATGCAGGCGGAGACGCGCACCGTGAAAGCCCGCGTGGAAATCCCGAACCCCCACGGGAAGCTGAAGCAAGGGCTCTATGCGACCGCCGTGATTCGGGTTCCGCTGGGGCGCCGGGGTGAACTGTACTACACCTGCTGCCCGGCCTGCGGAGAAATCAAGGCGGAAGGGCCGGAGGAATGCACCATTTGCGGAATGATGTACGTGCAAGCGGGCGGCGTTCCGGAAGCTCACGCGCAGGAGCCTCCGGAGGTGTTCTACATGTGCCCCATGCATCACGAGGTAAAAAGCGACGCGCCCGGCCGATGCCCGCAATGCGGGATGGAATTGCAACGGCACGAAAAAAGGGCGGAGCGGCCGCACGAAAAGCCGGAGACGGAGCGGACCATTTACGTGTGTCCGATGCATCCCGAGAGAATCTGGGATAAGCCGGGGGAATGCACCGCTTGCGGAGGGATGAAGCTGGCCGAGCGCAAGGTCGTCCCCGGCGCGCGCGTGGCGTTCGTATGTCCGGAACATTCCGACGTGGTGTCCGATGCACCCGGGACCTGCCCCCGGGACGGCAAGGCGCTTCATTTCAAGATCGTCAGCGAACCGAGTCGGCTGGAAGAAACATGGTCGTGTTCGCATCATCCGGAGCAAACATCGCCGACGAAGGGTCCGTGTCCGAAGTGCGGCCACGCGATGAAACGGTACGAAATCGAGCATGTGCTGGCCGTGCCCTTCTCGGCGGTGATCGACACCGGACTGCGGAAGGTGGTTTTCGTGGAGCGGGATCCCGGCACGTTCGAAGCGGTGGAAGTGAAGTTTGGGCCTCGGGCCGGCGAATATTACCAGGTGCTCGGCGGGCTCGAAGCGGGTGATCGCGTGGTGACCGCCGGCGCGTTCCTCTTGGACGCGGAAGCGCGCCTCAATCCGGCCGCCGCGACGCAGTATTTCGGCGCCAGCGGACATGAGGGTCACAAATGATCGGGAAAGTCATCGAGTTCTCGGTCCGCAACCGCTTCCTCATCCTGCTGATGGTGGCCGCGGTGAGCTTGGCGGGAGTCTATTGCCTCTTCCGGACCCCCGTGGACGCGATTCCGGACTTGTCCGAAAATCAGGTCATCGTCTGGGCCGACTGGCCGGGGCGAAGCCCCAAAGAAATCGAGGATCAAATCACCTATCCCCTCTCGGTGAACCTTCAGGGACTGGCCGGCGTCAAGGCGATCCGGGCGACGAGCGAGTTCGGATTCTCGATGATCAACATCATTTTCGACGAGCACATCGAGTTCTATTTCGCGCGGGAGCGCGTCCTGGAGCGCCTGTCGATCGCGGGAAGCTTTCTCCCCGCGGGCGTCGTTCCGTACCTCGCTCCCGACGCCACGGCGCTCGGCCAGATTTTCTGGTACACGGTGGAGGGAGAGGGCAGGAGCCTCGACGAGCTGCGCTCGATCCAGGACTGGTATGTCCGTTATCAGCTCAACGCCGTCGCGGGCGTCGCCCAGGTCGCGAGCGTCGGAGGCTTCGTTCGGGAATATCAGGTCGACGTCGATCCCGAGAAAATGCGCGCCTTTGACATCGGCCTGGGGGAAGTCTTTCGCGCCGTGATGGCCTCGAATTCCAGCGTCGGCGGCAAGGTGATCCACAAAGGGGGCGCGGAGTATTTGGTGCGGGGCTACGGATGGTTGCGCGGCGTGGACGACCTTCGCCATGTCCTCGTCGCGGAGCGCAAAGGGGTCCCGATCACCGTGGACCGCCTGGGATCGGTCCAACTCGGCCCGGCGTTCCGGCGCAGCGTGCTCGAAAAGGACGGGCGGGAAGCCGTGGGCGGGGTGGTGATGATGCGGTATGGGGAAAATCCCCTGGACGTTACCCAGCGCATCAAGAAGAAGATCCAGGAGCTTCAGCCCGGGCTGCCGGAGGGCGTCCGCATCGTGCCCTTCTATGATCGGACGGGCCTGATTCAGGCGTCGATCGACACGCTGACGCATACGCTGGTCGAGGAAATCCTCATCGCCAGCGGCGTCGTGTTTCTGGTGCTGTGGCATTTCCGGAGCGCGTTCGTCATCTGCGTCACGCTACCCTTGGCGGTTCTGATCTCGTTCATCCTCATGTACGTTTTCGGCATCCCGTCGAACATCATGTCGCTGTCGGGCATCGCGATCTCCATCGGCGTGCTGGTCGACGCGGGGATCGTGATGACGGAAAACGCCTATCATCGACTGCACGACCATTTCCGCGGCGGTCCGGTGCGCGGAGACACGCGCGGGCTGGTCATCGATGCCTGCAAGGTGGTGGGCGGGCCGCTTTTCTTCTCGATCCTGATCATGGTGCTGTCGTTCGCGCCGATCTTCGTGCTGGGCGGGATGGAAGGGAAGATGTTCAATCCGCTGGCCTACACGAAGACGTTCGCCCTCGTCGGTGTGGCGCTGCTGGCGATCACGCTCGTGCCGGCGCTGATCCCCACGTTCATTCGCGGCAAGCTGAAATCTCAGGAGGACGTGTGGATCGTCCGTTCGTTCGTCAACGTCTATCGCCCCATGCTGGATTTTTTTCTCCGGCATCCCGACGTGATCGTGGTCATCACGGGGATGTTTCTGCTCATCGGCATCCCCATGTTCCCCCCGAAGGTGCCGTGGATCTTTTTCGTCATCGGCGTGCCGTTCTTGGTCGGCGCGTCCGTATCGTTGGTCGCCCGACACAAATGGGCATGCTTCGGCGTTCTGTTCCTTGGTGCGGTGGTGGGGTACCGGACGTTCCGCCCGCTGGGAGAGGAGTTCATGCCTCCGCTCGACGAGTTATCCATCATGGACATGCCCGTCACCACTCCGAACGTGAACATTACACAGGCGGGGGACGACATCAAGGAGCGCGATCGCGTGCTTCGGAGCTTCCCGGAAGTCCACCAGGTCGTCGGCAAAGTCGGGCGGGCGGAGACGCCGACCGACCCGGCGCCGATCGACATGGTCGAGACGGTGGTGAGCCTTCGCTCACGGGAGGAGTGGCCGAAACGCAAGATCGAGTACGCCGATGCGCTCGCGGAGGCGGGAAGGATTCGTTCCGCGCTGGAAGCGCGAGGCCTCCTGCGGCCGTCCGCGGAGGACGAGGCGATGATCAACAACGCGGCCATGAACGCCATGGCCCGGCTGGATCGGGCCATGCGGGACCTGGCCTCGCGCCGGCGCCGGGAATACGTTCCATCGATGGGGCGCGAACTGATTCGACTGCTCAGAACGGAGTTGCTCGCGCTGCTGCACGGGAAGGGTCTCCTTCGGAAGGAGGTTCCGGAGGCCGCATGGGGGGCCCTGGACGACCGGCTCGTAGGTCGTTTCGCGGCGAACTTCGATGAATGGATCTTGCGGGAGGATGTGGAGCGGATCGGCCGGCAGATGGCCGATTTTCTGGTCCAGCAAGGAGCGGTGGAACCGAAAGCCGATCTGCTGGCCGAGCCTTCTACCTGGTGGTCTCGGCTGACGGACCCGGTGGTGTCGGCCGTCGGACGGGAACGCGCATCCCGCCTCGATCGGCTGCGAGCGCGCATGGAGCAAGAGCGGGCGGAACTGATGAAGGAGCGGGTGAAGCATTTGAACTGGGAGCTTCAGGATCGGGCGCCGGGCGCTCTGATCTGGTTCCTTCTGGAAGAATTTCGGAAAGAGGCGCGGGCACGCGGCGCGCTCGCAGGCGATCCGTCGGATGAAGACCTCCACCCGATCCGCGAGGCGCGGGAACGGACGTTCGGGCGGCGCGTATTCCTGTGGCGGAAGGAAAAGGCGGATCTCGTCAAGGAGATGGACTCGGAACTTCAGGTGCCGGGATGGGGCAACATCTGGACGCAACCGATCATCAATCGAGTGGACATGCTCGCCACCGGAGTCCGGACGATGATCGGCGTCAAGGTCTTCGGCGACGATCTTAATAAGATTCAGGCGGTCTCGGAAAAAGTGGCCGCCACGCTGCGCGGGATTCGTGGTGCCGTCGATGTATTTCCGGACCAGATCGTGGGGGAGAACTATCTGGAGATCGTGGTCGATAGGGAAAAGGCGGCGCGCTATGGCGTGCGCGTCGAGGACGTCCAGGACGTCATCGAGGTGGCGTTGGGGGGCAAGGAGATCACGACGACCGTCGAAGGTCGCGAGCGTTATCCCGTTCGGGTGCGCTATCCGCGTGTCTGGCGAGAAGACGAAGAGACGGTGAAAGGTATCCTGGTGCCCGCTCGGGGAGAGATGGAGACGATGGAGAAGGGCTCGTTCGCGGACGCGTCCCCGGTGCGGTTGCGCCAGGTTCCGCTCGCGCTCGTGGCCGAGGTGCGGGTGGAACCCGGGCCGAGCATGATCAAGAGCGAGAACGGGCTGCTGCGTTCCTACGTGCAGCTCAACGTGCGGGATCGCGACATCGTGGGCTTCGTGGAAGAGGCCCGCCGCGCGGTGGAATCGAACGTGAAACTTCCCCCGGGATACTATCTGGAGTGGAGCGGTCAATTCGAACACCAGGTGCGGGCTCAGCGGACGCTGACGATCGTGTTTCCCGTGGTTCTGCTCATCATCTTGATGATCCTGTATCTGACATATCGGGATCTGCCGGACACGATGATGATGTTTCTGGCGGTGCCGGGGGCGGTGGCGGGGGGAGTCCTGTTTCAGTATCTCTGGGGCTACAACTTCAGCGTCGCGGTGTGGGTGGGGTACATCGCGTGCTTCGGATTGGCCACGGAAACGGGAATCGTGATGCTCGTGTATCTGCGCGAGGCGATCGAGCGTCGCGGCGGGATGGGGAAGATCCGCAGCGAGGAGGAAATCCGGGAGGCGGTCATGGAGGGCGCCGTGAACCGCCTTCGGCCCAAACTGTTGACCGAAGCGACGACGATTCTGGCGCTGATCCCGATGCTGTGGGCGACGGGAGTGGGGGCGGAGTTCATGCGTCCCATGGCGGCGCCGATCCTGGGCGGCATCCTGGTGGCGGACGAGGTGATCGACATCTTCATTCCGGTCCTGTTCTACTGGGAGCGGTGCCGCCGCCTGCGCCGCCGTCCCCGGCCCCACGACGAGGCCGCCGTCATGGGAGAGCCCGTCCCGATCCCCCCGGGCGTGATGTGACGATGTGTTACGATAAGTTTTGAGAATTAAATGTAACGTTACAATTAATTTTGAAAATTAATTGTAGCACACCTACAGTTTACCCAGGAGGTCGCGGGAGATGACGATCCGCTGGATTTCGCTGGTGCCCTCCCCGATCTCGCA
Source organism: Planctomycetota bacterium (assembly GCA_016209705.1). Classification (GTDB taxonomy): domain Bacteria; phylum Planctomycetota; class MHYJ01; order MHYJ01; family JACPRB01; genus JACQVR01. The sequence continues at coordinate 17,391 of JACQVR010000054.1, forward strand.
CAACTTGGCGTCGCGGTACATGCGCTCGATGTGGTACTCGGTCATGTACCCGTAGCCGCCGAGCACCTGGATGGCCTCGCGCAGCACCCGCATGGCCATTTCGGAGGCGTAGAGCTTCGCCATGGAGGCTTCGCGCTTGTAGGGGCGTCCGGCGTCCTTGAGCCGCGCCGCGTGATAGAGCAGGTGACGGGCGGCCTGGATCTGTACCGCCATGTCCGCGATCTTGAACGCGATGGCTTGGTGCGCGCCGATCGGCCGGCCGAACGCGGAACGCGTTTTGGAGTACTCGACGCAGCGCTCGAATCCGCCCTCGGCCAGTCCGAGCGCCATCGCTCCGATTCCGATCCGCCCTCCGTCGAGAATCTGCATGAAGTAGGAGAATCCGTGGCCCTCCTGGCCCAGGAGGTTGGATTCGGGCACGAAGACGTCGTCGAAATTGACGATGCAGGTGTCGGACGCCCGGCATCCGAGCTTGTCCTCCTTCTTCGCGATCGAGATTCCCGGGAAGGAGCGTTCGAGAATGAACGCGCTGATGCGTTCGTGCTTAGGGGCGTCCTTGTTCGTCACCGCCGTGATCACAAAGAGACCCGCCACGCTGGCGTTGGTCATGAACATCTTCGTCCCCTGGACGCGCCACCCTCCCGAGACGCGGGTCGCCGCCGTCCGGGTCGCGCCGGAATCCGATCCGGCCTGCGGCTCCGTCAGCCCATACGATCCGATGACCTCGCCGCTCGCGTTGGGGGGGACGTATTTCCGCTTTTGCTCCTCGCTGCCGAACTGCACGATGGGCATCGTGCCCAGCGACGTGTGGGCGGCGAGCGTCAGCGCGGTCGATCCACAGGCTTTGGCGATTTCCTCCATCGCGAGAATGAAGGAAAGGGTGTCCGCCCCCGCGCCCCCGTACGCTTCGGGCACGGGGATGCCGGTCAAACCCATCGCCGCCATGTCGCGGAAATTCTGCATCGGGAAATCGCCCTTGCGGTCGAGTTCCTGCGCGCGCGGCGCCAGCGTCTCCCGCGCGAAGTCGCGAACGGTGTCCCGGATCATCTTCTGCGTTTCGGTCAGTTCGAACGGATCGACGGCCTGGAGTTCTGTGTTCATGGGGAGGATTAGAACCGGCCTTCGAGACGCGGTCAAGGGACCGAGGCGGCCGAAGGATCTGCGGCCGGCGCATCTTTCGATTGCGCCCCGAGGATGGGGCTGATACCGTATCGCTTCCTTATGACCCGGTTCGCCCGCCGCATGGATCAGGTCGAGGTTTCCGGCATCCGAAGAATCTTCGATCTGGTCGAAGGAATGAACGACGCGGTGGATTTCTCCCTGGGGCAGCCCGACTTCGAGGTGCCCGAGCCCGTGCGGCGCGCGGCGGTGGCGGCCATTCAATCCGGAAGCAACAAATATACGGTGACGCAGGGCCTGCCCGCGCTCGTCGAGCGGGTGAAGGACGAGATGAAGCGGCGGGGGGGATTCAAGGACGGCGGCGTCATCGTGACCGCCGGCTCCGCGGGCGCGTTGTTTCTCGCCTTGGGAGTGCTCGCGGAGGAGGGGGACGAAGTGTTGGTGCCCGATCCCTACTTCGTCCTCTACAAACATGTCGTCCGATTTTTCGGCGCGAAGCCGGTCTTCCTCGACACCTATCCCGATTTCCGGCTCCGCCCCGAAAAAATCGAAGGCGCCGTCACCCCTCGAACCCGCTTTCTTCTGTTCAACAATCCTGTAAACCCCACCGGAATGGCGTACACCGCCGACGAGGTCGCCGCCGTCGCCGCCGTGGCGCGGAAGCACCGGATTCAGGTTCTTTCCGACGAGATTTACGACGCTTTCGTTTATGACTTCCCCCACGAGCCGATCCTGAAACATGATCCGGACGCCGTGCTCGTCGGCGGCTTCTCGAAGAAGTTCGGCATCACCGGGTGGCGGCTCGGGTTCGCGGCCGGGCCGCGGGAGATCATCGATAAGATGGCGATGCTCCAGCAGTTTTCCTTCGTCTGCGCTCCGTCCACGGCACAGGCGGCGGCGCTGGCGGCGTTCGATGTGGACATGACCTCCTGCATCCAACAGTACCGGATGAAGCGAGATCTCCTGGTGGACGGACTTAAGGATCGGTACGAGCTCGTGCGCCCGCAAGGGGCTTTCTACTTGTTCCCGAAGTGTCCGTGGGGAAGCGATGAAGAGTTCGTTCGTCGGGCCATCGAAGCACGGTGCCTGGTCGTCCCCGGCCGCGCCTGCTCCGAGCGCGGCACCCACTTCCGGATTTCATACGCCCAGCCCGAAGAGAAGCTTCGCCGAGGCATCGATGTCCTGAATCAGATCGCGCGTCGATGAGCGGTCGAATCACCGTCACCTACCCCTTTCGCGATCCCCTGGACCTGCCCCGTGTTACGATCCTGAAAGGTCCGCTGCGGGAAGCGGCCCGGCGGAGCGCGGCGCTGATCACGTTGCTCACGGACCGGGTCGATGCCTCCGTCCTCGAAGCGGGCCGGAGCACGCTCCGGATCGTCGCGAATGTGGCGGTGGGCGTCGACAACATCGACGTCGCCGCCGCCACGCGATGCGGGATCATGGTCTCCAACACTCCGGACGTCCTCACGGACGCGACGGCAGATCTGACGTGGGCGTTGCTCTTGGCCGTGGCCCGGAAGATCGTCGCTGGAGACGCCCTGGTGCGCCGGGGCGGCTTCACGCGGTGGAATTTCGACCTGTTGCGCGGCGTGGAGCTGCGGGGGAAGACGCTGGGGATTATCGGACCGGGACGCATCGGTCGCGCGGTCGGGCGGCGTGCGCGAGGGTTCGGTATGATCGTAACGTACCGCTCGCGTTCCTCCCGAGATTCCCTGCGCGCCTTTCTGGAAGCTTCGGATTTTATCTCCATCCATTGCCCGTTGACGCCGGCCACCCGCCACTTGATCGGGGCCGCAGAGTTGATCCGCATGAAGCCGGCGGCGATTTTGATCAATACGGCGCGAGGGCCGATCGTGGATGAGCGGGCGCTCATCGAGGCGTTGCGGCGCGGCCGGATCGCGGGCGCCGGATTGGACGTCTACGAACGCGAGCCCCGGGTTCCCGCCGCGCTGAAACGGCTGAAGAACGTCGTCCTCCTGCCGCATATCGGCAGCGCGACCGTGGAGACGCGGCGTTGCATGCTGAAGACGGCGGTGACGAACGTGAAGGCGGCGCTGCGGGGGAACCGACCGCCGAATCTCGTCAATCCCGAGACCTGGCGCCCGCTACAATAGAAAGAAGCATGCACGATTTCCAACTGGTCTCTTCGATGAATGCGGCGGGCGATCAGCCGGCGGCCATCGAAAAGCTCTCGGAGCGCGTCCGGCGCGGCGAACGGTTCAGCACGCTGCTGGGCGTCACGGGGTCGGGCAAAACCTTCACGCTGGCGCACCTCATCGAGCGCGTCCGGAAGCCCGCGCTCGTCATCTCCCATAACAAGACGCTGGCGGCGCAGCTCTATTCGGAGTTTCGAGAACTGTTTCCGCACAACGCGGTGCACTACTTCGTCAGCTATTACGACTACTATCAGCCGGAAGCGTACATCCCGCAGCGGGACATCTACATCGAGAAGGACGCGGACATCAACGACGACATCGATCGGCTGCGTCTGGCCGCGACCAGCTCGCTGCTGTGGCGGCGCGACGTGATCATCGTGGCGAGCGTCTCCTGCATTTATGGTTTGGGCTCTCCCGAGGATTACAAGGGCATGGTGGTGCCGGTTGCTTGCGGGAGGAAGATCGACCGGCCGGCGTTCGTGCGCTCTCTCATTGACGTGCAGTACGAGCGCAGCGACGCCTCCTTCACGCGGGGCAAGTTCCGCATCCGCGGCGAGACGATCGATGTCTATCCCTCTTATGAAGAGACCGCCTTGCGGATTCAGTTCGACGGCGACGTGATCGAGCGGGTGGCGGCCATCCATCCGGTGTCGGGAGAGGAACTGGGAGAGGTTGCGGAGATCACGGTCTATCCCGCCAAGCATTTCGTGATGCCGGAAGAAAAGATCGAAGGGGCGCTGCACGGCATCGAAGCGGAGTTGGAGGAACGGCTGAAATGGTTCCGGAGCCAGGGCAAGCTGCTCGAAGCGCAGCGGCTGGAAGCGCGGGCGCGATATGACCTGGAGCTGCTTCGCGAAGTGGGTTACTGCAAGGGAATCGAGAATTACTCGCGCCATCTGAGCGGTCGCAAGCCGGGGGAGCGTCCCGCCACGTTGATCGATTACTTTCCGAAAGACTTCCTCTGCCTCGTGGATGAATCGCACGTGACGCTGCCCCAGATTCACGGCATGTACAACGGAGACCGCGCGCGCAAGCAGACGCTGGTGGACTACGGTTTCCGGCTGCCCAGCGCGCTGGACAATCGTCCGATGAGGTACGATGAATGGGTGTCCGCCGTGCCTCAGATCGTCTTCGTCAGCGCGACGCCCGGAGATTACGAAGTAAAAATGTGCGGCGGGAACGCCGTCGAGCAGATCATCCGGCCAACGGGCCTGGTCGATCCCAACATCCGGGTAGAGCCGGCGCGGGGCCAGGTTCCGCATCTGCTGGAGGAAATCAAGAAGAGGGTGGCGGCCAAGGAGCGCGTTCTGGTGACGACGCTGACGAAGCGATTGGCCGAAGACCTATCCACGTTTCTGGAAGAAGAGGAAGTCCGGTGCCGGTACCTGCATTCCGAGGTGGAGACCATCGAACGCGTCGAGATCCTCCGCCAGCTTCGCGAAGGCGCGTTCGACGTGCTGGTCGGCGTGAATCTCCTGCGCGAAGGCCTGGACTTGCCGGAGGTGTCGCTGGTCGCGATCCTGGATGCGGATAAGGAGGGCTTTCTCCGCAGCACGACGTCGATCATCCAGACCGTCGGAAGGACGGCGCGGAACGTGAACGGCGAGGTGATCCTCTATGCGGATACGGTGACGCCCTCGATGAGGGCGGCCATCGAGGAGACGGAACGGCGCCGCGCTTTGCAGCTCGCGTACAACGAGGAGCACGGCATCACACCGAAGACCATCGTCAAGGAGATTCGAAAGGGCATCGAGGAGATCATCCGCGCGAAACACGTGGCGGCGGAAGTCGTCCACCTGTCGGATTCGGAGTTCACGAGGACGGAGCTCGTCGCCGAGCTGGAACGGCAGATGCACGAAGCGGCCGAGAAGCTCGAGTTCGAAGCGGCCGCGGCGTTGCGGGATGAGATCCGGCGCCTCTCCGGCCAGCCGGGAGCCGCGCCCCCCTCCCGGCGCAGGGGATCCCACAGCCGCCGAGGCGCCCCGGAGCGCCCGCGAATTACCTACAGGGTTACAAATGATTCTCAAAACTTATCGTAACCATTACGAAGTATTGTTACGAAATATTTTCAAAATTAATCGTAACAACGTAACGGTCAGCGGATTTCGGCGAGGAAGGCGCCTTCGGGAGTGAAGATCTGAATCCGATGATTGCCTCCGTCCGCGACAACGAGCCGTCCGTGCGGGTCGAACGCGATGTCCTCCGGATCGTCGAACTCGCCGGGTCCGCGGCCGGGACGTCCGATGGCGAACAACGGGGCGAGGTCCTTGTCGAACACCTGGATTCGGTGGTTCTTCTGATCCGTGATGTAGACGCGTCCGTCGGGCGCGAATCGCACGCAATCGGGATTCCGGAATTCACCCAGCGCCGAGCCCTTTCGTCCGAATTTCGGGCCCGGGGCTCCGTCCCTTGAGAACGCCTGTACGTAATTCGCTTTGCTGAACGTCACCAGCACGCGTCCGTCCGCCGATACCGCAACCGACTCGGGATCGTCATCGACGTGAAACATGCGGAGGAACACGCCGTTGCGGTCGAAGACCTGGACGCGGCGGTGGTCTTCGTCCGTTACGAAGAGATCTCCGGTGGAAGGATCCTCCGCAATCCCTTCCGGATCCTCGAATTCCCCCGGGCCCGGGCCTCGGCGCGCGAACTGCGAGAGCACTTGGGGTTCGTTCCCGGAGAGGTCCAGAATCCACAGCTCGTGCTCGCCGATTGTGACGACCCGGTGCCGGCCGCGCGCGATCAGCGAGTCCCCGTGAAGGTAGAGAGCTTTGAATGACATTAAGACGTCGCCGTCGGGGCCGAGCACGGTCATCGTGCCGCGATCTTCATCGGATACGTAGATGTTGCCGTTCCCATCAATGGCCAAGCCCTCGGGATCTTGGAAGAGGCCCGTGGAGATCGGCCTTGAAGGCCGGAGGAACTTCTTGATGTGCCGGCGAAAGACGAGTCCCACGGTTCCGAGCAGGACGACGGCCACCGTGGTTGCGACCAGGATTCGCCGGCTCATGACCGCCAGTATCAGGCTGGATCGCGATCCGGTCAAAGTTTGTTAAGATCACGCCTTGATGCGCATCGTCGGAATCGACGTCGGCGGTACGTTTACCGACTTCATCGTATTCGATGGGCAAACGGTCCGCACCCACAAGGTTCTTTCCTCCAGGATGGACCCTTCGGCCGCCGTAGCCCAAGGCCTTTCGGAACTGGGGCTGGACGGCACGGCGGCCATCGTTCATGGATCCACGTTGGCGACCAACGCCTATCTGGAACGCCGGGGAGCACGCATCGCGCTGCTCACCACGAAAGGGTTCGAGGATCTGTTGGAAATCGGGCGCCAGGCCCGCGGCAAGCTCTATGACCTGGAATGGCAAAAACCCGAACCGCTCGTGCCGCGCTCCCGGCGCATCGGCGTAGACGAGCGCGTCGCCGCCGACGGCACGATCGTGCGGCCCCTGAGGATGCCCCGCCGGAAACTCTCCGGGATCGAAGCGGTCGCGATCTGCTTCCTGCATTCCTATCTTCGCCCGGAGCACGAGCGGCAGGTAGCGAGCGCAATCCGCCTTCCCGTGGCGGTTTCCTCGGATCTCCTTCCGGAATATCGCGAGTACGAGCGCCTGACCACGACCGTGCTCAACGCGTACGTGATGCCGGTCATGGCGCGCTATCTGGACGACCTGCGGCGGCGCATCGGGGGCCGGACCCTCCGCATCATGGTGTCCAGCGGCGGGCAGATGAGCGTCGAAGACGCGGCGAGGGCGCCGGTCCACACGATTCTCTCCGGACCCGCCGGCGGGGCGTGCGCGGTCGGTCATCTGTGCCGGACGCTGCGTCTTCCGCGCGCCATCGCGTTCGATATGGGAGGGACGTCCACCGACGTGGCGTTGTACGACGGCGACATTTCGGTGACCAAGGAGAGTTCGATCGGGGAACTGCCGGTTCGGATTCCGATGTTGGAAATCCACACGGTCGGCGCGGGCGGCGGCTCCATCGCGCGGATCGACCGGGGCGGCGCGCTGCGGGTGGGACCCGAAAGCGCGGGCGCCGATCCCGGGCCCGCCTGCTACGGGCGCGGCGGAACCGAGCCAACCGTCACCGACGCCGACGTCGTATTGGGTCGCATCCATCCGGAGCTGTTTTTCGGGGGAAAAATGCGCCTGGATACGGATGCGGCGCGGGACTCGGTGAAACGCTTGGCGCGCCGCCTGGGTCGAGGTCTCGAAGCCACCGCCGCCGCCATCCTGGACGTCGCGGGCTCAAACCTGGAGCGCGCCGTCCGGTACGTCAGCGTCGAGCGAGGCCACGATCCGGAACGGTTCGCGCTCATTGCGTTCGGAGGAGCGGGACCCTTGCATGCCTGCGACCTGGCGGAACGGCTATCGATACGCCGCATCGTCGTGCCTCGCTGGCCCGGCCTCTGGTCGGCCCTGGGCATGGCCTTGGCGGATGAAGTCATGGAGAAGTCGCGAAGCGTCCTGTGTCTCCTCGATGAGCGACAACGCATCGAGAGGGCATTCCGTTCCTTGAACCTTCGGGGGGCGCGGTTCGTGGACGCTCGATACACCGGCCAGTCGTATGAGATCCGGACTCCTTGGGGAGACGATACGAAGCGCGAGTTCGAACGCCGCCACCAGCAGAGGTACGGTTATGTCCGATCGGCGGCCGTTGAAATCGTCAATGTCGTGATTCGCAGGACGATTCCGGTCGCCAAACCCGCTTTCGAGCGTCTTCCTTCCGGCGGACGGCTCTGGCCTGCCGGCGTCCTGTCGCGCGCCCGGTTGAAGGCGGGCGATCGACTGGCCGGCCCTTCGACGGTCATGGAAGACAATGCCACGACATGGATTCAACGGGGATGGAGGGGCCTCGTGGACGAGACAGGGAACCTCCACTTGAGGAACGCGTAACATGAAGTCGGATCCCCTCCGGCTCGAAATCTTCCGCAATCTGTACGCATCGGTCGCCGATGAAATGGGGGCGGCCCTCGGCCGATCCGCCAGTTCGATCAACATCAAGGAGCGCAAGGACTACTCGTGCGCCGTGTTCGACGCCCGGGGACGCATGATCGCCCAGGCCGCGCACATTCCCGTGCATCTGGGATCGATGCCGCTTTCCGTCGCCGCCGCCATCGGCGAGCTTCGCTTGTTCCCGCGAGACGTCGCGATTCTGAACGACCCGTATCGGGGCGGGACTCATCTGCCGGACGTCACCCTCGTGCGGCCCGTGTTCCTCTCCGGCCGACTGCGATTCTTCGTCGCCTGCCGTGCCCATTACTCGGACATCGGCGGGATGACGCCGGGGTCGATGCCGTTGTCCACGGATCTCCACCAGGAAGGCTTCGTGCTGCCTCCGATGAAACTGACGGACGCGGTGCGGCGGCTGATGATGGCGAATGTCCGCAATTCGGGCGAGGCCGAGGCGGATCTGGAGGCTCAACGCGGGGCGTGCGCGACCGGCCTGAAACGGCTGGCCGCGCTGGCGCGCCGCTACGGCGTTCGCGAACTTCTGGAGCAGGCGGAAGGGCTCCAGCGACATGCGCGATCGTGCATGGTCGCGGCGATTCGCGAACTCCGGCCCGGCCGGCACCGGTTCGAGGACGCACTCGACGGCGACGGGGTGGAGGACGGAGTGATTCCCATCCGCGTGACGGTCGAGCGCCGGGGCGACGACGCGATCGTGGATTTCACGGGAACGGCTCCGCAGGCGCGCGGCAGCGTGAACGCGGTCTACGCGGTGACGGTTTCCGCCGTGCTGTATTGCTTTCGCTGCCTGGTGCGCGAGGAGATTCCGCTCAACGCGGGCGCCGCATCCCCGATCCGGATCGTGGCTCCGAAAGGCTCGCTGGTCAACGCCCAGGCGCCCGCCGCCGTCGCGGCGGGCAACGTGGAAACCTCCCAGCGGATCGTGGATGTCGTCTTCGGCGCCCTCGCGAAGGCCGCGCCTGGGAGGATCCCGGCGGCCAGCCAGGGCACGATGAACAACCTTTCCTTCGGAGGCGCGGGATTCGCATACTACGAGACTTCGGCCGGAGGAATGGGAGCGCGGAAGGGATGCGCGGGAGCTTCCGGCACGCATTCACACATGACCAACACGTTAAACACGCCGATCGAGGCGTTCGAGCGGGCCTACCCGGTTCGCGTGGCGACGTATTCCTTGCGCCCGCGAAGCGGCGGAGCCGGGCGCTGGCGAGGGGGTGACGGCCTGGTGCGGGAACTCGAATTCCTGGCGCCGGCGCAGGTATCCCTTGTGGCGGAACGCCGTCGCACGGCGCCCTATGGGTTGGCGGGCGGACGTCCCGGCAAACCCGGTCGCGACACGCTCAACGGCCGGCGAATCGCCGCCAAGGCCAACTTCGGCGTGGCCCCGGGCGACCGCCTGCGCGTCGAAACGCCGGGCGGGGGAGGGTACGGATTCCCCGCTTGATCTACTTGCCTATGTGAAGGAACTTTCCGTTCGACGCTTCCGCGATGCGTTTGAACAGCGAGAGGGACTCGTCCCGGATCGGATCCTGATTGCCGTCACCCCGGTCGCCGAGAATGATGGTATTCACCACGACTTTTCGCAGGTCGTTGACTTTCTTGAACTCGGCGAAAAACGCGTTTTCGTCGAAACCTCCGGGAGGCGGGCCGCCCTTCGTGAATCGCCCCTGGTTGTGGTTGCCGTCCGTCATGAGGAAAAAGGTATCCGGCCCGTTCACCACCGTGGCGTAATTCCCGTTCTTGTCGATCTGAGGCACGTCGTTCCGGCGGGGGTCGGCGACGTAACGGTAGGCGATCTCCAGCGCGTCCCAGATGTTCGTCCCCCCGCTGGGCGTGAGGCCGTCGATATCCTTGATGCACTCGAGCTTGTTCGGCCACGTGGCGGGAACGAGCTGCTCCTTCCACGGCGTGGGATTGCCTTCGTACCAAATGACGGTGAACTGCACGCGCGGGTCGAGTCGGTAGATCGTGTTGATGAACTCCTTCTTGAGCGCGTCCATGCGCTTTTCGATCTTGCGGTCGTCGTGCTTCTTCTTGATCTCGGCCGCCTGACGACGCGCAGCCTCGTCGACCGGGTTATCGGCCTTTTCGGGTTCTTTTTCTTTCTCGGGCGCCTTTTCCTTGGCGCTGGCCCCCGGCGTCTCCTCTCCCTTGGGCTCTTCCTTCTTCCCCGGCGTCCGCTGTTTCTTCGCCTCTTCCGAGCACGGGAAATCCATGGAACCGGTTCGGTCGAGAATGAAGACGATGCGGGTGGATTTCGTCTTGAGGCCGAAGAACTCCGTCGTTTCGACCGTCGTCGAGCCGGCGTTTTCGCCCGGCTTCCGGCCGGCCTTCTTGTCCGCCAGCGCGCCTCTCCACCAGTTGGGCTCGTCGGTCTTGGGGTCCTTGACGTCGAGGAACTTGCCCAGGACCCGCATGATTTCGACTTTGAGAATGCCCTCGTGCGGCTTGCATTTGGCCAAGATATCGATGAGCGCCTCCGCGTTGGCGATGTCTCCGATCTTCTCGACGCCTCGGAGCGCGGTGAGCCTGCATTCCCAGATCTTCTTCTCATCCGCCAGCGACTTCAGGAAAACGGTCAACGCGGCCTTGTCGCCCTGCGTCAGCAGGCCGTCCAGAGCGGCGATGTGGACGCGCGGGTCGGTGTGCTTCTCCTCGGAAGCGATTTCGATCAAGGCTTTGACCACCTTTTCGCTCTTGATGTGGCCCAGAGCGCGGCACAGGTGGAAACGGAAGCGCATCGGCACGTTCCGGGCTCTGGCGTATCGGATGATGGTGCCGACGGCGTCCTTGTTGGTGACCCTGCTCAGCGCCATTTCACAGCCTTCCAGGATCCGGCCGTCGATGCGATCCTCCTTCTTCCCGTCGGGGGCGTCGTCCTTCAATTCGATGTCCAAGATGCCGAGAACGACCTGGACGGTTTGTCGGTCCCGCCGATCGTACGTGGCGTTCGCCAGGTCCTCGAGCGCTCGCTTCAAGGCCTGAGGGTTCTTCCCCTCCTTTTCTCGCTCGACCGCGATGACCGCGGCTTTCCACGCGGCATCCTCCTGCCGGATGGACCCGGCCGCGAACATCAGAACCAGAAGCGCGCAGGCGGCTTTCGCCATGTATGTTCTCCCTTCCTTCGCACCTAGATAAATTCCGCCCCTGGGGACAAGGCCCTCGGGAGGCAGCGACAATAATCTAACGCCGCCGGCCCGTCAAAGTTCCCGCAGCCCTCATGGCCAGCGGGGGTTACCTCCGGGGGAAATGCTCAGATTTGACACCGGTCGAGATCTCGCAGGTTCATGGATTGAGGTTTGCAGTCTTCACCCGGAAGCGAGGGACCTGGTCGCGTGTCCAGGCTTGCCTCAGCCGATTTCTCAGCCGGGCCAGGAGGTATCGGGCGAGGCGGATCGTATCCGAGAGGACCAGCAGTCCGCCGGCGGCGCCCGCCGCCCAGAAGGCCGGGACGTCTCCGCTCAGCAGCCGAAATCCCACAAAGCCGACCGGCATGATTGTGATGAGCAGGCGCTGGCCTTCGCGGGCGAGCAGCAGACGTACCGCGGCGCTGCGGTGTCGCCGCAGGGGACGTGGAACGTGGATCTCGGTGATGTACTTCTCGACGAGAATCAGCAGGGCGTTGAACTGGAGCAGGGCCATGGACAGGAAGAGGTACATCAAGGAGGTGCGGTCAAGAAGGCACAGGATCAGGAGGGACAGAAGGCCGCCCATCTTCACGGGATCCTGGAGGAAGAATCCCCGATCGAGCTGCACGGACGCGGTTGAAGCGCGCGACGACAACAGAAATCGGCAAGGCCGGATGTCGGGCAGCAGCGCGACCGCGAGCGCCAGGAGCCCGAGGACGATCGAAAGTTCGCGCGGTCCGAAGATCCTGATCAGAAGCGTCGCGCCGACCAGCGTGCAGAGACTGGTGTTCGTCCAGTCTCGCGTCATCGAGTGAGTCAACCGGGCCGAACGGGAGCGGCGATTCCATCGGCGCGACCAACCCGCTTCGACGTAGCCGAGCAGCATGACGATCGCGTTGGCCTGAGAAACGCCGACGGCGACGGCGGCCACCGCGATCGGAATCTCGGGCAAAACCACGAGCAGCGACGCGCAGGCGATCCCCAGGAGCCGGATCGGATCCTGGAAGAAGTAGGGGAATCGTTCGAGGTATGGTTCCGGAGGCGCGGCCGCCGCCGGAGGCCGAAGATCCGCACGATTCACGGTGGCGCTTCCTTTATTCATAGGACGCCGAATCGACCGAAATAATCCCGCTTTTATCCAAGAACGTCACGATCATGAGTTACCCCTCAGGAGGGATCCACGGAGCCGGAATTTCCCGTGCCGGGGTCCGAATCCAGGAAAGGCACCGGTTCGGCCGCGTCCGCCCGCGCCAGCCTCGATGTCGCCTCATCCTTGCGGCGCATCGCTTCCAGCAGGAGGCCCGTGCTGTCCGTGTGGATGCTTCGCGCCGGATGGTGCGCTCCCGGCTCGAAGCGGAACGATCCTTCTGCCCATCCTAGGAACGCGTAGACGGCTTCCTCGCCGGCCTGTTGGCCAAGTTGTGCGTGTACCGGTTGGCCGTTTTCCATGTGAAGGGAAAACGTGTGGTCCGCGGAAAAGGCCAGCAAGACTCCCGTCTGGTTGCTGACGTTCATCGCCTGAAGCAAGTCCGCCGGCGGAATCATCTCGAGGCGGCCTAGAATGCCCTTCTTGATCTGCTCGATGATCCACGAGCTGGTTCGGTTGAGCCGCGTCGAGAGGATGCGGGCGAGCGCTAACCCGACGGCCGGCACGTGGCCGACCAGCCGGGGAAAGTCGTCGCGATGGATTTCCAGGAGCGTCCCGCCGGCGCGGCACCGAACGGTGGCGGAGGTGGCCTCCCCGGTGATGAGCGCCATTTCACCGAAGCAGTCTCCCGGACCGAACGTCGCGATCACGCTTTGATCCGACCCAGACTGCTGGAGTACCTCGTATTCCCCGCCGAGAATGACGGCCATGGCCCGCCCGACTTGACCCTGTTGAATGATCGTCTCGCCCGGCTGGCAACGGCGGGCGCGCAGCAACGGCAGGATGCGCTCGAGATAAGAGGTCCGCAGGCCCGCGAACAACGGGGAGCGGGACAACGCTCTCAGGACCGAGGCGGCCGCATCCGGCGGGAAGCGCGCCGCCGCGCCTTCGGGCTCCTTGGAGAATGAAAACCACGCTTTTCCCGTGCAGCCTCCGCAAAAAACGCGCGTGAACGACGCGGGGTCTTCGCCCCGCTGAAGGCGCAGCAAGGTCGTGGCGAACGTCATGACCGCCTTCATGCATACCGGCACGCAACCCATGCCCAGGACGGAGGGAAAGGCGAATTCCATTCCTTCCCCCCGCCGGTAAAGGGGACATGCCTGCTCTTCATCGACGCGGGCGAATATCTTCGGCATGACCGCGGCCTCCGTACCGCAACACCTTAACAGCTTCGTCTTTCGAGAAGATCTTTAGGCCGTATGAGGCCACAAAAAGTCGCGGCGCGAAGCGCCGTCTTGAAGTCGCGGAAACTCCCCAATCAGTCCCCGCGATTTCAGAAGCGGCAAGCCGCAATGACCTGTTTGGTTGCGGCGATGCCGCGCTGTGATTTTTCTAACCGAAAACCGCGAGCCGGAGAAGAAGATTCGGCCCACTTTGGAAAATGCGGGACATCAATCCGAGGTGGTTGAGGTCGCCTGAGTCCACGCGGCGTCGTCTTTCCGCGCTTCGAAAACCTGCCCATCCCGAAGCAGCACGACGCCTCCATCGCCCGACCCGTGATTGCCGATTCGATCCGCGGCGATGACCTCGTCCTTTTCGAATCGCCGCAGGCTCCGGACCGGTCCCCGGTAGTCGATCACGTCTCCGGTCTCCGATCTCGCCCGGGCGCGAACCGGGCAACGGAACAGGTGCGGTTCGATGGGGAAAGAGGTTCGGGACGGCCAGCTCGCGTAGTCCTCGAAAAATCCGCGTCCGGTCCCGATCTGGTCCCACTCCTGCGTCTGACCGGGAGGAACCGATTGAACGGCCATGCCGACCCGCATCAAGTTGAAGATGCAGGCGTCGATGCGATTCCGGCGGGACATGCCGGCGTAGAGAGCGATCGCCACCAGTCCAACGACCACGGCGAGCGCCGCCAGCACCAGATAGCCTTTGCGCTCCTGCGGAGTCATGAAAAAAGCATGCGGTTGGAATGGCGTGAGGCGCGATTCGAGACGCGCCATGCGCCGTCACAACCCTGGGAAACATCGCCCCCCTTGGAATTCCTGCTCGGCGGCCGGAAGGCATCGAGCAAGGATTCCACAAGCGAGCGCCGTTCAGGCACAAGCGTCACTTGCTATTCGCCGCCGCGAAGACGCCGTACTCCTGGAACTGGCTCGGTTCGATGTCGGCGAGCTTGCACGCCTCCAGGATGGCCCGCTGAAGCTGAACGTCGGTCTGATAATCCATGGCGAACGCCTTCTTGCGCTCGTCCTGCACTCTCATGCGCACGAAATCGCGGAGCAGCTCGCGCACCTCGTCCTTGGACGCCTTCGTGTCCAGCGATTCGTACAGCTTATCGAACTCGGGATAGCGCGAAGGATCCCCATAGTCCATCTCCGCCAGCGCTTCGAACGTTTCCCGATGCGCGGTGAAATTCTTGCGGACGTACTCCTCGATCTTGCCCTCCGCGCGCAACCGCTCGAACTCCCATTCCTTCCAGAAGTCCCGTTCCGGCACGCTCACTTTCACGTCCGGCGCGACACCGCCTTCGACGGTGACCTTGCCGTCGCTGGCGACTTCCTTTTCCACGGAGCGGTCGGAAGGCAGATACCATTTGGCGATGGTGATCCGGGCGGCGGAGCGGCCGCCCGTGGATTCCATCATCTTCAGATCCTGAACGCTCCCCTTCCCGAACGTCTGTTCGCCGACCACGATGGCGCGCTTGTGGTCCTGGAGGCAACCGGCGAGGATCTCGCTGGCGGACGCCGACGTCCCGTCCACGAGGACCACCATGGGAAGCTTGATCTTGAGGTTCGGTTCCTCGGCCACGTAGCGTTCCACTTCCTTGCCGCGCGCACGCGTCTTCAGGATGAGCTGTCCCCGATCGAGAAAGAGGCTGGCGATCCGCCGGGCGGTGCGAAGGTAGCCTCCCGAGTTTCCGCGCAGGTCCAGGATCAAGGCCTTCATGCCCCGATCGCGCAGAGTCTTGAGATGGGTTTCCAGATTCGCTCCCTTGAGTTTGAGCTCGTCGTCCAGATCCCCGAACGTCGCGTAGTTCAGATAGCCGATCCGGCCCGGCAGGAGCTGCGACGTCGTGATGTCGAGCTGGACTTCCTCCCGGACGATCTTGAATTCGCGCGGCTTGGTCCAACCCCGCCGGGCGACCTTGATGGCCACCGGCGTGCCGGGCTTGCCGCGGAGCTTCCGGACCAGTTCGCTCAGGTCCTTGTTGGCCGTCGGGTCGCCCTCGACTTCCACGATCGTGTCATTGGATCGCAAGCCGCTGCGGTAGGCGGGACCGGAGAAGATCGGTTCGGTGATGGTCAGCCAGGTGACGCCCCCTTTGTCGCGGCGCATGGAAACGCGCGCGCCGATCCCGCCGTAATGCCCTTCGAGCTCCTCCTGCCGGAGTTGATCGATCATCTTCTCGTCGTAGTAGGCGGTGTACGGATCCAGGCTGGAGAGCATGCCGCGGGCCGCCGCGTCGATCAAGCCGTCATCTTCGATCTTGGAGGGATCGTGGTAGTGCGCGTGAAGCTTGTCGATGATCTCGTCGAGCACGCGATACTTGGAATCCTTGTCGTCTTTGCCCTCTTTGGAATCCGGCACCCGGTTCAGGGATTCCATCAGCTTGTTGACTTCCAGGTAGGCCCGAGCCAGCCGACCCTGTTCGCCGGGCCGTTGCGCCATTTCTTTGAGGTGCGTCTTGATGGCCTGGAAGGTGTTCATCTGGGCCAGGGCCAGCGCCGCTTCGTCCTTGACCTGCCGGTGAGTGGTCTTATCAAATAGATCCCGCACGGCGCGGCGCGGAACGATGCTCTCGGTCAGGGCGTAGGCCCCGCGATGGAGCAGCACGGCGACCATCTCGTCCTTCGCGGAGGACGCTTGAGAGACCAATCGGTCGTAGTGGGTCCGCTTCTGAACCGGCGTGAGCTGCGCGTCGGACTCGAACAGCATGGCCGTCGCCTGAGCCGCCACGCGCCGGGCGGCGGGTGTCTTGCTATCCTGAAACACCTTGGTGAGCGCTTCGAGTCCTTCGTCGCGCTGTTGCAATCGGTAGAGCAGGGCGCCCACGGCGACGCGGACATTCGCGTCTGCCCGCGTCAATCCCTTGCGCGCTTCCGCCAGCGCGCCCTGGCCGATCTCTTCCAGTTCCCGGATGTCTTCCCACAAAGTGGCGCCCTTGCTCTCTTCGATGCGGTCAAGAATCTGCACGATCTTTCCGCCCCCGTCCTGGGCCGACGAGGCCAGCGCCAGGGCCGCGATGGCGACGGTGGCGAGAAGGGAGGAGGTCCATGCCAACCTTTTGATCATAATGTCGCTCCTTTTGGGGATGGCCGACGACACCGGGCGCACTTCCCAAATGTTACGTAGACGCCGATTTTTCGTGGGAACCTATTTTCTCTTCTTGGCCTAGTCTCCCGCACATCTTCGCAGGTGACAAGCCTTTTCTTTTTATCGCGGGCTCGGTGATAATTCATCTTGAAAAGTGCGCATGTTGAACATAGGAATGAGCCCGCCCGATAAGGTTCATTCCGCCCGCGGGGTCATCGCCACGCCGAAGCGCGGAGCACGAAGGAGGGTTTCCCATGAAGCTGTTGGTCACCGGAGGATGCGGCTTCATCGGGTCCGATTTCATTCGCTGGATTCTGGACGCCCGTCCGGACCTTCAGGTCACCAACCTCGACTCTCTCACGTACGCGGGCAATCTCGAGAACCTGGCGGAATGCGAGGCAAATCCGCGCTATCGGTTCGTCCGCGGTTCCGTCGCCGACGCGGACGCGGTGGACGCGGCGGTGCGCGAGGCGGAGGGGATCGTGCATTTCGCCGCCGAGAGCCACGTGGACCGGAGCCTTTACGGTCCGGTGGACTTCGCGCGCACGAACGTCGAAGGGACAGTCGTGCTGCTGGAGGCGGCGCGGCGGCACCGGCTGCGCCGATTCGTCCTGGTTTCCACGGACGAGGTGTACGGATCCCTCGCCGAAGAGGGGACGTTCACGGAAAGTTCACCCTTGGCACCCTCCAGCGCGTATTCGGCGACGAAAGCGGCCGGGGATCTCATGGCGCTCGCTTACCGGAGGACGTTCGGGTTGGACGTGGTCATTACGCGCGGCTCGAACACATACGGACCGCATCAATATCCGGAGAAGTTCATCCCCTTGTTCATCACCAACGCCCTGGAGGACCGGCCGTGCCCGCTTTACGGGGACGGCCGGAACGTTCGCGACTGGCTGTACGTCCGCGATCACACGCGGGGCATCTGGGCGGCGTTCGAGGGGGGGCGGTCCGGGGAAGTTTACAATCTGGGCGGCGGCAACGAACGGCGGAACGTCGACGTGGCGCGTGCGGTGCTTCGCGCGGTGGGCCGACCCGAGTCGCTGATCCAGCACGTGGCGGACCGGCCCGGTCATGATCGGCGCTACGCGCTGGATACGCGCAAAGCGCGCGCCGAGCTGGGGTGGGCGCCCGACATTCCTTTTGAGCGGGGACTGTCGGATACGGTCGCGTGGTATCGAGACCACGCCGAGTGGGTGCGACGGGTCAAGAGCGGTGACTATCGAACGTATTATGAAAGGCATTATGGGATAGGGAATCGCTTGGAGCCTGGAGCTCGGAGCCTGGAGCCGGAGATCCAAGACGAGAAGCCGACCTCTTCAACTTGAGCTTGGTGTAATGCTGTCCTGCGAGCGGCGTTTCGCTCCAAGCTCCGAGCTTCCAGCTCCAAGCTGGATAGGCGCTTGCGTCGGTTCGCGCGTCAAACTATGATCGACCCCTATCTTGAATCGAGGTGACATATGCCCGACACTCCCGTTCGTCCGACCGCCACCGTGGCCGCGGCCTCCGGTGCGACCGCTCCGGCGGCTCCGTCCATTTCGGTGGAGCAGCTCAAGGAAATCGAAAAGTTGATGTTCGCGGCCATGCGCAACCGCGCGTCGGACCTTCACCTGAAGGCCGGGCAAAAGCCCATCCTGCGCGTCAATACGATCGTTCATGAAGTGGGGACCAAGGCCCTCTCGGCCGACGAGGTCAAGCGGTACATCTTTGAGATCATGACCGAGGACCAGCGCCACAGGTTCGAGTCCGAATGCGACTTCGACTTCGCCTATACGCTTCCCGGCGTCGGCCGTTTCCGCGTCAACGTCTTCTTCGATCGGGGGAACGTGGCGGTGGCCGCGCGCCGCGTCAACATGAGCATTCCCACTCTGGAACAACTGCACCTTCCCTCTCAACTCGACCGGCTCACGGAATACGAGCAGGGACTGGTGATCGTTTCCGGCCCAACCGGCTGCGGCAAATCCACGACGCTGGCCTGCATCCTCGATCACATCAATGCCGAACAGAAGGCGCATATCATCACGATTGAGGATCCCATTGAATATCTGTTCCAGGACCGGAAGTCGTTCATCAATCAGCGGGAGATCGGAATCGACGTTCCGGACTTCCATCTGGCGCTGAAGCACGTCGTGCGGCAGGACCCCGACGTGATCCTCATCGGCGAAATGCGCGATTACGTCTCCTTCGACGCGGCGCTCATGGCGTCGGAAACGGGACACCTGGTGTTTTCCACGATTCACGCCTCCAGCGCGCCGCAATGCATCGGGCGGCTCCTCGACCTTTTCCCGACGGAACGCCAGCCGCTGATCCGCCAATCTCTGTCGTTCAACTTGAAGGCCATCATCTGCCAGCGCCTGCTCCCTTCGTGTCTCGAAGGTACCAAGATGGTTCCGGCCGTGGAGATCCTCTTCAACAACGCCACATCCCAGAAGCTGATCATGAACGCCGAGGACAAGAAGCTGGCCGACCTCATCCGCGGTTCCAAGGAAGAGGGAATGCAGGATTTCAACATGTCGATCGTGGAAATGATCCACGGCGGGCTCGTCTCGAAGAAGGTCGGCATGCAGTACTCGCCCAACCCCGAGCAGCTCAAGATGAACCTACAGGGCATCTATCTGGGAGATGATCGGAAGATCCTTGGCTGAAGCGCCCGGGCGCGGCGGTCAGGTTCGCGCCGCGGGGATCTCGATCCAGTAGGTGGCCGGACCGTCGTTGTGGATTTCGACGCGCATCGCCGCGCCGAACGCCCCGGTCTTGACCGGGCGGCCGGTGGCTTGAGCCAACCGGCGGCAGACCGCATCGTACAATTCCTTGGATTGCGGCGGCCTCATCGCGTTTTCGAATCCCGGCCGCTTGCCCTTCGAGAGATCCGCGCACAGGGTGAACTGCGACACCACGAGGTATTCGCCCGCCACGTCTTCGAGCGACAGGTTGGTCTTGCCCGCCGCGTCGTCGAAGATCCGCAGTCCCGCCAGCTTGCGGACCATGGCGTCCGCGGTGACTTCGGAATCGCCGGTTTCGATTCCCAGGAAGAGGACGAGACCGCGTCCAATGTCGGAAATGGGGCGGTCCTCGACGCGAACGGCCGCGCGGGTGACGCGTTGAAGCAGGACGCGCAAGGGTCACGCTCGGAGTTCGGAGCTTGCGGCTCGGAGCGGAGCTTGCTCCAAGCTTCGAGCGCCGAGCGCCGAGCTAACCGTTCACGCACCCTTTATGCCGGCGGACGTTGGGCTCGTCGCTAACGGACAATTTCCACGCTCCGCGCTGCCGGCGCCTGGCCAGGACCTTGCGGCCGCCTTTCGTCTTCATGCGCGCGCGGAAACCGTGCTTGTTCTTGCGCCTGCGGTTCCGCGATTTCCACATGAATCCCATGGTGCATGCCTCGAAAGGAGGATCTATATAGCCGAACTCGCGCCGCCCGTCAACCCGTTACAAAATATTTTCAAAACTTATTGTAACAGCGGTTCGAGCGGGACCTGATAAAGATGCGGAAAGAGCTGGCGCATGTATTTTTCGAGCGTGACGATCGTGGGACCGTAGCCCTTGTGATACATGAAATATTCCAGGTCGTATCCCATGCGCCCGGCGTCCTGATAGCGCTTCGACACGTTCCGCTCCAGCGCCTTCAGCATGATTTTCTCGAGCGGCTCCGGGATGTCCGGATTGAGTTCGCGCGGGTTGGGGATGGCGCGGTGCACGACGTCCCGCAGGATGAGGGCGGTTTCCTGCGCCGATCCGAACAGGCTCTCTCCCGTGAGCAACTCGGTCATGACCACGCCCAGCGAGAAGATGTCGCTGCGCCGATCCGTGGGCAGGTATTGCGCCTGTTCGGGAGACATGTACTGGGCTTTGCCCATGAGGACCTGTCCTTCCTGGTCCTTCATGAACTTGCGCGCCTTGGCGATCCCGAAATCGGTGATGCGCACCTCGCCCTCCGTGGAGATCATGACGTTCTTGGGCGAGATGTCGCGATGGACGATCCCCAGGGGATGTCCGGCTTTGTCCTTCTTGGCATGGGCGTATTCCAGGCCGCGGCAAACCCGACTGGCGATGAATGCGCCCAAGTCGGTGGGGATCTTCAGGCCGATTTCGACATGCCGGCTGATGAACTCCTGGAGGTTCACGCCTTGCACGTACTCCATCGCGATGGAAGACGTCGTTTCGGTTTTTCCCAACTTGTAGATCTGGACGATGTTCTGGTGAACCAGGTCGGCGACCAGCTTGGCCTCGCCGATGAACAGGTCCACGAAATCGCGGTCGCCGGTATATCGCTCGCGGATCGTCTTGATGGCCACCTGCTTCTCGAAGCCCTCCGCCCCGTAGAGCGTGGCCTCGTAGACGGCGCCCATGCCGCCTTCGGCGATCTTCCGGATGAGTTTGAAATGGTAAGAATCGCGTAGCTCGGAAGGCTCGGAAGCATTCATGCGATGGGTCGATTATGCGCCGCGTTTTTGAAGCAAGTCAAGGACCGCGCGGCGTGGTACACTACGCGTCCATGAAACTGGCGTTCAGCAGCAACGCGTTCCGGGAGCACGCTCTCGAAGACGTGGTGCGCCTGCTCGCGGGCGTGGGCTACGACGGGCTGGAGCTGATGTGCGACGCGCCCCACGCCTGGCCGCCCGATGTCACGCCTTCGGCGCTCGCCTCGTTCCGCCAGGCCCTGCGGGAACATCGCATGGGCCTCTCGAATCTGAACGCCTTCATGATGTGCGCGTACCGCGACCCGCGGACGGGTCGCGAGGGATCGTTCCACTGGCCGAGCTGGGTGGACGACGACGAGTTCGCACGGGAAGCGCGCATCCGGCATACGATTTCGTGCGTCGAGATCGCGGCGGAACTGGGCGTGAAAACGGTATCGACGGAGCCCGGCGGTCCCGTTTCAGGCCGCCCGCGGCGGGATGTCTGCGCGCGGTTCGCGCTGGGGCTGGAACGCGCGGCGCGCCGGGCGGCGGAACTGGGCGTCCTGCTGCTCATCGAGCCCGAGCCCGGCCTGCTCATCGAGCGGGGACGGGAGTTCGAGGAATTCACGCGCGATCACGTGACGTTTCCCGGCGTCGGGCTCAATTTCGATATGGGGCATTTCTTCTGCGTCGGCGAGGATCCCGCGGCGATGATTCGAGGGATCGGTCGCGGCGCCGCGCATTTCCACCTGGAGGACATCGGCGCCGACCGGGTGCATCATCACTTGCCGCCCGGGGAGGGCGCCATGGACTACGACGCGATTTTCGGGGCGCTGGCCGATATCGGTTATCAAGGGTGGATCACCGTCGAGCTCTATCCTTTCCAGAAGAACGCCGCCGAGGTGGCGAAGCGCGCTTTCGATCGGATCCGTCCCTACATCGCGTGACCTTCGCATGTCCGGTGAACTCGAGCTTCTGAAATGGATCCGGGCGCGCCTCGGCCGGCGCTCTCGTCGCATCCTCGTGGACAGCGGCGACGACGCCGCCGTGTTGCGCATCGGCCGAGCCTCGGTGCTTTTCAAGGTCGATTCGGTGATTGAGAGCGTTCACTTCACGGCGCGGGATCCGCTGGAGAAGGTCGGTTTCAAGGCGCTGGCTCGGCCGTTGTCGGACATCGCCGCCATGGGCGGCATCCCGTTGGCCGCGCTCTCCGCGGTCGCGCTGCGGCGCGGGATGAGCCTCGCGGACGCCAAGCGGCTCGTCCGCGGCATGGAGCGCTTGGAGGTTCCGGTGGTCGGGGGCGACGTGTCTGCGCATGAAGGGCCGCTCGTGCTGAGCGTTTCGGTCCTGGGGGAGATGCGCGGCGTCCGGCCCGTGCTCCGCCGCGGGGCGCGAAACGGCGATCTCCTTCTGGTGACAGGGCCGCTGGGCGGATCCCGTCGCGGACGTCACCTCGTATTTCCTCCGCGGCTGCGCGAAGGGCGGCTCTTCGCCACGAGGCTGCGCGTGCACGCGATGATCGACATCAGCGACGGCCTCGCGCGGGATCTCGGCCATCTGTGCCAGGCGAGCGGTGTGGGAGCGGATCTCGAGGAAGCTTCGATCCCCGTATCGCCCGGGGCTACGCTTCATGAAGCGCTGCACGCCGGCGAGGATTACGAGCTTCTTGTGGCGGCCGATGCGCGGACGGCGCGGCGGATCGAACGCGAGGGCGCGGCGGTCGCGATCGGCCGGTTCCGGGCGGGGCGAGGGATCCGGCTCGTGGGGAGGGATGGCGCGTCCCGAAGCATCGAGCCTCGCGGCTATGAGCACCGGTTCGGATCCTGACGCCGCCTCGGTTCTGTGGTATGATGACCCTGATGGAAGCCGTCGCGGATTCGACGTCGGCGGAAAATACGCGCCAACTGGCCCGGAAACTCGGGGAGGCGCTTCGACCGGGAGACGTCGTCGCCCTGTCGGGCGATCTGGGCGCGGGCAAAACGCAGTTCGTGAAAGGATTGGCGCTCGGAGCGGGGGTGCCGGACGCCGATCTGGTCACCAGCCCCACGTTCGTGCTCATGAATCGCTACGAGGGACGGCTTCCGGTCCGTCACTTCGATTTTTATCGAGTCGAGCAGGTGGATCTGGCCTCCCTGGGATATTTCGACCTTCTCGACGAATCGGCGACCGTCGTCGAATGGGCGGAAAAGGCGGGCGGCGCGCTGGGAGACCGGCTTGAGATCCTGTTTGAAGCCACCGGTCCCACGTTGCGCCGCTTGACGTTTCGGCCACTCGGCGAGCGAGCTCGAGACCTGCTGAGCCGGGCGCCTTCCTGATCTGAAGCGCGTCGCTCGCGGTGTCTTTCCTCCGGAGCCTGAACCTTCGGCGGGGGAATCCGTTCCTATGGAGTACGGAAGGATATGACTTCCTCGGAGCGCTCGGCGGCCTCCGACCAGGCGTTGATCGAAGCGATCAAAAAGGGGGACCTTGCCGCATTTACGGAGCTGGTGAGCCGCCATCAACGCGCGCTGGTGAATTTCTTTTACCGGTGCGCGTGGGATCTTCAGACCGCCGAGGATTGCGCGCAAGAGGTGTTTGTCAAGCTGTACGCCCACCTGGACGCGTACGAGCCTCGGGCGAAGTTCACGACGTTCCTCTATCGGGTCGCCCGGAATCTATGGATCGACAAGGTGCGGGCTCGCGAGGCCGATCCCAAGCCCATCTCGCTGGAGGGTACCGGAGGTGGCGCCCAGAACGTCCCCTTGAAGGATCGGATCCCCTCGCGGGGCGAGACGCCGATCGAGACGTTGACCCGCCGGGAGATGCAGGAAGCGCTGCGGCGCGCCATCGACGCGCTGCCCAAGGAACAGCGCCTGGTGGTCGTGCTTTCTGAGATGCAGGGGCTGAAGTATCAGGAAATCAGTGAAATCTTGGAAATCCCCGTGGGAACGGTAAAGTCTCGCATGCATACCGCGATCGAAAAGCTCAAGGACTTGATGAGAGATATCGAGCCGTCATGAAATGCTCCGAGGCGGCGGACTGGGTTGCCTATCTCAAGGGCGAGTTGCCTGAGACGCAGTGCGCGTCGGCCCGGGCTCACGGCGGCCGGTGCGCCGCCTGCGCGCGGGATCTCGCGCGGGCCGATGCGGTGCTCCGAACGCTTGGGACGGTGGAGACGGTAGAGCCCGCTCCGGACTTTACCGATCGAGTGCGTCGCGCGTTCCTGGCGGCGCATCCGCAGTTCCCGCTTCGCCGCGGCGCGGCGCGCGCCCGCCCAAGCGCATGGGAGGCGTTCAAGGCCCGCCTGGGGGCCGTTCCTTCCTGGGCGCTGTCGCTGGCCGTCCACGTCGTACTGCTCTCCGGCGTCGCGATCCTGCTGTTCGCGCCCGCCGGCCCGGAAGAAGAAACGACCCTCGCGGTGGTTCGGTCGAACCCGCGCAAGGCTCGGGAAGTTCCACGTTGGCAAGGTTTCGAGGGACAGGAGATCCGAGGGGTCCGACGGATCGGCGTGCCGCGCGATCCCGATCCGACGCCGGCCCATGTGGAGCGAGGCAACGAGATCATTCGGCCGCGGCCGCGACCGACGCTCAATGAAGTCCCCATCAACACCAAGGATTGGGAAGGGGTGCTCCAGCCGGTTCGGAAGAATCTGTTTCTGGCGTTCGTCGTCAACCGCACAACGGAGAAGGCGGCGCGAGTAAAGGAGTGCGGAGGGGAAAAGGCCGCCGCCGCGGCGCGTCGCGGACTCGCCTGGCTTGCCTCCCAGCAGTCTTCCGACGGCCGGTGGGATCCCCGGGCTCTGGGAGGGGACCCGTCGTATGAAGTCGGATTGACCGGGCTGGCCGCGCTCGCCTTCCTCGCCGAGGGGCATGCGCCTTCCCGAGGGGAGTTCGCCTCGACGGTGGAACGGGCGGTGAATTATCTGCGGAGTCGGCAGAAAATGTCGGGGCTCGTGGGCGAGGATACGGGTCATTATCTGTACAACCACGCTCTGGGAGCGCTCGCGTTGCTCGAATGCCATCTCATGACCCGTGACCAGGCCCTGGCCCTTCCCGTCAGCATGGCGGTCGGCTATGCCCTCAAGGCTCAGAACTCGGAGGGAGGCTGGGATTACGATTTCGGCGGGCCCCATAGCGACACCTCGGTGACCGGATGGATGGTGTTGCTTTTGCGGATGGCGTTCGAGGACGGCAACCGCGATGTGTTGTCGTCGCTGGTGCTGGCCAACAAGCGCCTCGTGGCCGTGACCGACTCGGAAGGCAAGGTCGGATATCGGACCCGACTCGATTTCCCGAACGGGCCTTATGCCACCACGGCCGTGGGGATGCTGTCGTATCTGCTCTCGACGCCCGTGCCCGAATCGAGCCTGCTGGGCAAGCAAGCCGCCGTTCTGATCGAAGGCCTGCGCTTCCTCCCCGTCGCCCCCGATCCTCCGGATCCCCTCCGGCGCGACCTGTATTTTTGGTATTTCGGCTCGCTTGCGCTCCGCCAGTACGGGCAGGTCGAATGGGAACAGTGGCAGGGAGCGGTGCGGGATCCGCTCCTCAAGACGCAGCAGGCGGACGGTTCGTGGAACCGCGCGTTCGATCGGTGGTCGCGGTACGGAGGCCAAGTCTACACCACCGCCATGGGCGTCCTCATCCTGGGCACCCCCTGGCGCTACCCCCGCCTGTTACAATAAATTTTGAGAATTTATTGTAGCGTTACAATAAGTTTTGAGAAGATATTGTAGCGTTACAATAAGTTTTGAGAATAGATTGTA
>JACQVR010000055.1 GCA_016209705.1 Planctomycetota bacterium
ACCACAGCCTCCATGGTTGGGATGCTTTGCTAGAGCAATCCCTAACATCGGAGGCTTTTTCTTTGGACTTGAGTGATTATCCGCTGTCATCGCTTTTAACTTGCTGGCCTGAAACAGGTTCCTGTTAGCTTGACACGTATGCTGGTACGTGTACGGAGCCAAGTCACGGAGGATGCCGTAAAGCCCTTGACATGGTCCGCTATATGGGGTACAATTGGGGTACAAATAATCAGGAGCAAGGGCTAATGGTCTGGGGCGATAAGAAAGCTCGCGTAAACCTGCGACTCCCGGTCGAAACCCGCCGCATCCTGGACAAGCTCGCTCGGCAATCGAAACCAAGCCGGACGCTGAGCGAATATGTCAGGGATCTGCTGATCGAGCACGCGGACCAAGCAAAGAAGAAGCGCAAATGAACCGCTTCCCGGCACCCTTGGCGGTCGAGGTGCGCTTGAAGGGAAGCGGCAATGGTGCTGATTGCGGCACAGCCGCAGAAAGGAGCGCGCATGGCCACGGTTTACAAGATGGCCAAGAGCGAGGGTGGAAAATGGCGAAGGTGCAGGGCATCGGAGGTGGGGACATGGTTCCTCGACTACCGGGATCAATGGAGCAGGCGGCGGCGGGAGGCCACTACGGCAACGACCAAGGGGGAAGCCGAGAAGCTGCTCCTCCAGAAACGAAGCGCCATCACCCGCGCCGAAATCGCCGGAGTCGGCAATCCGGACGCCATTTCCATGACCTACGAGAAGTTTGTCGAGGAAGTCTTCCTCCCGCACGTGCGAGTCACCCGGAGGACGCGCACCTATGAGCTGTACATGGGGTACGCGGAAGCCACAATACCCGCATTCGGAGCCATGAAGCTGCGCGCAATCCAGCAGGGGGACGTGCAGCGTTTCCTGGACAAGCTCACGGAACAGGGATGGAAGCGGGATGAGAAACGTCCGCTCGCCGCGGCGACCATCAACCGGCACCGTGAATTCCTCCGCTGCGCCTTCTATGAGGCCCAACGGCGCAAGTTTGTGAGCGAGAACCCCGTCGTTGGAACGCGCAGGTTGCGCGAGGATAACGAGCGCCGCCGAACCGCGCTGCCTTGGGAGGAGAAGGCACTTCTGAAGGCGGCGACCGAATGGTTTCAGCCCATGATCCAGACCGCGCTTTTGTCCGGCCTGCGGCTCGGCGAGCTGGCCGACCTTCGATGGGAAGCCATCGACCGGGAGCGGCAGGTCATCCGCATCGGACAAGGAAGCAAGGGGCATCGGCACCGCGAAGTGCCGATCACGCCGGATCTGGTCGCTATTTTCGATGCGCTGCTTGAGAAGCCTTTCGTGGGTCCCGATGGCCCTTCGCCTTTCGTATTCTACGACCCCGACACGGGACGGACCTTCAGCAAGAATCGGATCGAGTGGTTCTGGAAGATGACCCTCAGAAGGGCGGGCGTGAAGAATCTGCATTTTCACGACCTGCGGCGGAGTTTCGCCAGCCGTCTGGCGCAAAAAGGCGTCTCGCTACAGACCATCGCGGAGTTGCTGGGCCATTCGGCGACCTACGTCACGGAGAGATACGCTTACCTCCGTCCCGAGGACCTGCGGGAGGCGGTTGCCCTGCTTTCGGGCGGTGAAGATGGCAGAAATCCGGCAGATGGATCTACCTCAGCGACAGCTACAGGCTAACCATGTGCAACTCGTTGTGGTGGAGGGAGTGGGATTCGAACCCACGGTGGCCGCAAGGACCACACCAGTTTTCAAGACTGGCCCTTTAAACCACTCAGGCATCCCTCCGAGCGTCGCCTCCGTTTCCACGGGCATTCATGAACACGAACCCTTCGGACACCGGATATCGGACATCACGCTTCGGATTCAGGGTCCGGGGCTCCGCTTCAACCGGCGCGACCGAAAAAAATTTTTGAGCAGCGCGCCGCAGCGATCCGCAAGCACACCCTGGATCACCGGAACGCGATGATTGAGCCGCGGCTCGGCGATGAGGTTGAACACGCTGCCGCACGCGCCGGCCACCGGATCGGAAGCTCCATAGACGACGCGGCCCACGCGGGCCAGCACCAGCGCGCCCGCGCACATGGGGCACGGCTCCAACGTGACATAGAGCTCCGCCCCTTCCAGGCGCCAATTCTGCTGCGCTTCCGCGGCCTGTGTGATCGCGATCATCTCCGCGTGGGCGGTCGGATCCTGAAGCGTTTCCACCTGGTTGTGAGCGCGCGCGATCACGTGGCCGTCGGCGACGATCACCGCTCCGACCGGAACTTCGCCCGATTCGGCCGCTTCCTGAGCTTGCCGCAGCGCCAACTCCATCCACTTTTCCAAGGCACGGTCCACGAGCGGGAATCTACCACACCGCCACAGAACGCCGAGGAGATTTCGCCTCGCGTGAACATTTCGCGGGGCGTTCGCGCTTGCCCCTCGCCTCCGCCCTGCCGCCGGGCTTGGACTACGGCGTGGTTCTCTTCCGGAAACGACCCTTCGCGTGTGCAAATGGGCGGGGCGGGAATCGAACCCGCACCCCTTTCAGGACAGGATCCTAAATCCTGCGCGTCTGCCAGTTCCGCCACCCGCCCGATATGATAGAATCCGCTCCGCGAATTCTATCATAGCGGAGAGGTGCCGGAGCGGCCGAACGGGCACGCTTGGAAAGCGTGTGACCTCGCAAGGGGTCCGAGGGTTCGAATCCCTCCCTCTCCGCCATATTTTGAAAAGTGGCCGAATAAATGGCCTTGAGAAGATGCGCCGGAAACTCATCCGCTACGCGCGAGAGGTCGACATCCAGGACCTCACCAAGGTCCATCTGCTTCGCCATACGTTCATCTCCTGGCTGGCGATGGCGGACGCGCCCAAAGGATCGATCAAAGATATCGTCGGTCACGTGGACGACGACACGTTCGAGCGCTACCGGCACACAACGGACGAGCACCGTGCCGGCCTTCTGAAGGCCGTCGACATCAAGCTTTGAGAGGTTCGGCCTATGCCACATCTCTCCTCCTTTCCCGCGCGCTTTTGGGGCAAAGGACGATGTTGCGCTTCAGCTCTCCGAGGATTGTCTGGCGGGGAAAATAGACTTTCCCTCCGAAGTACGTGAAGCTGATCTCGCGCCGGTACTTCATGTTTCGAAGCGTCTTGACGCTCAGGTGTAGAATGATCGCCGCCACCTCATATCTGCACCGGGTCAGAGGACCGGAGCGTACAATGAAGAAGCATGGATCTTGATCCGACGTGGTTGTTTGTTTCCTTGCTCACCATTTCGGCAGGGTTAGTTCTATTTCTGTACGGTAAGAAGCAGAGCAGAATCCCTCATATGGCAATCGGTTTGGTGATGATGGGGTATGTATATTTCGTGCCGAGCGTCGTGGCCGTGGTTGCCATAGGAGGAATTCTTGCGGGCTTTCTTTGGTTGCTCGTGCATCTCGGCTATTGAAGGTTGACTCCACTCATCTGGATTGATTTCTGGCAGAGCAGGGAGACCGGCTCTGTGGGGTGGCGCTCGCGCTTCGGGGCTTGGCGGGCGACGCGGTCGCCCCGATCGAGCCGAAGCTGCTTCACGCCTCGGCCGCCGAGCTGGAAGCCGTGGCGCGGAGGCTCGATACCACTCGCGAGCACCTGTGCCGAAGCTGCAAGGTGCGGGAGGTCGAGGAGAAGGTGAGGATCGGTGGGAAGCAGGGAAGGCCTACTCGCGCTGCCGGGGAGTTGGACGGCATCGCGAAGCGGCTCGATGGGGTGCGAGGGCGGCTCTTCCAGCACCCCCAAAGTATTTCGATTGGCTAATTCTACTGTCCCGCATCATGACGAATTCCCGGGTTGAATGACGGGACGCAGGGAAGGCGGGAGCTTGGGCGGTGCGTCCCGTTTGCGGGCGCGGTAGCGATGGAAGCGCGCCTGCTCGTTGCGCGCGAGTTGGTAGA
>JACQVR010000051.1 GCA_016209705.1 Planctomycetota bacterium
ACTCCAGGCCCATCATGATCATCCGCGCCACCCAGAGGTTGATGATGTCCCGTGCGGTCACGAGGACTTGCGTCGGGAAGAACCTTTGCAGGTCTTCGCTCTCTTCCGGCCACCCGAGCGTGGCGAAGGGCCAGAGCGCGCTCGAAAACCACGTATCCAGCACGTCGTCGTCCTGCCGCAGCCGGTTCCCGCCGCACTTCGGGCAGGACGCCGGATCCGTCACGGCCGCGACAACCTCCCCGCAAGGACAGTACCATACGGGAATGCGATGCCCCCACCAGAGCTGGCGCGAAATGCACCAATCGCGGATGTTTTCCATCCAGTCGAAATACACCTTGGCCCACCGGCTCGGCACATAGCGGACCTCGCCCCGGCGAACCGCCTCGACGGCGGGTTCCGCCAGCGGCTTGGTCCGAACGAACCACTGTTCGCTGAGGCGCGGCTCGATGATCGTGTCGCAACGATAGCAGCGACCGACGGGCGTGGGATACTCCTGCTCTTTCTCCAGCAGACCTTTGTCCCGCAACCCGGCGATGACGCGATCCCGGGCTTCGAAACGCTCCAGTCCGCGGAAGGGGCCGGCGTTCTCGTTCATCGTGCCGCGGGGATCCATCGCGACGATCGCGGGAAGTCCGTGCCGCCGGGCGCACTCGAAGTCGTTCATGTCATGGGCCGGCGTGACCTTCACCGCTCCGGTCCCGAAGGCTGAATCGACGAACGAGTCGGCGATGATGGGGATGTCCCTATCGACGAACGGCAGCGCGACGCGCCGACCTATCAAGTTCCGATAGCGCGCGTCGTCGGGATGCACGGCGACGGCGGTGTCCCCCAGCATCGTCTCGGGGCGGGTGGTGGCGACGACCACGTACTTCCCGGACTCGTCGCGCAGCGGATAGCGAATATGCCACAGCGTGCCGGGCGGAGGCGGTTCAGGCCGCACGACTTCGAGATCCGACAGCGCCGTCAGGCACTTCGGGCACCAGTTCACGACGAACAGGCCGCGGTATACCAGGCCTTTGTTGAACAAGGAAACGAACACGGTCCGCACCGCGCGGGAATATTCATCGTCCATGGTGAACCGCGTGCGCGACCAATCGCAGGAGCAACCTAGCCGCTTGAGTTGATACAGGATCGTGTGCCCGAATTTTTCCTTCCACGCCCACACGCGCTTCAGGAATTCCTCCCGCCCGATGTCGTGCTTGGTCTTGCCCTCCGCTTTCCGGAGTTCCTTCTCCACCACTACCTGCGTGGCGATGCCCGCGTGATCGGTGCCGGGCAGGAGGAGCGCTTCGCAGCCGGCCATGCGCTTCCAGCGGATCACCACGTCCTGAAGGGTGTTGTTCAGGGCATGGCCGATGTGAAGCGACCCGGTGACGTTCGGCGGCGGGATGACGACGGCGAACGGCTCGCGACCCGAGCGCGGATCGGCCCGGAAGAGCGCTTTCTGCTCCCACCGTTCGTAGAGGCGGAGTTCGACTTCCTTCGGATCGAATCGAGTGGAAAAGTCCATGGCCGGAAGTGGGGGACGTTCTAGCACGTCCGGAGACTCTTGTGGAGCCCTTTTTACGCGCCGGCGAGCCAGTCGATCAGAGCTCGATAGGTCGCGTAATAGTCCGCGTCACCGCGCTGAAAGCGCCATAGCCACCACTCGTCGGTCGCCAGCAAGGCGACCCGCCCTCTCTCCAGCGGCCGAACGACAAGAATCGGATCTTTCTGCTCCGTTTCCACCAGCGTCTCCGCGCCGGGACGCAATTCGAATCCTTCCAGCCACCAGCGGATCGCCGGCGCGCGCGTCCACGTTTCGCCGTCAGGGACCTGAAGCGCGGGGTGTCCGCGGGCCGCCTCCGTCCGGCGAAGGCGGCGAGGCGCTCTACCCTCTCCCGTCCCGCCGTCCTTCTCGGCCAACTTCCGATAGATCGCCTGTATCACGGAGCGGGCTCTGGCCCGAATCTCGGGATCGCCGGAATGCCTTGCCTCTTTGAGATGCGCCAAGCTCCGAGATCCCAGTTCGATGAGCCTCGCCTCCGCCTGTTCCCGAACCTCGACCGACTCATCCGCCAGGCGATCGATCCAGCGCTTCACCTCGGGGTCATCGGGCAACTTCTGCTGAGGCGGCCGCGCCCTCCGGATCGGAAGGAGCTCTTCCAGACCTTCGCCGGGATGCTCCAAGCGGGCGTAGCCGGTTCCGGCCAGGAACAGCAGCCCCTTCCCAGATGCCGCGAACCGCCTCAGGTTGCCGGCGATTGCCGCGTGAAGC
The DNA here is from genome assembly GCA_016209705.1 of Planctomycetota bacterium. Lineage (GTDB taxonomy): Bacteria > Planctomycetota > MHYJ01 > MHYJ01 > JACPRB01 > JACQVR01. The sequence continues at coordinate 2,258 of JACQVR010000051.1, forward strand.
TCCGGATCCTTCGTGAAGGGATCCAGATCCAGGTCTCCCCAGAGGACGACATCGAAGGATTCGAGTCGAGCCGGTCCTCGAAGCGCCGACAGGGTCGTCTCGCGCGTCAGCGGCGTCTCCCCGCCGGACGCCGGCTGCTCCCAATCCGGTTCCGCCGACGCGAGAAAGCTGCGCAAAGCGATCGAAGAATCCTTGAGCAGCGCGTTCCGAAGAAACCGGTAGTCGTATCGCGGAGGATCTTCGAGATACAGAATGCGCCGTCGCGAGCGCGCCCGTTCCTGGAGCGCGGCGGGAAGGAAAAGCCGCCTTCCCATGGGTCTCTCCTTCTACCCTTGCTACGTCGCCGGCACGGGCCCTGTTGGGCAGGCGAAGGGTGCGCCCACCGGAGCGATCTATTTTTCGAAATAGGGGTGTTTCAGGACGGGAGGCTTCTCGGTCTCTTTGTCGGGCTTTTGAAGTTCGATCTCCTTGACGAGAATGGACGGGGCGATGACGGTCATCATGTCCTGCGCGCCCCGCACCGTCAAATGCGCTTGAACGTCCTCCCCCGCCGCCCCGATATCCCGCAGGACGCGGAGCGTCATTCTCCCGAACCGGGCGCCGCGCACGAGTTGCTCGCGGCCGTCCCGCACCGAAACCCGATACGTCAAAATCGGCGGCAGAAGACCCGTCTCCGCGCCTCCCGCGAAGCGCGCCATGACGGAACTCATCAGGGACTGAGGGTTCAGCGCCGCGCCCGCCACGGTGGAGAGGCGGCGGATGATGTAGACGAATTCCATGCCTTCCTCTTTTCCCAGATCGAGGAGTCGATCTTTCAGCTCCTTGAGACCGACCGGCAGGCCCGCGTGGATCAGCAGCGTGCTGGGCGTTCCCACCCCGCCTTGGGAATGGCCGTTGCTCTCCTTCACATGCCGGGCGGGCTTCCGGCTCATGCAGAACGTCTTCAAGATGCCGCTTTCCACGAGCACCACCCGACGCGCCCCGACGCCGTCGTCATCCACTTCGTGCCCGCCCCACACGGGCTTGCCTCGAAAATCCTTCAACGTGGGATCGCTGACCACTGAAAGGAATTCCGACATGACCCGCGTTCCGAGCTTCTCCCGCCACTGGTTGCCGGTCACGGCCGCCATCGGATTGGATCCGCCGATCGTCTCGTGAGCGTTTCCCAGATTGAGCGGCAGGATCTGCCCGAAAAATTCCGCGGCGGCGGCTCCCTCGAACAGAACCGGCCCGCGATATTCCTGTTCCATCGGCGGTGCTTCGGTGAGCCGGCTCAGGCGATCCGCCAAGCCGCGCGCCGCCTTTTCGATCTCCGGAAGCGCCGGCATGTCCTTCTCGGACCGGCCCCGGAACGCCTCGTAATCCGATACCTTCATGCCGTCGTCCGCCTGCGCCAGGGCCATCACGACGACGCCGAATTCGACCTCTCCGGCGCGGTTCTGGAAGCCCTCGCTGTTTCGAAACCATCGATTCTGCGCCTGCGCAACGAAGAGGACGACCGAATTCTGTACGCGAGAATACTCCCGAAAAACCCCGGACACCTTGCGAACCGTGTCCGCCCAGCGGCTTCGATCGAGTTCCAACGTCGCGGTGGATCCGATCCGAACCACCGGTTCATGACGTGAAAAATCAGCCGGGCGATCCTTCACCACGTTCTCCTGGAGATACGCCTTCTTTTTTTCGAGTTGCTCGACCGCCTCCTTGTAGACCGCGTCCGTGGCCAGCCAGACGTCGTGCCGGAGGGCGTCGTAGTCATCGTCCACCGTCAGCGAACGTCCGGAACCCTCGGTCGAAACGCCCAGGACGGCGTTGACGTTGACGTCCCCGGTGTCGAAATTCGTGTTGTCCAGATCATAGTCGCCGACGCGGAGATCCACCTTCAGCCTCCGGGCGCGCCCTCCCCTTTCCTCGGCGAGCGCGCCGAACGAGGCGCCGACGGCATACGTGTCCGTTTCGCGGATCGTGTACCCCACGTAATAAGGGGGCGGATGCGGATCGATCCGCAGGCGCTTCATGGAGCGCTCGATCTCGTGATCCAAAACGCGGAACAGCAGATCCTCCTCCTGCTGACGCGGCGACGGCACTACGAGGAGCAGAAGCGGTAGCAGCGGCATTCTCACGGCCGTTCCTCCTTCCGCGGCGGGGCCTTCGACGGATCTTCCGGATCATGGCGGGGCGCGGGAAGCATCGGAGGTCGATCCTGGCTTTTCTTCTGGCGCTCCACCTCGATCGTCTGCACCAGCAAGCTGGGGGAGGACGCCGAAACCGGCACCCACCCCGACTCCGCTCCGCACGTGCCGTTGAAGACATCGACGTCATCCGCGGCGCAGAGGATGCGTTCCAACGACGCCAGAGGCGTTCCGACGATATCCACGCCGCGCAGGATTTCATCCGGCCTCCCGTCCGGATACACCCGCCACACCCGCAACGGAAGGAGTTTGAAGGCTTGCGGCATGAACGACTGCGTCATCGTGAATCCGCCCGCGATGTCGTCGAAGATCAGTCCGTAGGGCTTCTCCTGCCGCTTCACCTCGTCCAGCAGCATCTCCCGCAGCTTGGCGTACGGCACGCGCTTTTCGGATTCCACCACGAGGTTGCCCTGCCGCGCGACCGGCGATTCCCCCGGCAAGCAGCGTCCATGGCCGTTGGAACGGGGAAAGCCCTGGACCGGCGACCGTCCCATCAGGAAGTTCTTCAAGACGCCCTTTTCCACCAGCACCACGCGCTGCGCCGCCACGCCTTCGTCATCGAACCGGTACGCGCCGTTCAGCGGCGTCTCTCCCAACTTCTCGCGCGTCGGGTCGTCGACCACGGTGATGAACTCGGGCATGACGGGTTGTCCGATCTTCTTGGCGAACGTGCGTCCTTCGTCCTCGTCTTTCTGTCGATGGCCTTCGACCCGATGTCCGAATATCTCATGGAAAAGCACACCGGCCGCTCGGGACTTCAGAATGGCCGGTCCGGCATACGGTTCCGCGACGGGCGCGGACCGGAGCTCCGTGATGGCTTTCGCCATCTTCCGTGCCATTTCCTCCATGCGGGCATCGTCCGGCAGCGCGTCCAGGGTGCTCGCTTCCACGCCGTCGTACAGCCACAATCTCATCCCGTCTTCGGCCACCGTCTCGACCAGCGTGAACAAGCGGTACTGCATGCGCTCATCCCGGATCCGGGTTCCCTCGCTGGTTGCCAGATAGCGCCGCGTCCGTTCCGCCGAGAACTCGACGGAGGCCCCCAGCAGATGGGGGAATTCGCGATACACCGCCGAAATGCGCTGGATCCGCGACTCCCAGGTGGCGCGATCGACGGAACCTTCCACCGGCGGCCCGATAAAACGCTGCGGCGCTTCGCGGCTGAAGTCGTCGGAAGGGTCCTCCTCTTCCACCTTGATCGCTTTGTTCGCCTTCACTTTGGTGAACTGCTTTTGCGCCGATTTGAAAGCGCGGTCGGTTTCGGCCCAGAGCGCCGCGCGAATGGCATCCGGATCGTCTTCGATCGGCATGAAGGAGGGACTCGGCATGTTGGCGTCCAGGAAGTCGCTCAGGTCGAAGCCCTCCTTGCGGATCTTGTGGGTGTTGTCGAGTTTCGGGGAGCCGACGCGTAGTTCGACGCTCAACGACCGGCTGCGGCCGCCGCGGCGCCGGTCATCGATGGCGCCGTAGGTGGCCCGAACCTGGACGCTCTCCACGTCGTACACGCGGTAGGCGAGGAAGTACAGGGGAGCTTCGCCCGCATCCTTCAGCTTGGAGAACGAACGCTCCAACTCGACTTCCATGGCCTGAAGCAGGGGGCTTTCCTGCGGCGGGTCCTGCCGGGCGGCGGCCAGAATTCCGGCCAGCACGGCGACGGCCATGGCGGTTCCGACGTGACGACGCTTCATGAGCACCTCCGCACAAGACCGTGATGAAACGCACGGCGGGAGAGCCTCTGGCTTAAATAAGACGAACCGCCGAAACGCTCAAACGCCGTCGGACACGCTTATTGCAGATCTTTTGGCGCTTCAGAGCTTTGGCGGTTCATCGTCTCCACAGGGAGTCGCATCCCTCATCGGGGCGGCGCCTCGTCCTTTGAACGATGCGGACCTGACCCAGGTTCCGCCGCCGCCTCCGAATCCGGCATTCGACTATTTGCCCCCCGCGTGCACCTCTTTCTTTTCGGGTACCTGCGGGTCGAAATAGATGTGCTTGTCCTTGATCCGGATCACGATTTCTTTGCTGTCCTTGAATTCGCCGCGCAGGATCGATTCGGAAAGCGGATCCTCGATCAACCGCTCGATGGCGCGCTTCAACGGGCGGGCTCCGTAGTCGGGATTGTATCCCTGATCGATGAGGTGTTCGATGGCCTGCGGCGTCAGAGAGATTTTGAAACCTTTCTTCGAGACGCGCGCTTCCACGCCTCTCATCTCGAGCTGGATGATGCGCGTGAGGTCGTCCCGGTTGAGCGGGCGGAACACGATGACGTCATCCAGGCGGTTGAGGAATTCGGGGCGGAAATGCTTTTCGACCTCCTTGCTCAGGAGTTCCTTCATGGCTTGATAGCTTCCATCCGTGGTGACTTTCTTGAAGCCGAGCGTGGTCTGGTTCTTCAGGACGTCGGCGCCGATGTTCGACGTCATGATCAGGATGGTATTGCGGAAATCGATGTGGCGGCCGAACGAGTCGGTGAGGCGCCCTTCCTCCATGATCTGAAGCAGCATGTTGAAGACGTCGGAGTGCGCCTTTTCGATCTCGTCGAAGAGCACGACCGAATAGCCGCGGCGGCGGACCTTCTCCGTGAGCTGCCCGCCTTCCTCGTATCCCACGTAGCCGGGCGGGGCGCCGATCAGGCGCGAGATGTTGTGCTTCTCCATGTACTCGCTCATGTCGATCATGATCAGCGCGTCCTCTTCGCCGAACATGATCTTGGCGAGCGCCTTGGCCATGAGCGTCTTGCCGACACCCGTCGGCCCCAGGAAGATGAAGCTTCCGATCGGACGCCGGGGATCCTTGAGGCCGGCGCGCGAGCGCCGGATGGCCCGGGCGATGGCGCTGACCGCTTCGTCCTGGCTGACCACGATCTTGTGAAGCTCGTCCTCCAGGTGCAGCAGCCGCTCCGCTTCCTTCTTCTCGATCCGCGTCAACGGGATGCCGGTCATCATCGACACGGTCTGGCTGATGACCTCGGCGTCCACGACGCCGTCGAATTCCTTGTTCTGCTCGCGCCACTCCTTGAGGATGTTCTCCTTCGTGCGCTTGAGCTGCATCGCCTTGTCGCGAAGCTGGGCGGCGCGCTCGAACTCCTGCAGGCTGATCGCCTCGTCCTTCTCCTTCTCCAGCTTCTTGACTTCCGACTCCAGCTCCTTGATGTTCGGCGGCGAGACCATGGATTGCAGGCGCACCCGCGCGCCCGCCTCGTCCAGCACGTCGATCGCCTTGTCCGGAAGGAAGCGCCCGCTGATGTACCGGTTGGAAAGATCGATGCACACCTCCAACGCCTCGTCCGTGTAGCGGACCCGATGGTGCGCCTCGTACTTGTCGCGCAGGCCCTTGAGAATCTCCAGACTCTCCTCGCGGTTCGGCGGCTCCACGATGATCGTCTGGAAACGGCGCTCGAGCGCCGCGTCCTTTTCGATGTATTTGCGGTACTCGTCGAGCGTCGTGGCGCCGATGCATTGGATCTCGCCGCGCGACAGCGCCGGCTTCAGGACGTTGGCGGCATCGATGGCGCCCTCGGCGCCTCCCGCGCCCACCAGCGTGTGCAGCTCGTCGATGAAGAGGATGATGTTCTTGGCCCGGCGGACTTCGTTCATCACCGCCTTGATCCGTTCCTCGAATTGCCCGCGGTATTTGGTGCCCGCCACCATCAACGCCAGGTCCAGCACCACGATGCGCTTGTCCTTCAGCACCTCAGGGACGTTCGCGTTGACGATGTCCTGCGCCAGGCCCTCGACGATCGCCGTTTTCCCGACGCCCGCCTCCCCCAGCAGGACCGGATTATTCTTGGTCCGCCGCGACAGGATCTGCATGACGCGCTCGATCTCCTTGCGGCGCCCGATCACGGGGTCGAGCTTGTGCTCCTTGGCCAGATCGATCAGGTCGCGGCCGAACGCCTCCAGCGCGGGCGTCTTCGATTTGGAGCTCTTGGCGCCGAGCTTGTCGTCCACATCCTGCTGCATGTCCGCGCCGAGAACCTCCAGGACCATGTCGCGGACCTCATCGAGCTTCAGGCCCAGATTGGTCAGGACCTGCGCCGCGATGCCTTCGTTCTCCTTCAGGAGGCCCAGGAGGAGATGCTCGGTTCCGATGACATCGTGCCCGAGCTGGCTGGCCGATTCCCCGGCCAGTTCGATGACGCGCTTGGCCCGCGGAGAAAAGGGAAGCTGCCCCAGCGTGACGGTCGGGCTCGTGGAGGGAGTGATCAGCTTCTCGATCTCCTGGCGGATCCGCTTGAGATCCACCTGGAGGTTCTTGAGCACTTTCGCGGCGACGCCGCCGCCCTCCTGGATGATGCCCAGCAGGATGTGCTCCGTCCCGATGAATTCGCTGTTGAGTCGCTGCGCCTCTTGCCGGGCCAGACTCATCACTTTCCTGGCACGTTCCGTGAATTTTTCAAACATAGCGCGTCTCCGTGGCCGGTGAGTTTCTCTCGCTGAGATCATAATACCAGAATCCGATCCGCCCACAAGCGAGCGCCTTCGATGAACCCGGAAGCGCCGAATCGCGTTTCATCAGAGCGGGGCGCATCGGATCTCGAAGGCGCGGGCTATGCTGGGTGCGGCGCTCCGGTTCGGCTACATTAGCAGCGAAGCTTGATAGGGTTCCGCATAGAACCGAGTGCTTCATGGAACTGGCCAATCCTTTCCGTTCGCCGGACGACCCGCGCCGCCGCCGAGGCCCGAACGCGGCCGCCGCCTCCCCGGAATGGACGCGTGTGTTCGTCTTTCTCGTCGTGTTCGTCTTCGTGCTGGCCACGATGATCGGACTGAAAATCTGGATCGACGCGAGCGCAGCCGCCCCGAAGCGGCCGTCGAACACCGGTCCACCTCTGCGCCAGGAGACCGCGGAGCAGCGGACCGCCCGCCGGATTCGCGACCTCGCCGGAGCATTCAAGGATGGGGCGCATCCTGTCGAGCACGAGGCGCTCAAGGCGTTCGCGGAGGCCGCTCTTCCGGAACGGGCGTTTCGCCTGATCTTGTCCGGCGATGCCGATCCCACCGCCTTGATGGCTCGTCCCGAGAAGTACCGCGGATCCGTATTGCGGGTTCAGGGTCGCCTCAAAGCCCGTGGGAGCGAGGGTCCTTATTCCTACGTGGACCTCCAGGCCGAGCGCTCCGACATCCCCCTGCGCGTGTTCCACCTCGAGCCTCTGGAGGAACCGCCCGCGGAAGCGGCCGGAGCGCCTTGGACCGCGGTCGCCGCATTCCTGAGAACCATGGAGCAACCGTCGACCACTCTGGTCTTCCTGGCTCCGCGCGTCCGGGTCGATGTTCCGCCGCCCTCCGCTCCCGAAGACCAAGCGCCCGTTCGAGCGTTGCCCGATCCGGAAGTCTCCGAGCTGTTCCGATCGCTGGCCGCCAAATTCGAGGATACGCCCGACACGATCGTGCAGGAAATCGACTACGAGTCCCCCGAATTCCTCGAAGCGGCCCGGGCGCTTCGAACGTCGCTCTCGCCCGAGCAGGCGGCGCGGTTGTGCAAGCCCGCCGACAAAGTGGAATTGGCCGCCAACCCTCAAGCCCATCAAGGCGCGTTGGTGCGGTTCAGCGGAAGATTGATCCAGATCTACACCCGCCCGGTCTCCGTCACGAATCCGGCCGGGCTGAAACAGGTATACGAGGGTTATTTGGTGGATCTGAAAGGTCCCCACGTTCCCGTGACATTTTTCCTGATTGACAAGCCGGCGGCCACGTTCCGAGCCTACTTCAAGGAAGGCATGGAGTACCTCAAGGAATGGGTGGAAATCGAAGGGGTCTTTCTGCGCCGCTATCGTTATCAGGGCCTTCCCGCGGAGGGAGCCGGCGAGGGTCCTACGCAGACCTCCCTGGTTGTCCTGGCTAAGAACCTCCGTCTCATCCCGGAGCGAAAGCCGGAGGATCTTCGGGGGGGATTCGCCGCCTTGGTCGGCGGAGCGGGCCTTCTGCTGGCGATCATCGTCATCGTGGCTGGCGTCATGACCCGCAAGTACGGCGGCGGAGGAGCCTCCGTGCGGCTGCGCATGTTCCAGATCAAGCGCAAGAAAATGGCAGAGAAAGGCCAATCGACGTTCCCGGAGGCCGCGCCGGACAAGCAGATCCTCGGGGAACAAATCGAGAAACCGCCGTCCGATCCCACGCCCTAAATCGTCCCCTTCATCGCTCTTCGTGGCCCTGATCGCGACGAGGCCCGCGCGGCCGCCCGCCGTGAGGCCGCGGCGGCCGATCTCCGTACGGGCGGGAACCGCCTTCGCGGGGAGGCCGGGACGCGCGGAACCGTTCCTCCGCGCCGCCCGACGGGACCCCGGCGGCCACGCGACCGGGCAACGGCTCCAATGGCGGCAGATTCTTTTCCTTCCGCGCCTGCTTGATGCTGAACCGGTTCTTGCCGCTCGGATCGGTGCTGACGAGCTTGACTTCGACCTCCATGCCGATGGCCAGGTAGTCGTCCACGTTCTGCACGTAGCTGTCCGTGATCTCCGTGACGTGGACCAGCCCGTCCCGGCCTGTGTTGGCGATCTCGCAGAACGCGCCGAAATCCTTGAGCGAAACGACGCGGGCGGGATAGATTTGCCCGATCTTCAGATCCTCGGTCTGGGCCTCCACCATGCTGCGGGCCACCGCGAGCGTCGCCTCGTTCCGGGAAGAGATGGTCACCGTGCCGTCGTCCTCGATCTCCACCGTGGCTCCGGATCGGGCTTCGATGTCCCGGATGTTCTTGCCGCCCGGACCGATGAGCAGCCCGATCTTCTCCGGATCGATCTTGATGCGCACCAGTCTCGGCGCGTACGGAGAGATGGATTCCCGGGGCCGGCCGATGGCTTCGTTCATCTTCCCGAGCACGTGCAACCTCGCCTGGCGCGCTTTCTCCAGCGCCAAGCGCGTGATCTCCAGAGGAATTCCGGCGGCCTTCAGGTCCATCTGAAGCGATGTGATCCCGTCGGCGGTCCCCGCGACTTTGAAGTCCATATCCCCATAGGCATCCTCGCTGCCGAGGATGTCGGTGAGGACCGCCGTGCGATCGCCCTCGCGTACCAACCCCATCGCGATGCCGGCCACCGCGGATTTCACCGGCACGCCGGCGTCCATCAGGGACAGGCAGCCACCGCACACCGTTGCCATCGACGAGGATCCGTTCGACTCCAGAATGTCGCTGATGACCCGGATGGTATAGGGAAAGGCGTCGTGATCCGGGATCACCGCGTCCAGGGCGCGTTCGGCCAGATCGCCGTGTCCGATTTCGCGCCGGCCCGGGCCCCGATTAGGCTTCGTCTCGCCGACGGAATAGGAGGGGAAATTGTAGTGAAGATAGAATCTTTTGGAGTATTCCTCGCTCAGGCCGTCCACGATCTGCTCGTCGTCCACGGTTCCCAAGGTGGTCGTGCACAACGCCTGCGTCTCCCCTCGCGTGAACAGGGCCGAGCCGTGGGTGCGCGGCAGAAATCCCAGACGGATATCGATCGGCCGGATGTCGTCGAGGCCTCTTCCGTCCGCGCGCCGCCCCTGAAGCGCGAACTCGCGAACCGTCTCTCCGACCAGCCGATCCCAGGCGGCCCGGACTTCGGCCGGCTGGTGCGCCCCGGGCCGTAGCTGCCCGAGTTCGTCCTCGGGGCACAGGGTTTCCAGCGCCATTTCAAGCACGGAATCGATCGCTTCGGCCCGCGCCTCCAACCCCTCCGATAAGAACACCGCGCGAAGAGCGTCGAGGTAATTTTCTTTGAGGATGCCGTAGGTCTCGGCGGGAGCGGGAAGGACATCGTACGGCTTCTTCTCCTTCCCGGCGGCGCGCCGGAGCTCCTCTTGCAAATCGATCATCTTCTGAATGTAGGGCCCGGCGAATTCGAAGGCCTTCACCAGGCGCTCTTCGCTGATCTCCTTAGCTCCCGCCTCCACCATGATGACGCCGTCCCGCGTGCCCGAAAGGACCAGATCCAGGCTGGAGATCTTCAGCTCGGATGCCGTCGGATTGACGACGAACCGATCCTCCAGCAGACCAACCCGCACCGATCCGACGGGTCCGTGGAACGGGATGTCGCTGCCATGAAGCGCGGCGCTCGCCGCGTTCATGGCGGCGATATCGGGATCGTTCTCGCCGTCGGCCGACAGCACGGTCACGCTGACGACGACGTCGGTGTCCATATATTCGGGAAACAGAGGCCGCAGCGGACGGTCCACCTGGCGCGCCGTGAGCGTCTCCTTCGTGGTCGGCCGCCCCTCGCGCTTGATGAATCCGCCCGGAAATTTTCCGGCCGCAGCAATCCGCTCGCGATAGTCCACCGTGAGCGGGACCATCTCGTATCCCAGCCCCCGGGGCGGACCGCCTACGACCGCCGCCAGCACCACGGTATCCGCGATCTGCATCGTGGCGGCGCCCGATGCTTGCTTCGCCAGCCACCCGGCTTCAAGGGCGATCACCTTGTCGGCCATCTGGGTCTCGACGCGTTTGGGTAAACTCACAGCGCTCTCCTAAAGCATGAGCGGCGCCGCGGGAGGTGGTAGGACTCGACGAAAGGCGGCAGGCCCCCCTTCGGAGCCTATCGTCTTTCGTCTCCAATGTCCGTCCGATCCTTCCGGGTTCGCCTGTAAAACCGACAGTCCAACTTTCGCAAGCCTTAGCAACCCGGCTTGCGAAACGATGACGGGGTCGTCTCGTACCCGATTCGCCTACTTGCGAATGCCGAGCTTCTTGATCAGGACCTGATAGCGGTTGCGATCCTCATCCTGCAAAAACTTCAGCAGCCTGGCCCGCCGACCGACCATCATCAGAAGCCCGCGCCGAGACGTGAAGTCCTTCTTGTGGATCTTCAGATGCTCGGTAAGGTGGTTGATTTGCTCGGTGATCAAAGCCACCTGGACCTCCGGACTCCCTGTGTCCTTCTCGTGCGTTCGGTACTGTGTCACGATGGACTTCCGCTTTTCCTGCGCGACGGCCATAATTCTCATCCTCCCGCTTCCGCCGCAGTCAGGCACCGGAATTCCACAACCGATGCAACATGTTAGAACGCGACGGGTTCCCAAGTGGTATACGGGATGAGGATTCTAGCAATGACGCCGTTCCTTAGCAAGACTATCCTGCGTCAATCCCGCTCCGTTCAAGCGGCGCGCGCGTCCAACAACCAGGCCAATCCGATCAGCGCGCACGCCGCGACCACCAACGACGGCGTGATATCCTCTCGGGCGACTTCTCGGGGCGGTTCTCCCCATGAGGACGCTTCCAACGGCCGGCGCTCCGTTCCCAGGCGAGAGGCGGCGGAATCCAGCAACCCACTCGCCCGCCACGCGCCGGACGATCCCGCGAGGTCCACCACGTTCTTCCAGAAGATGGGAAACGAAGGATGCCGCGGCCACCCCGAGGAACCAAAGCGCGTCGCCAGGACGATCTCCTTCCCGCCCCGCCGAACCCCGGCCACGGGCACGCCGTCCGCGAACAACAGGGTCCGCTCCCAGGCTCCTCGTAGCTCTCCCGTTTCGAGCAGGACGACTTCCTCGGCCCGCACGCCGCGCATGAGAACATCGTCGGCCACCGATATGTGCCGGGGCGCGAACCAGCGCGCCACGTCCGCGTCCGCAGCATCCACGAGAACGGTAATCGTCGCCGGAGACGCCGGCGCGGCCCCGACGCTAACCAGCACATCGGGCCGGCCCTGATGTATCCATCGAGTGCGCGGATGCGCTTCCAGCGCCTGGCGCACCGCGTCGTCCGCGCGTCCTTCCATGGCGACGTCGATGTGCTCCGCGTCTCTCTCGAGCACGACGCGGTCGTCCGCCGGATACTCGTCCGGCGCCAGCGCCGCGACGATTTTCGTCGCGGATTCCGAAACTTCGACGAGATGGGTGGCGGCTTCGGGAAGCGTCACCGAACGCCCGTCCACGTTCACCTCCACCTCGGCCGGCTCGGACAAGCGCAGGAACAAATGATCCGATGCCACGTGAGCGTCCGTGATGCCTACATTTCGGATCGGGCCGCCGACAAGAACTTCCAGCAGACGCACCCCTTCCGGCGCGGTCCATGATGTTCGCCGATCGCTCAACCAGATAACCGTCGGCGCTTCGGCGGCGGCCAGATCGAGGGCGATTCGAGGGTCGCCCGACCGGTCCTCCGCCTTGAGCCCCTCGATGATCGCCAATCCCTCATACCGCTCCAAGGACGGGGTCGTGTAAAGGATGATCTGATCGACGGGATCCAACTTGCGCAGTTCGGAGCGCGCGGCCTTCAGCCGCGGGGCCATGGAGGCCGAGAGATCCCACACGACCGCAAGCCGTCGCGGCGCCGTTCGCCGGTGAAGAATGCCGGGGCCGGCCATAGCCCCCACCAACGCCGCCACCGCGAGCGCTTGCAGCAAGAGGAGCACGGAAAGCCGCGGCCGGTTCAGCGCCCGAATCGGCGGCGCCCGATCCGGAACCGATTCCCAAACGCGGACGCTCGAAACCACCACGCGTCGGGGCTGCTGCCTCCACAAACTCAACAGAACCAGGAACGCGACGGAGGCGAGCGCCCATAACGCGTGGGGATACAGTAGATTCATCAGCGACGAAGACCCGAAAAGGAGATCCGGAGATGGGGGAGATATGGAGATAAAGCCCGGAAATTCCATCTCCCCATCTCCTTATCCCCTTTTATGACAAGCATCTCCCACATCTTATTCTAGGAGGCCCTCCCCGCGCAGGTAGAGGAAAACCACCCTCTCGAACGGCTCATCGCTGGCGCACCGCAAGTATCCCACTTCGCGGCGCACCGCCCACTCCCGCCAGGATCCGCAATGGGCCTCGAGCCGCCGGCCGTACTCCAGGATCTCCTCGTCGCCCACATAGCGCGCGACCGAGGCGCGCGTCTCGCAATCCACCACGCGAACCCATCCCCGCACCGGCGTCTCCAACTCTTCTCGCGCCAGCACATGAATCAGGGAGACGCCCGTGGCATCGGCCGCCAGAGCGGCCAGCGCGGCCCGTACGGATTCGTCCCACAGGTCGGAGATCAGCACGACCATCGGCTTGCCGCGGACCCGGCGCACGGCCTCGGCCGGCGAGGCCTCGGATCGCAGCGTCTCGACGGCCGCGAAGAACGCGGAGATCAGGCCTTCCCCCTCGAACGATCGCTCGTTCGCGCCCGCGCGCAGCGTGACCTCCCCTCCCTCGCCCAGCGTCAGATACCCTAGAACCGCCGCGAGCTGCCGAGCCACCTGTTCCTTCGAGGGCGTCCCATACACCATCGAAGGGCTGGTATCCATGATGACCTCGAGTCGCGGCGCCTCCTCGCGCGTGCGCTCGCGGATGAACAGCGCGCCCAGCCGCGCGTAGAGGCACCAGTCGATGGCGCGAAAGTCGTCGCCCTGCGCGTAGGGACGAAAGGAGTGAAACACGGACGAACCGCCGCGGCGCGGAGCTTCGCGCTCCCCCTCCCGTCGCCCGCGCACCCGGCGACGGATCGCCAGGCGCAGCATTTCCAACCGATTCAGGAAGCCTTCGTCCAGAATCATGCGCCAAACCGGAGCATATTAGGTTATTGGAAATGTACCCGTGACCCCAGATTGAGTCCACGGAGGAGCCGGAGATCACGGAGAAAAATCTGGGGGATGTGGAGATTACTGGAGATATGGAGATCGAAAGGAGTGTTCGACGGAGCCAACGCTCCTCAAAAAAATATCTCCCTATCTCCCCCCATCTCCAGATCTCCTTAAAAAATCTTCTCCGTGTCTCCGTGGTTGTTCTTCATTTCCTTCGTGCACTCCCTACGAAACCGATGACCAGGCGTTCTCCCGCGCCCGCGAGCGGATCCATTCGATGTCCCGCCGAATCTGCGCCGCCAGCTCGGCCGGTCCGGAAAATTTTCGCTCCTCCCGCACTCGCTCAAGAAAACGCACCTCCAACCGCCGACCGAGCAGCGACGGTCCGGCGTAGTCGATGAGATGAACTTCCACGCTTTCGGCGGCCCCTTCCGGATGGAACGTGGGGCGGCATCCTACATTCGCGGCCCCCAAGCACGGAACCCCCTCGCCCAATGAAGCCTCCACCGCGTACACGCCGCGCGGAGGCTTGAGGCCGTACAGCACGGCGACGTTCGCGGTAGGCACGCCGATGGAAGCGCCGCGTCCGTCGCCCCGCACGACGGTTCCGAAAAGCGCGAATGGCCGCCCCAAGATCTCCCACGCTTCGTCCAGACGGCCGGCGAGGACCGCTTCCCGCACCAGCGAGCTCGAGAGGGGCCGCCCGCGGTGCAACTCGGGCGCGCAGGTCCGGACGGCGATGCCCAAGTCCCCGGCCGACCGCTCCAGCATCGCCACGTCGCCGGCACGATCATGGCCGAAATGCGAATCGTGTCCGAGCAGAACGGCGCACGCCCCCATCCGGTCGCGCACGATGTCCCGAATGAACTCTTCGGCCGTGGTGCGGGAAAATTCGACGGTAAAAGGCAGGATGACCACGGCCTCCACATGGCGGGCGCCGATGAGTTCGATCCGTTGTTCCAAGGGAACGACCAGAGGCACGGCGCTGTTCCAGAGCACTTCGGCGGGATGCCGGTCGAACGTAAGGACGACCGGCGGAACGGCCAGTTCCCGTGCCCACGCGACGAGGGCGTCCAGAACCTTCTGATGCCCGCGATGGACTCCGTCGAACACGCCCCACGTAACGGCGCAGCCGCGCCACGGCGGGTCGGTCCAGGCCGGCAGTCCGCGAAAAACCTGCATGCCGTTCAGAGCTCGGCTTGGGCGTGCCGGCGGTTTCCGCGGCGGGCACGTGCGGCGAGTCGGGTCGATGCGCCCGCGGTTCGACGGACCTCGCCGCCGTCGGACTCAGGACGTTCGAAATCTTCTTCCAGTTCTTTCAAGAGCGGAGCCCACTGCTTCAGATCGGCGGCAGTCATTTTGTCGGTCATCAGAATGCCGTCGAGATGGTCGATCTCATGCTGGAAGAGCTTCGCCCACAGCCCTTCGCATTCTCGCTGCTGATCTTCCCCGGCGAGATCGCGGTAGCGCACGCGCACGCGGGCCGCCCGGCGGATCTTGGCCGAAAGCCCGGGCAAGGAAAGGCAGCCTTCCTCCTCGTTCATGACCCCCGACTTTTGGAGAATTTCGGGATTGATGAAAACCTGCTCGTCCTCTTTCTTCTCGGGGTCCCCCGTCAGGTTGGCCACAATGAGCCGCGTGGAGATCCCCACCTGAGGAGCGGCCAGGCCGATGCCCCGATGACGATACATCACCGCGAACATCTGCGGAACCAGGTCGCGAAGATCGGAACCGATTCCGGCGATCGGTTCCGCGCGTTGCTGGAGCCTCGGATCGGGGTAATAAAGAAGGCGCAGCGCCATCGAAATTCAGTATAGCGAAGCGCCGCGGGAGCGACAACAAGGGCTTAGATCGGTCCTTGACCCCCGCGGGGTGCCTCCTTATATTACGGGGCCGAGGCGGTCGGGGATTTCATCCTGAACCCATCATGAGCGACATCGATGCCCTGTTCAAGCGCGCAGAAGAAGCGTTTCAGCGGAAGAACTTCGACTACGCGCGCGATCTGTTCCTGAACATCCTGACGCTGGATCCCAACCACGAGAAGGCCCGGGAATCCCTGTATGCCACGTGCGTCAAGAAGCACCAGGAAACCGGCGGTCCCGGCAAGCTCAAGCTGACGCTCATGCAGGGCAAGATCCACATGGAACTGGCCGCGGCCAAGTCCAACTTCGCGAAGAAGATGGAACTGGCCCAGAAGTACCTGTGCGAGGACCCCCAGAACAGCAAAGTGCGCACGACGCTGGCCGAATGCCTGAAGTCGCAAGGCCTGTGGAACGGCGCGGCGGCGGAGGCCAGATTGGCGACGGCGGCGGATCACAAGAATCTCCAGGCCGCGAAAATTCTGGTCGAATCGCTGGTCAAGCTGGATCGCATCACCGACGCTCAGAAGCATCTCGAGAAGATTTCGATCTTCGTTCAGGATGACCGCGATCTCATGAAGCTCCAGCGCGACCTAGCCGCCAAGCAGACCATGTCGAAAGGCTTCGAGGACGCCGCCGCCAGTAAGGAAGGCTATCGCGGCGTGCTCAAGGACAGCGACAAGGCGGCCGAACTGGAACGCGCCCAGCGCATGGTCGTGACGGAAGAGGATCTTCAGCGGCTGGTGAAGCTGCTTCAGGCGGCGATGGAAGACAACCCCGCGGACGCCAGCCTGCCCAAGCGCATCGGCGACCTCTATTTCGAAAAGAAGAAGGACTTCGCCGAGGCGCGTGAATGGTATCGCAAGGCGAGCCAGCTCGCGCCGCACGACTCCGTCCTCAAGGACAAGGTCGACGACTGCTCCGTCCGCATCCTGGATACCGAAATCGACGCGGCCGCCAAGACCGGGAATCCCAAGCTGGCAGAAATGAAGGTCAATCGCCTGAAATTCCTCATGCAGTCCTTCGAGCGGCGCGTGGAAGATCGACCCACGGACATGTCGCTCCGGTTCGAGTTGGGGAAGGTCTACTATGTGGTGGGCTTGCTCGACAGGGCCATCGGCGAGTTCCAGCAGTCGGTCAAGGACCCGAAGCGCAAGCGGGACTCCCACATCTATCTCGGCATGGGCTTCCAAAAGAAGAGGTTGTACGACATGGCGGATACGCAGTACCGGAAAGCCGAGGAAGAAGGCGGAAGCGTGCTCACCCAGGCGACGCTTCTGAGCATCTGGTACAACCGCGCGATCTGCCTGGCGGAAGCCGGAAAGACCTCGGACGCGGTCGAGCTGGGCAAGAAGATCATGGAGCAAGACATCAGCTACCGGGATGTCTCCCAGCTCGTCGAGAAGTGGTCCGCCAACGGGGCGAAGCAGGCGTAGCGTCCCGAGTCCTGAGTCGCACAGCCGGAGTTGGCAATTCCATCGCAAGAACTTCTCCACCGTAGCCTGGATTTCGTTCATCCCGCTTGATCGACGCATGGCGGCGAGAAGTCTATTTATCGCCCGAAATGTCCCACATCATGGCTGTTGAGTCGACGTGCTCGGAAGCAAGCTTGCGACCATCCCGAGAAAACGCCAGCGAGAACGCGGCCGCATCGGCTCAATAGGCGCGAGGAGGTTTATCTTCATTCATATCCCATACTTGAATGGAGCCAATGTGGTAAGTCGTTCATAATACACACGCTATTTCAATTCTCTTGGGATATCGCTTGCGAACCATACTCTCCAATGATCCACAGCGGCCTCGCGGCTCATGACCCGGACGACGCCCTCCGCCTCCACGATGAACGAAAGTCGATCGTGAGCAGGAAGGTGTCTCAGGGCCCGTTCCAACGTCGCCAGCCCGGGAGTCACTCGAATGCGCCTTTGAAAAGTGAACCCATCAGACAAGTCTTCAACGATGAATATAATGCCGGTCTGCTTGCCCCACGCCCGGAGAATCTCGGCCAAGCAGCCTTTGTACATGCCGGGTTCGACATGGGCGCAGGAAAGCTTCTCGAATGCGCGGGGTTCCGCATACCCATTCAGCAACCACCGGAGTTCCCAACTCGTCAAGACCTTGCCTGTGAGATCCGTCCATTCGAGAAGCGCGCTAGCCCGCAATCGGGCCAGAGCGATGGCAACCTCCTGGCGCGTCGAAGGATCGAGATCGTCGAGCAGCGGCATCAGATGCGGGATGGCTTCCCGGCGCCCGATGTTCCCCAAGGCCCGAATCGCATCGACCCGAAGGCACATGTCCGTCAGGAATCTTTGGATCCTTGGAAAAGCTTCGCCATGGCGCAGACTTCCCAGAGCTTCCAGCGCGGCACGCCGCACCTCGATATCTTTGTCGTCGAGCATGTCCACGACTCTTGCCGCGCTTTCGAACGCGCCGGCGCGCGCCAAACCTTCAAGCGACATCATCCGGATATGATCGACCGGATCGGTCAGACCGCTCTCCAAGGCGCTGATCGAGGTGCGCTTCCCGAAATGGACAAGAGCCTTAAAAGTATCGTAGCGGCCGGCGCGGGCGCCGGACTTGACTAGCTTTACGAGCACCGGCTCCAACTCCATCATCTCTCTTGCCAAAATATTCCGCGCCGCCGCGAAAGTTCAATTAGAAATCGTGACATTCCATGGTCTGAGCGATTTCTAAAGGCTTGATTCTGCTCGCCCTTTCGACTACATTCCCGCCTCTTGGCGTGAACGATTTGGAAGGAGATCAGGCTTGGCCCACACGCTCAGCGGCGCTCACAACATCCGCAAGAACGAAAAGCGCCGCCTACGAAACAAGACGGTGAAATCGGCGCTGCGCACGCAGATCAAGAAAGTGATGGCCGCCGTGGAAAAGAAGGATAAGTCCGCGGCCGAAGGTGAATTGCGCCGCGCGTACGCGCTGCTCGACCGTGCCACCCGCAAGGGAGTCATCCATTCCAACAGCGCCGGCCGCCACAAGTCGCGGCTTTCCGCCCGCATTGCCGCCCTCGCGGCCCCGGCGAACCCCTAACGGGTCAATTGCAGAAGCCGCTCCGCCGCGGGCTCCTTCCGCGCCGACCATACGGCGGACGCCTTGGCCTTCTCCCCGAGCAGCAAATAAACCAACCCTGCGGTCAGCGACCTTCCATCCTCCGCTTTCCCCTCCACACCGGAAATGAACTTGGCCGCCTCCTTCGAGCTTCGGAACACGGCCCGCAGATCGATCGACGCCGCGATCTCAAGATCTCCCATCAAGTCGGCGGCGGAGCGGATCGCCTTGTCCGCATTCCAGCCGTCTCCGACCGCCAGCAGGGCAAGCGCCATGTGAACCTGCGCCAAGCCATGCGACGTATCCGTCGCGACGGCCCGCTTGAAGACCGCGAGCGCCTCCGCGGGCCCCGCCGCCCGCCACGTTTCCAGCCCTTCCTTCAGGAGCGACTCCACGGCCAGCGCGTTGACGTGCGCCGCCGACGTTGGAGTGGAGCGCTCGGCGGGAAGGCGCTCCGTCCCGGAGTCGGAACGAAACAGCCCTGGATATCGAGGCCGGTAGAGACCGAAAGGATAGTACCCGTCGCCGAAGATCGGTTCGTCATAGCCAAACCATCCCGCGCCGGGTCCCCAGTAGAGCAAGTAAACGTGCCGCACCGGCCATGGACTTGCCGCCCATGAGGCGAACCCCCAGCGTTCATACCTTCCGACCCGCTGAACTTCGGCCGTTGGAGTCCGACGCGCTCCCCACGATTCCTGAGCAATCGCCGCCGATGCCATCCAAACCACGACCGCCGCCACCAGGATCGCGCGTACGCTCCCCATAAGTCCCCTCCGTGCGAAGCTTCTATTTATTATACGCCGCCGGCGGCGCGGCCGCGGCACGGCTCCTCATTCCCGCTGCACCTCCGGCCGACTGGAAAACCGCAACTGGAGCGGACCGAACCACACGTCGCGGTACGGATCTCCGCCACGATAGTGATAGTAATACAGCTTCGCTTCGTCGTCGTAATAGATCGTCTCTTCCACCGCGCTGAGCCGCTCCGGAGAATCGGCCCGCAACGGAACTCTCCATAAAGGCACGTCGTCCTTGGCCCGCCGCGCATTCACGTGATGCTCATCGAACCTGATCTCCGGAGGCATCTCCCGGCGCCCCTCGTCCAAACGGTATTGCAGCAGCCGGTACTGCCGCACGTCGGCCGTGAGGCGGGCGCGGATCTCGCTCTTGTTCGGCGGCGCGTTGAGATCCTCTTCCGTCTGGCCGAAGGATTCCAAATGAGGATCGGTCATGACGTGATCGCAGGCCGAAACCAACGCCGGCACGGCCGCCAGCGCGAGACGAATCAAACTCGAGCGAATGCCTTCCATCCCAGAAGCTCCTTGCGCGCCCGAAGCAGCGGCTCCACTTCCTCCGCCAGAAATTCGCGCACCTGGTCAGGCGCGCGTCCCACATAACGCTCCGCCTTCAACAACCCGTCGAGACGATCCCGGACCGCCCGAAACGCCTCATCGTTCTTAAGACGTTCCAAGAGGTCATTCTCCTTCCCCGCCATCACCCGTTCAGCCGCCGTGCGGGAGTGGGTCCGAATGCGCTCGTGCGCTTGCTGCCGGTCCCCCCCCGCTTTGACCGCCGCCATTAGAATGTCCTCCGTCGCGATGAACGGCAACTCCCGCGCGACATGGGATCGAATGACCTCCCGCTGGACGTCCGGCCGCGACGCCACTTCATGATACAGTGCCAGGATCGCGTCCACAGCCAGGAACGCTTCCGGAAGCGCGATCCGCTTGCCGGCGGAATCGTCGAGCGTCCGCTCGAACCATTGGGAGGCGGCCGTGAACGCCGCGTTTTGCGAGAGGGCGATGACCAGCCGAGCCAGCGACGTGATCCGTTCGCATTTCATCGGATTGCGCTTGTACGCCATGGCGCTCGATCCCACTTGCTCTTCGCCGAACGGCTCCAGCACCTGCCGCATTGACTGGAGAAGCCGGACGTCGTTGGCGAACTTGTGCGCCGATTCGGCGATTCCCGAGAGCGTCGCGTGAATCTGGGCGTCCACCTTGCGCGTGTAGGTCTGGCCGCTGACCGGATACGAGCGGTCGAATCCCATCTTTTCCGCCACGGCGCGATCGAGCTCCCGGACCTTGCGGGAATCGCCCTCGAAAAGGGCCAGGAAGCTGGCCTGCGTGCCCGTCGTGCCCTTGGCGCCCAGGAAGCGCAGCGACGATCCGCGGCGCTCGACCTCCTCGAGATCCATCATCAGATCCTGGAGCCAGAGCGCGGCCCGCTTGCCCACGGTCGTGAACTGCGCGGGCTGAAAATGGGTATAGGCGACCGTCGGCTCGTCGGCCCATTCCCTCGCGAACCGGCCCAGTCCGTCGATGACGTTGACGAGCTCGCGACGCACCAGGGCCAGCGCCTCGCGGAGGATGACGAGATCGGCGTTGTCCACGACGTAGGCGCTCGTGGCGCCCAGATGGAGTATCGGTATCGCCTTGGGGCATTGCTTTCCGTACGCGTGGATGTGCGCCATCACGTCGTGCTTGAAACGCTCCTCGAAAGCGCGCACGTCCTCGGGGTTGATGTCGTCGGCGAACTTCCTCAGTTCGTCGATCTGCTCCTCCGTGATGGGCAGTCCCAGGTCCTTTTGCGCTTCGGCCAGGGCGATCCACAAGCGCCGCCACGTCCGGAATTTCAGGTCCGGAGAAAACAGACGCAGCATGTCCGCGGTGGAGTACCGTTCCGCAAAAGGCGATACGTACACGGCGGCGTTCTTCCGTAGATTCACGGTTCACTCCAGGCGCGGTACTTGCGCGTGATCCGCCACAGGTTCACGGCGTTGACCAACGCATGCGTCACGGCGGGGGCGACGAGGTTCCCGGTCCAGGCGCGCTCCGCCGCCAGCACGATTCCCGCCGCGAGCGCGATCACCGGCCATAGGCGAAACGATCGGTTCACCGGCCAATGAATGGCCGCGAAGATCGCCGTCGACGCAACGGGTCCCATCGCTTCGTACATGGCGCCTCGAAAAAGAAATTCCTCCGCCGCGCCGCTGAGTACGGCCAGATACGCCACTTCCCACGCGCGCTGCTGCCCGAGAATCCACCCGAATTCCCGTTCCAGCTCGCGGGCCGCCGGGGACACCGCCACCAGCAGTGGCGTCGCCACGCAGAGCAGCGCCGCACCGCCGACACCGACCGCGATGTCCCGCGCCCACTGGGGAGAGGCCCACAGCGCTCCCGCCGTCGTCTGGAGTCCGCGATCCACCCAGACCCACGCGGCGAAGAAGATGAAACCATAAAAGAACAGGCCGAACAGCGGCGACACCCGCCGTTCGAGCTTGACTGCGGGCTGAATCGCGGAGGGGCGGCCCTTTTCAGTCATCAGTATGCGAGCTCTCAGCTCTCAGCTATCAGCGGCTGACGGCTGAAAGCTGAGAGCTGAAAGCTTCCCTACCGTCTCTTTCCCTTCCGCTCATACGCGTCCACGATGCGCTGCACGAGGGCATGGCGGACGATGTCCGCTCCCGTGAGATAGACGAAGGACAGACCGGGAATGCCCTTGAGCAGCTCGCGCACCTCGACCAGCCCGCTCGTCTTGCCGGGAGGCAGATCGATCTGCGTGATGTCCCCGGTCACGACGATCTTCGAGCGCCCGCCCATGCGCGTCAGGAACATCTTCATCTGATCGCTTGTGGTGTTCTGCGCTTCGTCCAGGATGATGAACGCCTCGTCCAACGTGCGGCCGCGCATGAAAGCCAGCGGAACGATCTCGACCACATCGGCATCGATCAACCGCTGGAGCTGGCCGAACTCCAGAAAGGCGTTGAGGGAGTCGTAGATGGGTCGCAGGTAAGGATTCACCTTGGCCTGGATGTCCCCCGGAAGGAAGCCCAGGCGCTCGCCGGCTTCGACGGCGGGGCGCACGAGAACCAGGCGCCGCACCGTTCCGGCCTTCAGGCACTGAACCGCCTTCGACACGGCGAGAAACGTCTTGCCCGTTCCCGCCGGGCCGATGGAGAAGACGATGTCGTTCGCCTCCATCTCTTCCAGATATTTCCGCTGACCCTCGGACTTGGGCGCGGCTTCGGCGAAGCGGCGAAACGCGCCGGTCTGGAGGAAGGGCGACGTCCCGACCGCGTCGGTGATGCGCCGACGGGGCGCCAGGATCTGCTCCAGATCGTCCTCGCGCAGCTCGCCGCGCGCGTCCAGGATTTCGCGGATTCGCCCGAAGGCGTCGTAGGCGCCGTCCACCGCCGCGCGGCTCCCGGTGATATGAATGGAGCCGTTGCGGACATAAATCCGCGCCCCCGTCTTTTCACGGACCCGCTTCAGGTTGCGGTCGTACACGCCGAAAAGGCGCGGCGCCTCGTCCGGCGCTTCCAATCGGATCGTGCGTTCCATCGGGAAACAAACACCCTGCTTTTTGGATGAACCGCCAAATCGCAAAAGCGCCGTCGGAAGCTGTTGCCGAATTCTCTTGGCGGTTCGGCGCTTTGGCGGTTCAGAAATTTATAAATAAAGCCGCAGCCACGCCGCGACCGGGGCGCTGAGGATGAAGCCGTCCACCATGTCCAGCGCGCCGCCGAACTCGGGAATCCAGCGCCCGGAATCCTTGACGTCCGCCCAGCGCTTGACGGCCGATTTCGCCAGATCGCCGAGCTGCGCCGCCACTGTAACACAGGCCGGGAAGACCCACAAGCGGAGCGGATCGGAGGTGAACGTGATCGGCGTTCGAACCAGCACCACGACACCCAAGACCGTTCCCGCAACGAGGCCGGCGAGCGCGCCCTCCCACGTCTTGCGCGGGCTGAGCGCGGGCGCCAGCTTGCGGCGGCCGACCAACTTGCCGATCGCGTAGGCGGCCATGTCCGAACCCTTGTTCGTCACGACCAAAAAGAGCATCCAGTACGCCCATGTACCATGCGTTTCATCAAAAAGGAAAACCGCCGAGAGCAGCAGGACATAGAAGAACGCGAGGCAAGTGAACCCCGCGTCCAGCGGCGAAAAACGGCCGGAGCGCGCGATCAAGAGCAGCAGGAGCGCCAGGACAAATCCGCCGGTCACCGTCGCCGGCCACGGAGTCCCCACCCAGGCCCGCTGATATCCCAGAACGTACGGCACCACCAAGGCCGCCCATCCCAGCCCCTCGGCAGGTCGCGCTCCGCGGCGCCGCCCCATGGCGCACAACTCATGAAACGACCCCACCGAAAACACCGCCAACACGATGGGGATCGCGAATGGAGCCTGCCGCCGCCAGTCGAGATAGAGGCACGTCCCCATCCCGACCAGGAGGATGGGAGCCACCAGGAGGCGGATCAGGACTGGATTCATTCCGACTCGGCGATGGCGCCGAAGCGCCGCTCCCGCCGCGAAAAGTCCAGGATCGCCTCGTGCAGGTGTTGTTTCTTGAACTCCGGCCACATCACCGGGGTCACGAAGAGCTCCGTGTAGGAGATCTGCCAGAGCAGGAAATTGGAGACGCGGACGTCACCGCCGGTCCGGATCAGGAGATCGGGATCCGGCGCCTCGGGATCATACAGGTAACGGCCGATGAGGGTCTCGTCCACGCGCTCGGGATCCACCTGTCCCGATTTGATGTCCCGCCCGATGCGCCGCAGCGCATCGACCAACTCCTGGCGGGCGCCGTAGTTGAGCGCCAAACAGAGCGTCATGCCCGAGTTCGCGGCGCTTATCTCCTTGGTCCGGCGGAGCTCCTCCATCACGTTCGCCGGCAACGCGTCCAGGCGTCCGACCGCCGTGAAGCGGATGTGGTTGTCCATGATCTCGCCCCGTTCCTGGACGAGGTACTTCTTCAGCAGCCCCATCAAGAAATCGATCTCGCGCTGGGGCCGCTTCCAGTTGTCGGCGCTGAAGGCATACAGCGTCAGGCGCCCCACCCCCAGCCGGGCGCACTCGCGCGTGATCTCGCGCACCGACTCGGCGCCGGACTGGTGGCCGAAGACTCGGCGGAAGCCCTGCTGCCGCGCCCATCGGCCGTTGCCGTCCATGATGATGGCGATGTGGCGCGGAATGTGAGCGCCCTGAAGCTCCTTGGGGACCTCGTTCTTCGGTGTCGTTCGAATGACCATGTTCTCTTAGATTATATCAAGCTTGTTGCTGGTAGCTGGTAGCTCGTAGCAGCTCGTAGTTTCTTGCGACCAGCTACGAGCTACCTTCGAATCGTCTTCTCCCGATCCGTTCCCACCGAGATCATCACGACGGGCACGCCCAGCGTCCGCTCCAGGAACGTCAGGTAGCGTCGGGCGGCGCGCGGCAGATCCGAGAAGGACTTCGCCTGCGAGGTATCGGCGTTCCAGCCCGGAAACGTCTCGTAGACCGGAACGCACCGCGCGAGATCCTGGGAATCCACCGGCACCTTGCCCACGCGCCGGCCGTCGAGCCGGTACGCCATGCACACGCGGATGCGGTCAAACGTATCCAGCACATCCAGTTTCGTGATCACGAGCCCGTCGATGCCGTTGATCATGACCGCGTGCCGGGAGGTCACCGCGTCGAACCACCCGCACCGCCGCGGCCGCCCGGTCGTCGAGCCGTATTCGCGCCCCGCGCTCCTCAGGCGCTCGCCGATGTCGTCGTTCAGCTCCGTGGGAAACGGCCCTTCGCCGACACGGGTGCAGTAGGCTTTCGCCACGCCCAGGATCTGCCGCACCTTCTTCGGCGGCACGCCGGCCCCGGCCGGGATGCCGCACGCGTCCGAGTTGGACGACGTCACGTACGGATACGTTCCGAAATCGATGTCGAGCAGGCTGCCCTGAGCGCCTTCGAAGAGCACCCGCTTCCCGCGGTCGATGGCCGCGTTGACGAATTCGAGGGCGTCCCCCACGAACGGCCGGATCTTCTCGGCGTACCCCCGGTAGTCGTTGAAGATTTTCTCCGCCTCCAGCGGCGGTGCGCCGTACAGCGCTCCCAGGACGCGGTTCTTCTCCTCGACGAGCGCCGCCAGCCCCTGCCGGAAGCGGTCCGGCTTGTACAGATCCGCGATTCGGATCCCCTTGCGCGCGGCCTTGTCGGCATAGCACGGGCCGATGCCGCGCCGGGTCGTGCCCAGCTTCCGCTCGCCGTTCCCTTCCGACAGTTCGTCCTGGAGCTTGTGATACGGCATGACCACGTGGGCCCGCTCGCTGACGAGCAGGTTGCGGCCCACGTTCACACCCCGGCCGCGGAGATGCTCGATCTCCTCGACGAGCTGAACCGGATCCACCACGACGCCGTTGGCGATGACGGACGTGGATCCGCGATGCAGGATGCCGGACGGAACGAGGTGCAGGACGAATTTCTCTCCGCCCACCACGACGGTATGTCCCGCGTTGCCGCCGCCCTGGAAGCGAACCACCACGTCCGCCTTGGCGGAGAGGAGGTCGACGATCTTCCCCTTCCCCTCGTCGCCCCATTGCACGCCGACGACGCACGTCGTTCGCGGCCGCCCGTTTTTCGCCCAGGGGATCACTGGTGTTGATCCATCAGCTTCTGGAAGGACTCGAACAAATAGCGGGAATCATGCGGTCCCGGAGACGCTTCGGGATGGTACTGCACGCAGAACGCCGGAATCGACGTATGGCGCAGCCCTTCGATGGTCCCGTCGTTCAGGTTGACGTGCGTCACCTCCAGATTCAACCCTTGGAGGGATGCCTCATCGACGGCGAAGCCATGGTTCTGGCTGGTGATCTCCACGCGCCCGCCGGCCAGATGCCGCACCGGATGGTTGGCTCCGTGATGCCCGAACTTGAGCTTGAACGTCTTGGCGCCCAGCGCCAGCCCCATGATCTGGTGCCCCAGGCAGATGCCGAACATGGGGACTTCCTTGCGCAGCAGCTCCTTGACGGTGCCCACCAGGTAGGTCACGACGGCCGGATCGCCGGGTCCGTTGGAAAGGAAAACGCCGTCGAAACCGCCCTTCAGGACCGCCTCGGCGGGAGTCGAGGCCGGAAAGACGGTGACGTCGCATCCGTGCCGCGCCAGGAGACGGATGATGTTCCACTTGGCGCCGCAGTCGAAGACGGCCACTCGATATTTCGCTTCGGTCGATCCATCCGCATCCGCCGTCACGAACTCCCGCCATGGCCGCGGTTCCTTGCACGTCACTTCCTTGACCAAGTCCAATCCCTCCATGGAAGGGACCCGCTTGGCTTTTTCCACCAGGTTCCGGTCGTCCAGGTCGATCGTGGAGAGCACGCCGTTCATCGCCCCTTTCAATCGGAGGCGGCGCGTCAGCGCGCGCGTATCGACGTCGTCGATGGCGACGATGTCGTGGCAGGAAAGATATTCGGCGAGCGACAGCGTCGCTCGATAATTGCTGGAGATGGGCGAAAACTCGCGCGCCACGAATCCCTCGACCCACGGCCGGGCCGATTCGACGTCGTCTTCGTTGACGCCGGTGTTGCCGATGTGAGGGTAGGTCATCGTGACGATCTGCCCTTTGTACGACGGATCAGTCAGAATTTCCTGGTAGCCGGAGAGCGCGGTGTTGAAGACCACCTCTCCCTGACGTTCTCCGGAAGCGCCGCAGGAGCGTCCCGTGAATACCGTCCCGTCTTCCAGAGCCAGCTTGGCGACAGCCATCAAAGGTCTCCGAAATTCAAAGTAAACCGCCAAAACGCCAAAGCATCATCGCGGCTCTACTTTGGAGATCTTTTGGCGATTTGGCGGTTCAAGCTTTTCACAAGCTACTCTTCCTCCGCAGAGGCGCGTCGGTCTCGGCGATCCTTGCGCGACGTTCGAAGGCCCGCCGGCTGGGCGTTCGAATCCGCGAGCAACAGATCTACGTCCTTCCCATCGAGCGGTCGAAATCGGCCTTCCGGCAACGAGCCCAGATCGAGACGGCCGATCCTGACCCGCTTGAGGTGTTTCACCTTCAGGCCGAATCTGGCGAAGACCCGGCGCACTTCTCGATTCATTCCCTCGCGCACGACGACTTCGACGACGGACAACTCGCGTTCTTGCTTCTTGACGCGCACATGGACGGGACCCGTCTTTCCTTCGGAGAGCCAGACGCCGCGTCCGAGCTTGTCGATGATCTTATCGTCTAATCGACCTCGCAACACGGCATGATAGGTCCTGGGAACGCTGAAGCGAGGATGGGTCAGCCGGTTGCAAAGGTCCCCGTCGTTCGTCAGAATCAGCATGCCTTGGGAATCGACGTCCAGGCGGCCGGCGGGATACACGCGCTGGCGAACCCCCCCCAAAAGGTCGAGCACGGTGCGTCTTCCGAGGTTGTCGCGCGCCGTGGTGACAATCCCTTTGGGCTTGTTCAGCAAGAGGACCACGCGGGACGGCATCTTCACATAGCGGTCGGCGCATTTGATTTTCTGGCGCTCCGCGTCGACCTTGACGCCCATTTGGGTGACGACTTTCCCATCGACCGAGACCTCACCGGCGGCGATCAGCTTCTCGCACGCGCGGCGGGAGCCGAATCCCGCATGAGCCAGAACCTTGTGCAACCGTTCGAGCGGCATAAACCGCAAACCATGTCCGCTGTCCGATGTCTGAATTCAGCCGTCTCAAAACCGATGTCCACACCTCACATCGGACGCCGGGCGCTCTTTCCCCTGGCGTGGAAGGCGGGAGTTTCAGTCCGGACGCGGGAGGCATTTTAGCAGCGGGCGCGGCTGATACAAGGCTTCGACGGTGCAGGATCACTTTGGAGGCGGTCCGGCGGCAGGGTCGGCGTCTTGCACCGCGGAAAGCGATTCGGCATCCCGCTGGGCCTGAAGCGTCACCGTCGCGGATCCCCACGCCGTCGCCTGAAGGAGATGCGCGCGGGCTTGCGCGAGGCGATTCTGGCGCGCCATTCGCCTGGCCTCTTCGAGAAGCGCCTCGTACCGGGCGGGCGCACGTTCTTCGAGCAAGGTTCGAAGCTGATGCAGGGAGGCGGCATACCCTTCGGAACCGGAGGGACCGGCGAGCGCGCGGCGCAGCCGAGTGGCGGCCTCCGTCAGGTCGCCGGCGTCGATCGATTGGCGTATGCTCTGAAGGGTTTGTTCTTCGGCGAGTTGGCTCGCTTTCGATGTATGCCGGATCTTTTCGAGGTGCGCCCGCGCCAATTCTGCGTATTCCGTTCCCTGACCCTCCTCGGCAATTTTCATCAGCAAGCGCCGGACCTCGGCCTCCAAGGAGGGATTCTCTTTGAGCGCCGCAAGCGCGTCCTGCGCTTTCAACCACTGCGCCCCCAAACGAGCTCGCCGGACGGCTGCGGGGTCTTCCGCGGGCGCCGCCGGTCGTGCCGCTCCAGGCGGCTTTTCCCTTTCGGATGGCCGAGTTTCAGGGCCTTTGGCGATCCAGTACGTGATGACCACGGCGCCCAGAACCACTCCGGCGGCGCCGGGGATCCACGGCAGCCAGCGCGGAGTGCGGGCATAGCTTCCGCCGCGAGGATGCGCCGTACCGTGGGAAGATTGGGTCACGGCATGGCGGTGCATCGGAAAGGACGCTCTCGCGATGCGCGGGACCTTCGAGATGTCGGGTCGAATTCGGGGACGATTCTCTTCGCCGCCGCCTGGAAGGGACGAGCCTTGCGTCATGAAGGCCTCCACTCCACGTGGCCCAGCGTCCCCAGCCGTTGGACGCGCGCGGATGTCGTTCAGCTCAGGATCGTCATATCGGGTTCTCTTGAGTAATAACGAACGACGTCGAGAAAACGCTTGACCATGAATCGTTATTTTTCGTGCTACCCCGTCGCGGCGATGGCGTGGCTCAAGTCCTCGATCAGGTCTTCGACGTCCTCGAGGCCCACGCTCAGGCGCACCAGAGCATCGGGGAGACCCCCGCGCTGGCGCTCTTCCTTCGGAATGGAAGCGTGTGTCATGGTGATGGGATGACCGACCAGAGACTCGACGCCCCCCAGGCTTTCCGCCAGGGCGAATATCTTGGTCTTGGAGGTGAAGGCGATGTTGCGCTCCGTCCCGCCGTGCAGCTCGAGGGAAATCATCCCTCCGAAGTCGCGCATCTGCCGCTTAGCCGTCTCGTGCCCGGGATGAGAGGGCAATCCTGGATAGAAAACCTGCTTGACGTCGCGATGCTCCCGAAGAAAGGCGGCTATGCGCCGGGCATTTTCGCAGTGCTGCCTCATCCGTACCGCCAGCGTTTTCGTCCCGCGCAGCACAAGGAAGCAATCCAGCGGCCCCGGCACGCCGCCCATGGCGTTCTGAAGGAATTTGAGACGCTCGTACAGGTTCTTGTCGTTGGTCGCGATCGCGCCGCCCACCACGTCGGAATGGCCTCCCAGATATTTCGTCGTCGAATGGACCACGACGTCGGCGCCGAGCGCCAGCGGTTGCTGAAGGTAAGGAGTCGCGAACGTGTTATCCACGACCACCTTGGCGCCGCGCTCGTGCGCCAGCCGCGAGGCTTCCGCCAGATCGGTGATCGTCAAGAGCGGATTGGACGGCGATTCCAACCATACGATGCGAGTGCTCTTTTTCAGCGCCTTGCGGAGTTCATCGAGATGGTGGATGTTGACGAACGTGAAGTCGACGCCGAACGATTCGAAGACCTTGGTGAAAAGGCGGTACGTGCCGCCATAGACATCCCGGCCGCAGACGACGTGATCTCCGGATTTCAGCGTCGCGATCAGCGCCGTTTCGGCCGCCAAACCCGAGGCGAAGCACAAGCCGTGTTCGGCGCTTTCCAGCGCGGCCACGTTCTTTTCGAGCGCGGCGCGCGTGGGATGGTTCGTCCGTGCATAGTCGTACCCCTTGTGCACGCCGGGTGCCTGCTGGACGAACGTCGACGTAAGATACACCGGAGTCATGATCGCGCCGGTGGCCGGGTCCGGCGGCTGGCCGGCATGAATGGCGGTCGTGGCGAAGCGCATAGTGGAAGTCCCAAGTCCAAAGTCCCAAGTCCCGCGTCGAGAGCCCAGAGGAGACGGAGATCACGGAGAAGAAATTCTTGGGGAGATCGGGCGATGATGAAGATGGAGGAGATATTTTTTTGGAGGGAACTCATCTTCCGACGTGTCCGATCTCCATATCTTCAACATCTCCACATCTCCCCAATTTTCTCCGTGTCTCCGTGGTTATTTTTGCTCTCTGATCTCCGTTTCCTCTGTGCCCTCGTCTAGGAACGTGTCGAGATATTCAAGGGGATGTCGAGATATAGGGGATGCAGGTGATAAGACCCCCCATGTGGGGTACGGCACATGTCCATATCTCCAATATCCCGTCAATCTCTTAGATCATCCGCGTCGCGATCGAATGCACCAAATCATACTTGGTAATGATGTCCCGCCGCCCCTCTCCAAGATCGACGAACACCGCCGGCGCCTGAGAAGGAATGACGGCCGCGATCCGGTCGAGGGTGGTCTCCGAGGCCACCGTCGGGAAAGGATCTCGCATCACTTCGCGCACTACGAGCGGCTTTAGGTCCTTCCCCTGAAGAAGCTGGCTTACCAGGTCGTCCTCATAGACCGCGCCGATCGGGCGGCCTTCATCCAGAACCGGCATCTGCGAGATGTCGGCATCCTGCATCTGGTGAAGCACGGTCAGGACCGAATCGCCGGGGCGAGCCGCGATCAGCTCGCGGAACACGCGCTTGCTGCGCACGATGTCGCCCGCCGTCAGACGCAACGGGGGATCCAGATACTGGTTCTCCTCCATCCACTCGTCGTTGTAGATCTTGGAAAGATAGCGGGACCCCGAATCCGGGATGAACACCACCACGAAATCTTTCTCCGTCAAGTCGCGGCCGATCTTGAGCGCGACGGCGATGGCCGCGCCCGTCGACCCCCCGGCGAAGATTCCCTCCATGCGCAGGAGCTTGCGCGTCCACTGGAAGCATTCCTTGTCCGTCACCTGATGCACGTCGTCCACCAAGGCGAAATCCATCGTGCTCGGAAAGATATCCTCCCCGATGCCCTCCACCTTGTAGCTCTTGGCTTCTCCGATCTTGCCGGTGTGGAAGAACTCGTAGTAGAGGGACCCGATCGGGTCCGCACCGATGACCTTGACGCGCGGATTTTTTTCCTTGAGGTATCGGCTGACGCCGCACATCGTGCCGCCCGTCCCCATGCCCGCGACGAAGTGCGTGACGCGACCCCCGCTGTCCTCCCAGATCTCCGGGCCCGTCGTCCGATAGTGGGCTTCCGGGTTCATGGGATTGTCATATTGGTTCGGGTAGTACGAGTTGGGGATTTCCCGCGCCAGTTTCCTGGCCACGGAGTAATAACTGCGCGGGTCGTCGGGAAGGACCGCCGTGGGGCAGACGATCACCTCCGCCCCCAGCGCTTTGAGCAGGTTGATCTTCTCGCGCGACTGCTTGTCCGTGATGGTGAAGATGAGCTTGTATCCGCGAATCGCCGCCACCAGGGCGAGGCCCATGCCCGTATTCCCGCTGGTGCCCTCGATGATGGTCCCGCCGGGCTTCAGCCATCCGCGCCGCTCCGCCTCGTCGATCATGGCGACGCCGATCCGGTCCTTGACGCTTCCCCCGGGATTCAGATGATCCGCCTTGACGTAAAACTCCCCCTTGAGCCCGGCCACGATGCGGTTCAACCGGATCAGCGGCGTCCGGCCGATCGCTTCCAGCACGTTGGTGTAGCGCATGAAGGCTCTAGGAGCGTGTCGAGATATTCAAGGAGATGCCGAGATATAGGAGATAGTGGAGATAGTGGAGATAAGACCTCGATAGGTGGTGGAGGACATCTCCATATCTCCAATATCCCGACAACGCTGCTCGTCTAACCTATAGCCCCGGTAAGGAAGGGTCAACTCATTGAGGGAATTCCACATGCTTGCCGATGCCTGTCCGGCCGTCTATAATCGAATTCCGATGCGCACCCGATCCCTCCTGGGAATCGCAACCGTCTTGCTCCTGTACGGCGTCCCATCAGACGCACGGCCCCAAGACGGCGGGACGGTGACCATTACGACCGTCGACGCCACCCTTGAAGCCCGCAGCGTGGAAATCCGGGAGGTTTCCAACGAGCCGACGCTCTACTACCAGGAGGCATCGGGCGAGAAGAAATCCCTCCACTGCGCGGACGTCGTCGAAATCGGCCTGGCGCCGCTGGCGGCGCGCCCCGCCCCGGGACCGGACGACGTCCAGATCGTGCTTCGTACCGGAGACATCCTGACGGGAACTCTGGGAGAAGCCGGGGATGACGCCATCCGGCTCAAAAGCTCGTCCCTGGGAGAGACCGCCGTTCCTTTCAACCATATCGACCATGTGCGCTTCCTGGCTCAGCGGACCGCGTGGCCCAAGGAACTCTCCCGCGTCGACAAGGACACGATCATCACCGGGAGCGGGGACCGCCGCGGCGGCACGATCAAATCGATCTCGCGCGGAGAAATCGCCTACTACAACGCCATCCGCAGGAAGGACGACAAGATCTCGACCAGCGAGGCCTGCATCGTCCAGTTCGTTCCCTTCCCTCCCGATCCTCCCGGGGCTCCCGCCACGCTCTACTCCACGTTCCAGCTAACGGACGGAAGCTTTCTTCAAGGGACGGTGAAGAAATTCGGAGAAGGCATGCTGGCGTTCCGGGACCTGTACGACAAGGAGCGCTCGGTTTCTTCGTCCGCCGTATCCGCGATTTTCTTCAAGAACGGGCGCGTGATCTTCCTGTCCGATCTCCCTCCCGCTCGCGTCCAGGAAAACGCGAATTACATCCGCGGCGATGCGCCGCTGCCCAGCGACCTCGCCTATCCGTTCCAGCGCGACGCCAACGCGGGTGATGGCGGCAAACTGACCCTTCGCGGCCAGTCGTTCCGCAAAGGAATCGGCACCCACGCCGCCAGCGAATTGACGTGGAGCCTCGACGCCGGCTTCACCAAGTTCCAGGCGCTCGTCGGCATCGACGACTACGCGCTTCGACTGAGCGGCCTGGACGTGGCCGGCAACGTCTCCTTTACCGTTCTGGGGGACGGCAAGGTCCTGAGCCAGAAAAAGGGCGTCACGTCCAAGGACGCGCCCTTTGCCATCAGCGCGAACATCGCCGGCTGCAAGGAGCTGACCCTTCGCGTCGATTTCGGAGAGGACCGGTCGGGGCAGTGCGATTTCGCCGACTGGGCCCTGGCCCGACTCATCAGATGATCCGTCTGGAGCATCCCGGGCTTCTGATCGCCGCGCTTCCGGTCGCCCTGTCGATCCTGATTCTCCTTCGCCGCGGGCGCCGCTCGGACGCGTCGATCCGCCGCGCCGTTTCGCTCGCGGTTCGAGCCATCCTCCTGACCTTTCTGGCGCTCGCCCTCAGCGGACCCTCGCACGTTCGGACCCTCTTTCGGCCGAGCGACGTGGTTTTCGCCCTCGACGTGTCGGACAGCGTATCCGACCCCGCCCTGGAGAAGGCGGTGTCGGCCGTGGAGAGCGCATCCCGGGACGTGTCGGCCCGCGGCGGATGGTCCGCGCTCCTCTTGTTCGCCGGCCGCGCGGCCGCGGCGCGCCCCCCCGCTCCGGAGCCAATCGTCTTCACCGAGGACTTGCGCACTCACGTGTTCGGACGCCGCGCCGAAGCTCAAGCTCGATCCGCCGCCGAACGAGGCATCCCCAGCCCCTCGGACCTGGGAGCGCTCGCCGGACAGCGGCAAGCGCTCGATCCGCTCCAGACGAAGGTCTCTTCGGCCATCCTTCTGGCGAAAACATTTTATCGCGCCGGCGCCGACTCCCGGACAATCGTGCTGACGGACGGATATGATTCGGATCCCGCGAAGAACCCCGCCGCGGGCGAAGACGTAATGCTGGTCCGCCTTCCCGACCTTCCCGTCCTCGATGTGGCGGTGCGAGGAATTCGGATCCCACTGGCGGTCCGCGCCGGAGAGCCGTTCGACGCCGATATCGAGATCCATTCCACCGCAGCCCGGGACATATCGCTCTGGGTCACGATCGACGATCTGTCGTCGTCGGAAATCACGACTCGATCCGCGGTGCCGCCGGGAAAAACGTCGCTACGAATACGCAATATCCAGTCCGTTCATCCGTTGAGCCACGGATTGCACCGGGTTCGGGCCGTCGTCTCCGCGGAAGGCGACGAGGAACCTCGAAACAACTGGGCCTCCGCCGCGCTGGCCGTCGTCGGAAAATCCCGCCTGCTCCTCGTGGAAGGCTCTCCCGGGGATGCGGAGGGACTGTCGCGGATTCTGACCGCCCAAGGAATCGAATTCGAACTCGCGTCTTTGACCCGGATCTCGTCGTGGGATTCGGAATGGGACGCCTGGGCGGCGATCGCTCTGGTCGGCGTCGCGCCGTCGCGTGTCCCTGAATCCGCCGTCGACGCCTTGACCCGCTATCTGGAAAACGGCGGCGGGCTGCTTTTCGCCGGGCCCGCCCGGCCGCCCGAGCGCTCCTCGAACGGCGAGGCTTTCGCCCGTCTCCTTCCCGTCGAACTTCTCCCGCCGGCCGCTCCACGCGGAGGGACCGATGAGCCCTCCCAAGCGGATCCCCCGCCGGCACGGCCGAAAAATCCGCGATCCGAACCGCGACGCGTCCTGGCGCCGTCCATCGCCCTGCTTCTGGTGATCGACAAGTCGGGCAGCATGGCCGGGGACAACATCACCATCTGCAAGGAGGCGGCCATCGGAGCCGCAGAAACGCTCTCCGACAAGGATTTCATCGGCCTCCTCGCGTTCGATTCGAAAAGCGAATGGGTCCTTGAATTCACGGAGGCGCACCGTGCCGACCTCATCCGCAGCCGGGTCCTGCGGCTTTTCGCGGACGGCGGCACCGACGTCTACCGCGCGATGCTCGAAGCGCAACGCGCCTTCCGCGAGGATCCGCGCGCCCGATCCGCCGGAATCCGGCACCTAGTACTGCTATCCGACGGGAAGACCCGGCCCGACAACTTCGAAAAGACCGTCCGCGAGATGGCCGAAGATGGGGTCGTGGTCTCGACGGTCTGCGTGGTCAGCCCCGACGGCTTCGAGGACCGCTTGATGAGAAAAATCGCCGAATGGGGCGGAGGGCGAGCTTTTTTTGCCAACAGCTTCAACGACGTTCCGAAAATCTTCACAGACGAGGTGAACTTCATCGTCCGGAAGGCCCGCCGCGACGTGGAAGAAAAGGCGCCTGCGGATGCGCCCCCGGTCCCGGCGGAACCGGAACCTCGGACGCCAGACCGGGCTCCGAAACCGGCGGCCCACGCGGAATCGATCGAGGTCCGGTTCAAGGACGAGCACGAGGTTCTCCGCGGAATCCCGCGCGCAGCGCCGCCGCCGCCGCTGAAGGGCCTCATGCCGGCGAAGCCGCGGCCGACTTCATACGTACCCCTGGCTTCGGCCGACGACGCGCCGGTGCTGGCATTATGGCGCTTCGGCCTGGGAAGGAGCGCCGCCTGGTTGTCGGACATCGGCGGCTCCGGGACCGCCCGCTGGAGCGACTGGCAAGCGACCCCCAAGCTCTTCGCGCAGGTGGTGCGCCATCTCTTCAACGCGGTGGAAGATGTGGACCTGGCCGCGGGCGTTCGCGCCGAGCGCCGCGGCGCCGGCGTCGATTTCTGGATCGATCCGGGCATCGCCCTTCACCAAGTCGCGCCCGGGCGTCGGCCGCTCGAAGCCGTGCCGCAGTTCGACGGCACCCGGCACGCGTTTCTTCCCTGGTCCGAACCGGGCGTCGCTCACCGAGTCTCGATCACCCGCACGCGCGGCGACGTGATGGAGAGTCTTCCGGCGGAATTCGTTCTTCCCTACGCGAGGGAGATCGCCTGCCCGCCGGACCGTCCGCCTCCTTTTTCCAATTGGCCCGCCGCGCCGTTCGCGCTGGACGAACTGGCCTCCGCGCTTCCGGTGCGCTCCCGCCCGGAAAGCGCGCGTGTGGATCTCGCGGGATGGTGCATCCTTTTGGCCCTGGCGCTCTTGCCTGTCGACGTGGCGGTGCGGCGCGTCCGTTGACCGTTCACCGCTGGCCGAATGAATCTGATAGGCACAACGCACGAATCCTGCGCACTCCGTCACGCAGCCACCGGAAATGTTCCACGCCCCATCGACCAGCCCTCGCCGGTCGGAGATCCGCGGTCCACGGTCTTGCGGTCAACGGTCAACGGTGGACGCCCGGGGCTCCGCGAGCAATAATCCCCTCGTCATGATCGTCCTCCGCTATCAAAACGCGATGGAGCCGCACATCGGCGCCGCCGGATTCGCGAAGGCCGATTTCGACCGCGCGCTGCGAGCCTTCCGGCCCGGATTTCGGGCGATCCTTCGCGACCGCCGCAAGCTTCCGTTCCTCGAACTCCCGTACCAGGAAAGCCTGTTTTCGAGGATCGAAGCGTATGCCCGGCAGGTTCGCGGACGCTTCCGAAACCTCGTTCACATCGGCATCGGCGGATCCGCGCTGGGGGCCCAGGCGATGGCCGGCGCGCTCCTCCATCGCTTTCACAACGAGAGATCGAAGCCTCGGCTGTACTGTCTGGACAACGTCGATCCCGAGGAAACCGCGGCCCTGTTCGAGCACGTCGACCCGCGCGAGACGCTCTTTCACATCGTGACCAAATCAGGCGAGACGACGGAAACCGTCGCCGGCTTCCTTGTCGCCCTGGACCGGCTGCGCCGAGCCGACCTGGATCCGTCCGAACACGTCGTCATCACGACGGATCGGAAGAAGGGTTTCCTGAAGCGCGCGGCGGCGGCGTTGCGGGTGCGGACGTTCGAGATTCCCGAGAAAGTGGGCGGGCGGTTCTCGGCCCTGACGCCGGTCGGCCTCCTTCCGGCGGCGATGGCGGGACTTCCGATCCAGGAGATCGCCGCCGGCGCCATCCTGGCGGACGAGCAGTGCGCGCGAAAAGATCCGGAACGGAATCCGGCGTTCCTGTTCGCGCTGCTGGCGTGGTTCATGGACGCGCGCCGCGGGCGGCGCATCCACGTGATCATGCCCTACGCGCGCGCGCTGCGGGACGTCGCCGACTGGTTCCGGCAGCTTTGGGCCGAGAGCCTTGGGAAACGATGGTCGACTTCCGGCCAGGAAACGAACACGGGGCCGACGCCCGTGCTGGCGCTCGGCGCCACCGACCAGCATTCCCAGATCCAGCTTTACATGGAGGGGCCGCAGGACAAGCTCATCGTCTTTCTCGTGCCGCGGCAATTCCGCTCCGACGTCACCATCCCGTCCTCGATGTCGGATCCCTCCGCCGATTTCCTCCACGGCAAATGCTTCTCGGAACTCCTGTCCGCGGAGCAACAAGGAACCCAGGCCGCCCTGACGGCGGCGGGACGCCCGAATCTCACGATCGAAATTCCCCAGATCTCGCCGCGCACCGTGGGGGCGCTGCTTCTCTTTTTTGAGATGGCCGCCGTCTTCGCGGGCCGCCTCTACGACATCAATCC
The DNA here is from genome assembly GCA_016209705.1 of Planctomycetota bacterium. GTDB lineage: Bacteria > Planctomycetota > MHYJ01 > MHYJ01 > JACPRB01 > JACQVR01. The sequence goes on from JACQVR010000051.1 coordinate 40,052, forward strand.
GTTCGATCAGCCCGGTGTGGAGGCGGGCAAGAAGGCCGCCTTCGCGCTCTTGGGACGCGAAGGGCACGCCGATCTGAGAGCCGATCTCGAGCGCCGGCTCGCGGTGGATGAGCAATATACGATTCGCTGACCTGAATTTTTGCGCACGGCCTTTGGGTGCGCGAAGATTCAGGTTAGTATGTTTGCGTGATCGGCGGCGACACCTATCGGAAGCTGAAAGCATTCATTCTTCGCGATCTCTGGATTCGCGAACCGCCGCCGGGATGGCGCGGCGCGCCGCTGTACCTGGCCCGGACGCTGGTTCTGGTGGCCGAAGGGGCGTGGAAGCAGGAGCTCCTGGTGCGCGCCGCCGCGCTCACGTTCAAGGTCACGTTCTCCATCGTCCCTTTCCTCGCCGTTCTGCTCGCGTTTTTCAAGGGATTCGGCGGACTTCAAAGGACCGCCGACCAGGTGCGGGATTTCCTCCTCAGGAACCTGGCCGCGCCGGACCTCAGCGACAAGATCATCGCCAAGCTCAACGAGATGATCGACCGCATGGACGCGGCGACCATCGGCATCGTGGGGTTTCTCGTGCTGCTTTACACGTCCATTTCGCTCCTGACCACCGTCGAGCAGGCGTTCAATGTGATCTGGGGCGTGCGGCGAGCCCGTCCCCTGGCCCGGCGGATCACCGTGTATTGGACGCTCCTGACCATCGGTCCCATCTGCCTTGCGGTCTCGCTGGCGGCCTCCACGTTCGTGCAAAGCCAGGCCGCGTACCTTTGGCTCCTCCGGAACGTCCCGCTCGTGGAAGGGCTGATCTTCACCATCGTCCCGTTCGCGACGACGTGGTTCATCTTTCTCGCCATCTACATGATCATGCCGAATACCCGCGTGCCGTGGCTGGCGGCGCTGGCCGGCGCGCTGGTCGCCGGCACGGCATGGGAGATGCTCAAGCGCCTGTACGTATTCTTCAACGCACGCATCTTTTCCGGCTACGAGGTCTATGGATCCCTCGGCGCCATTCCCGTGTTCCTTCTGTGGATTTACGTTTCGTGGGTCCTGGTGCTGTTCGGGGCGGAGGTCGCCTTCGCCGTCCAGCACGTGCGAACCTATCGCCGGGAAATGGAAGCACCGCGATTGAGTCAGGCGTTCAAGGAGCGCCTGGCGCTGCATCTCATGGTGGAGATCGCCCGCGACTTTCTCGCCGGCCGCGAACCCGCCACCGCGGAGGGATACGCGCAACAACTGAAAGTGCCGGTTCGCGCCTGCAATGAAGTCCTTTTCCATCTGTCCGGGGAGAGGCTGGTCCGTGAAATCGTCGAAGGCCAAACGACCAGCTACGTGCCGGCCGAGGATCCGGAACGCATCACCGCCAAGCGAGTCGTCGAAGCCATCCGCCGATCCGGCTCCGATCCCTCCTTCCAGGCCAACGGCGCGATGGGCGAACGTCTCCGAAGAGTTCTGGAAGATGCGGAGACGCTGGCGGCGGCGCATCTTGAAAAACAGTCCGTCAAGGACCTGGCGCGCCTGGAGCCGGAAACGCCCGCCTCGTGAAATCGAAGCCGCGAAGACGCGGATTCTTCCACGACGCCCCACGAAATATTCCGCGCTGAGGTCCGTCCTTTCCGTCAGATCCCAGCCCCTCGCTCATGGCCGGACTTTTGCTTTTCCCCGACCGACTCATCCGTTCGGCGATCTTCGCATGTGGAGGATATTCCCTCATGGACCGAATCTGGACGTTCAGCACACTGGTGATCTTCGGCGCCGCAGCAGTTCTCGCCGCCGCTTCCTCGTCCGGCCGGGGAGAATCGGCCGGGACGTCGCCCATGATCGGCGCGACGATCAAAGGCAAAGTTGTCTTTCAGGGCAAGGCTCCGAAAGATCGCAAGATTTCCGTGGAAGGGGACAAGTATTGCAGTTCCTGCAACCCCGAGGGAATTTCGACGGAACGGTACGTCATCGGCCCGAACCGTGAGCTGTGCCATGTCTTCGTGTACGTGAAAAAAGGCCTCGAGGGACGCACGTTCGATCCGCCGAAGGAGGCGGTCCTTCTCGATCAGAAGCACTGTGTCTATACGCCGCACGTGTTCGGCATCATGACTGGCCAGGAGCTGCGCATCCGTAACAGCGACGACACGCTGCACAACATCCACGCCACGCCCAAGCTGAACGCGGAATTCAACTTCGGTCAGCCGAAGAAAGGCACCGAGGAAATCCGAACGTTCTCCTTTCCGGAGATCATGGTGCCTATCAAGTGCGACGTGCACGGATGGATGAGCTGCTACGCCGGCGTCGTTTCGCACCCTTTCTTCCAGGTGACGAACGCATCGGGAACTTTCGAGCTGACGGAACTGCCGGCCGGGGAGTACGAGATCGAGGCGTGGCACGAGAAATTCGGGACGCTCTCCCAGACGGTGAAGGTCGGGGATGGGCAGACGCGCGAACTCGAATTCACCTTCAAGAAAAAATAGCCTCATGGACGACCGCTCGCCGTCCCCCTTGAGCCTCGCCTTCCCCCTCGCCCTGGTGATCCTCGCCGCGGCGGTGGTGGGAACGTTCTTCCTGCTCGACTGGCGTCTGGATGTGGCCAGCGAACACGGGCGCGGCGTGGATCAGATGATTTTCTTCCTCCTCGTGTGCACGGGTCCCCTGTTCGTGGCGGGGCACTTGGCGGTCGCCTGGTTCGTGTGGAAATCCCGTTGGCGCGACACTCCCGCCTACCTTCCGCCGAGCCCCCGTGCGGAATGGCTGGCCACCCTGATCCCCGTCCTGTTGATCGGCGCGGTGGCGGAGGGAGGGGTGCTCGCGATCGGCATGCCGGTGTGGGGGCAGGTATACCGAGAGGAACCGGACACCCTCCCGGTGGAGATCGTCGGCAAGCAATTCGAGTGGATCGCCCGGTACCCGGGCCGGGACGGGAAGTTCGGCCGGACCGAACCGACGCTGATCGACGATGTCGAAAATCCGCTCGGCCTGGATGAGGACGATCCCGCGGCCACCGACGACATAGTCGTCAGGGGCGCCCTCTACCTGCCCTCGGGACGGGCGGCTTCGATCCGGATCCGGTCTCTGGACGTGCTTCACAGTTTCGCGGTACCTGTGATGCGGACGAAGCAGGACGCCGTGCCCGGTTTGGTCACGCGCACGCAGATGCGACCCACAACGCCCGGCAAGTACGAAATCACCTGCGCCGAGCTGTGCGGCATGGGTCACTATCGGATGCGCGGATACGTCAATGTCCTGACGCCCGAGGAATTCGAAGCATGGAGGGCCCGTCAGGTGGGCTGGTTCGAATGAGCGGGACGCACGCCGCGGGAGGCTTCTGGACCCGGTACGTCTTCAGTCGAGACCACAAGGTCATCGGGATCCAATACATCCTTACGGCCATGGCGATGGGACTCGTCGGCGGAGCGCTGGCGGCCTGGATCCGCGTCCAGCTCGCGTGGCCCGGAAGCGCGGGAATCTCCCCCGAGCAGTACCCGAGCCTCGTGACGATGCACGGCACGCTGATGATCTTCTTCGTCGTGTCGCTCGCCCTGGTGAGCGGGCTCGGCAACATCATCATCCCCCTCCAGGTAGGGGCGCGGGACATGGCTTATCCCTTCCTGAACATGCTCTCGTTCTGGACGGTCCTGCCTGCGTGCCCGCTGATGCTGGCGTCGTTTTTCGTTCCCGGAGGAGCCGCCGCGGCCGGCTGGACCGCCTACCCTCCCCTGAGCGCTTTGAAGGGGGCTATCCCCGGATCGGGCTGGGGCCAGTCCCTGTGGTTGCTGGCGATGGCGCTCTTCATCGCCTCGTTCACTATGGGCGGACTGAACTTCGTGGCGACGATCTTCAATCTGCGGGCGCGCGGATTGACGATGATGCGCCTGCCGCTGGCCTGCTGGACTTACCTGGTCTCATCCATTCTGGGCCTTCTATCGTTTCCCGCCTTGACCGCCGCCGCGATCATGCTGCTGCTGGACCGCCACGCGGGCACCAGTTTTTTCGTGCCTTCGGGCGTAGTGATCGCGGGCCAAGTTCAAGCCCATCAGGGCGGCACGCCGCTTCTTTTCCAGCACTTGTTCTGGTTCCTGGGCCATCCTGAAGTTTATGTCCTCGTTCTTCCCGCCCTGGGGATCGCGTTCGACGTCATCGCCGCCTTCTCCAGACGGCCGCCGCACGGGTATCGCATCACGGTGTGGTCTCTCATCGTGGTCGCTGTCCTGGGCATGGTCGTTTGGGGACACCACATGTTCACCAGCGGGATGAATCCTTACCTAGGCAAATACTTCTCGGTCGTGACCCTCCTCATCACGTTGCCCTTCGCGGCCATCGGCGTGAATCTCGTGGCGAGCCTGTGGCGGGCGCGATTGCGATGGACGCCGGCGATGCTCTGGGCGCTGGGACTCATTTCCGCGGTGGGCACCGGCGGTCTCGGGGGCGTGTATCTTGGGAACGCGACCGCCGATCTCCACTTTCATGACAGCTATTTCGTCGTCGGTCACTTCCATTTCATGATCGGGATGGTGACACTTTTCGGAACCTTCGCGGGAATCTTTTACTGGTTCCCGAAACTGACCGGGAGGCTCATGAACGAGCGGCTCGGCCGGCTCCATTTCTGGCTTACCTCCCTTCCGATGTTCGCGCTGTTCTTCCTCATGCATCTTCAGGGGCTCCGCGGGATGATGCGCCGCTATTACGAATTCTCCCAGGATTATGTGGCCCCGGTCCTGTGGCTCCAGCCCGTCCTGACGGTACTGGCCTTCGTGGTGTTCGCCTCGCAGGCGCTCTTCCTGATCAACTTCTTCCGCAGCCCGTTCCGCGGCGAATCGGCCGGCCCGAACCCCTGGAACGCCACGACGCTCGAATGGACCACGCCTTCGCCGGCCCCCCATGGAAACTGGCCAGATGAGACGCCGTCCGCCTGGCGGGGACCGTACGAGTACAGCCGCAACGGGAATGAATCGGACTTCGAACTTCAGTCGGCGCCCGCGGCGCCCGGGGTTCTCCCTTCAAAGAGGTGATGGGGTTCATGGAATCGATCGATCTCTCGCCGGGCGAAGAATCGCGAATCCGGGCGGACGCCAACCAGACTCTGGTAGCTATCCTGATGGCGATGGCCGCCATGCTGTTCGCGGCGTTCACCGCTTCCTACGCGATCCGCCGCACCAGCGCCGATTGGATTCCGGTTCCCTTCCCCAGCCTTCTGTGGCTCAACACGGCCTTGTTGATCGCGAGCAGCGGGACGCTGGAGCTGGCCCGGGACCGGCCGGTTCATGCGCGGCGCTGGTTGCGCGCCACATTGGCACTGGGGCTGGCCTTCGCGGCCGGACAGATTCTGGCTTGGACGGAGCTGGCGGCGGCCGGCGCTTTTTCCCCGGGCAATCCGCACCGCGCTTTCTTCTTACTCCTGACGGCCGTGCACGGCGCTCACCTGGTCGGCGCCTTTCTGGCCTGCGGCGCGGCGCTGGGGCGAAGCCGGTCAGAGCGCCTCGGTCCATGCGCGGCGTGGTGGCACTTCGTGGGCGCGCTGTGGGTATACGTCGTGATCGTTCTGAGATTCTTCTAGGAGCAATGCCCCTGAGCGAAGGAGTTTTTGAGGTCATGCGCCGATCCTGATCTGGGTTTTGAAGTCGGCGACGAGCGGCTTATGTTGGGGACGTTTGAGCTTGAAATTGCTCATCTTGACCCTGACGACGCGCGGGTATTGTCGCGGTCGGCGCGGTCGATCGAGGGCGGCCTCGGCGATGTCGAGGAGAAGTTGCTCGTTGATAG
>JACQVR010000056.1 GCA_016209705.1 Planctomycetota bacterium
CGCGTTCGGAAATACGGGCAGTCCCGATTTCCGGGTCCCGCAGGGCGGGGCCCCGCCGAAAGAACCGCCGCCACCGCCGGCGTCGAACGGCGGGGGAGAGGATGGAGGTGGAGGCGGTGGTGGTTGCGGCGTCCGCGTGCCGGGGTCTGCCGGCCATGCGGGCTTGTCGCTGGGTCTGGCGGCGATCCTCCTCGTTTTGGCGCTGGCGGTCAGGAAATAGGATTTGTGAATAAATAAACGATGCGCTTTCTAGTGGGAGACTTGAACCGCAAAAGCGGCCAAATCGCAAAAAGGCTCGCCAAAAGAGATTCCGGTGGCGCTTTGGCATTTTTGCGGTTGATCCGAAAAAAGAGCACTTATTTCGGTTCATCCGGCGAATGCGTGCCGTTTACAAGGGCCCATTCGCCATGATGTCCCGCGAAATCTCATATGACCAAGAGGGCGAGGAAGGCGAGAAGGGTGAGAATCAGGTGTCGCTTCGGAGTGATTTGCCCGCTTCGGGAAGCGATCGCGGCGGGAAACGTAAATTGTATCAAAGCCTTGGTTGCGCTCGGCCACAGATTGGAAGCGAAGAATCCCCGTACGGAGGAAACGCCATTTTGGTTTACGCTCCACCATGGCCCCGCTTCCAAGCGCATCGAGATCCTGACTCTGTGAACGCGCGCCTTGGTGGGGATGTGAAAAGATTCATGCATTGAAGTCGAACCGCGGAGAAGCCATCGGCAAGAAACGACACTTACAGCGGAGAAACCATGAGCCGGAAGTGCATTTTACGCACCGTCATCGTCTGTGCGATTGGGATGAGCGCCTCCATCGCAGCGGCCCAGGAGACCGTCACGCTCACGTCGACGGCCGATTTCGAGAAAGGCAACAATGAGGGCCTTATCTCGACGGCGCTGGATCAAGTGGCGCGCGACGTGATTACCGCCGGCACCGTGGGGGCGTGGTCCGCAACGACCGCGCTTCCCTCGGTACGCATGGCGCACACCTCCGTCGCGTATAACGGCTTCGTGTACACCATCGGCGGCTTCGGCGCCAATCTTGCCTACTTGAGCGACGTTTTGGTCGCACCTTTGAACGCGGATGGGTCCGTAGGCCCGTGGACCGCCACCACCGCGCTTCCCTCCGCGCGCGCCCGTCATGGATCCGTGGCGTACAATGGTTTCCTCTACGCCATAGGGGGCTTCGATTCCAATACCAACCCCATCGGCGACGTGCTGGTCGCGTCCATCAACGCGGATGGGACCGTCGGAGCATGGGCTTCCACCACGGCGCTTCCCTCCGGACGCGTTTATCACACCTCCGTGGCGTATAACGGTTTCGTGTATGTCATCGGGGGCTACAACGGCAGTTCTTCGTTGAGCGACGTCCTGGTCGCCCCTGTCAACGCGGATGGAACCGTCGGCGCGTGGTCCACGACGACCGCGCTTCCTTCGGTACGCGCCGCTCATTCCTCCGTCGCGTATAACGGTTCCGTTTACGTCATCGGGGGCTCGGTGACCTCGGACGCCATCTCGCAGAGTACAAACGCCGTGCTGGTCGCGCCCCTCTTTGCGGATGGGACCGTCGGGACGTGGTCCACCTCCACCCCTCTTCCCGCGGGACGCCTCCTTCACGCCTCCGTGGCGCATGACGGCTTCCTGTACGCCATCGGAGGCTTCACCGGCACCGAAACGGAACCCAGCTACATCGCCTACAGCGCCGTGCTGGTCACCCCCTTAAATGCGGATGGAACCGTCGGAGCATGGTCTGCCACCACGGCGCTTTCTTCCGCACGCGGGTGGCTCACTTCTGTCTTACATAACGGCTTCGTTTACGCCATCGGGGGAGCCAGCGGCATATTGAGCGGCGCCTCGGCCGAAGTCCTGGACGCGCCGATCGACGCGGATACCGGCAATATGAACCAGACGCCCGCTCGGCTGCGCGGCTATTATTCGCATCTCGTGGACTTGCAAAGCGACACCTCCACGCGATTCATCATCCTCAACGGTCAAGCATCGCCCGGCGGCAGCGTTCGCCTCCAGGTCCGTCTTGCGGAGGACGCCACCGGGGTCTTCGGCTCCGAAACCGTGGTCGACCCCGCTCCGCTGGGAAGCGCCGTCCCCGGCGCGGGACGCTACGTTTGGATCCGCCTGACCTTGGACGATACCCAGACCACGGACGTCGCTCAGCCCACGACCATCTCGGATATCACCGTCTCGCCGATCGCTCCTCCGACCGCCGGCATCGTGAACGACGGGACCGGCGCGGACATCGACACGCAGACCTCGACAACCACGATCCATGCGAACTGGAGCGGCTTCAGTGCGGCGAGTGGAGACCCCATCGCCTCTTACGAGTGGGCGATCGGGAGCGCGTTCGGTCTGACGGATATCCAGGCATGGACGGAAGTGGGGCTTGTCACCAGCGCATCTAATTCCTCGCTATCGCTGACTGTCGGGACCACCTATTACTTCCAGGTTCGGGCGATCAGCGATCTCGGATTAACCTCGCAGGCTTCTTCCACCGACGGGGTCAAGGTGGCGCCGCCGAGTGATGGCGGGGGTGGGGGAG
>JACQVR010000007.1 GCA_016209705.1 Planctomycetota bacterium
CACGCGGTTCGCGCGGCAGGCGGGGTATAAGAAGATCACGCTGTGGACGAGTCGGGATTTAGCGGCGGCGCGCCGGATCTATAAAGCGACGGGATACCGGCTGGTGCATGAAGAGCGGCAGCACAGCTTCGGACAGGATCTGGTGGGGCAGACGTGGGAGCTGGAGCTATGAGCGCCCCAGGGGCATCCTTTCGCAAGTGGCGTGACACTGACGCGAAGCGGCCGTGGCGCGACCTTGCCCCTCTTTGACCTGGTGAAGTACACTTCATGCGGAAAGGCACCAACGGGGCGGCCGCGTCGCGCGTTGAAATGCCATGAAGGGCTGTCGTCAGCACGTAGAACTAGGGATGGTATTGGCTTGGGGGGAACCTTATGCGTCGCATCGGCACCGCCGCCGTGGTGTGCATGCTGAGCTGGGGATGCAGGTACACCGGATTCGAGCCGGAGAACAGCCCGACCCGCGATGAGATGACCCCTCTGGCGGCGGGGGTTCCGTATCCGGATCTGCTCCCGCGCACGCAGCGCGATCCGCCGACCCAGGTGGAAATGCGTCCCGATGGGACCCGTCTGGTACGGCTGACGCTGCGGGAGGCCGTGCGGCTCATCCAGCGCAACAATCAAGCCTTTCTCGACGCGGCGACCAGCCGTGAGCTGCAACTGCTCAACCTCAAATACACGCGCCGAACCTGGACCCTGCCGGTCTTCCAACCGCTGGCCCTATCGGCAAGCTGGGGGTGGACATCGCAATCCGTGGGTTCGGCATCGGAGTCGATCTCCAGCGGAGTGACCCAGAGGCTGCCGCTCGGCGGCACGGCGGCCCTCTCCTGGGCGCTCTCCGGCAGTCAGACCCCCGGTTTCGAAAGTTACGGGAGATCGGTCAGCGCGTCGGTGAGCCTGCCATTGAACCCGCTGCTGACCAGCGGCGGGTGGCGGGCGAGCATCGAACCGCTCGTCTCCGCCGAGCGCGGCTACATCTACTCTCAGCGCGCGTACGAGTTCAACCGGCTGGAACTGCTCTTGCAGGCGGTACAAAGCTACTTCAATCAGTTGCAGCAAGAACAGAATATCGCCAACCTCGTGACCAACCTCGACCGCGCCCGGAAATTTCTGCGCCAGGCGGAACTGCGCGAAATGGGAGGCCTGGTGACCCGCCAGGATGTCTACAGCGCGCAGCTTCAGGTCACCAACGCCGAAAATCAGCTCGCCACGACCCGGGAGGACCTCAAGCTCTCCCGCAACGCGTTCAAGATCGACCTGGGCCTGCTTCCCGAGGACGAGGTGGTGCTGGAAGCCGAAGCCATCGTCTATCATCCTTTGAAGATCACGCTGGAGGAGGCGGTGGTGGACGCTCTGAAGAACAACCCGGAATGGCTCACCGCGCAGAACCAGATGGAGGACGCCCGGCGCGCCCTGGACATTACCCGTTCCAACCTGATCATTCTGCCCCAGTTCAGCCTCGGAGCCTCGTACTCCTGGGCCGCGGTTCCCGTCGATCAGCCGTTCGACGCCGTCGATACCGCCGATAGCGTCTATTCGATGTCGGTCACGGGCGGGATCGAGATTCCCCTCGATCGTTTCCAGCTCGACATGAGCTATCAGGCCGCCCTGACCTCCTACCAACAGGCGGAACGCAACTTCGAGCGTATCCGCGACGCGTTCGTGCGAAACACCCAGGACTTGTTCGTTGGGATGCTGCGGGCCGAAACGACGATGAATCTCCAGCAGCGCGCGATCCAGGAGGCGCAGCGCAACTTGAGACTGGTCGACTTCCGGTATCAACGCGGCCAGGTTGTGCCCATCGAGGTCACCAATGCGCAAGGCCAGCTCTTTCAAGCTCAGAACCAGTATCTCTTCGCCCAGGTCACGGCCAAGATCAGCCAGTTGCGCCTGCTGCGCTGGATCGGAAGGCTCGTGATCGACGAGGAAGGCAGGTGGCTGCAATGAAGAAAGTCCTGCTCCTGCTGGGGATCCTCGGAGTCGCGGGGGCCGGGATCGTCGCCGTCACAAAAGAGACGGGAAATGCCGCCGCGGCGCCGGGGGGCATCGCCACGGTCGAGAACGGCGACTTCCGGATCACCGTCATCGAAGAAGGCACGTTCGCCGCCAAGGATTGGGTTTCACTGGCGGTCAACTGTGAGGTCTTCTGGGCGGAACTCACGATCGTCAGCATCGTGAAGGAGGGCACCAACGTCAAGCAGGGCGACATCCTCATGGAGGTTGACTCCTCCCAACTGCGGCAGCAAATCGGCCAACAGGAGCTCGAGGTGCAAGTCGGAATGAATGAGCTCATGAAAGCGGAAGAGGATCTCAAGGTCCAGAGGCTGCAAAACCAACTGGACAAAGAGCGCCTGGCGAACGACCTGGAGGACGCCAAGCTGGACCTGGAGAGCTGGATCGAGAAGGAGGCGCCCAAAAAGGTCAAGGACGCGGACTCGCGCATTGCGGAAGCGCAAACCGCCTATGCGGATGCGGAAGATGAATACAAGATGTTCCAGCAGATGTTGAAGGAGGACCTGATTTCCAAGGCGGAGGCGCGGCGCGCGGAGACGAAGTTGGAGAAAACCCGGGCGGACTATGAAAGCGCGAAGCTCAGCAAGGATCAGCTCGAAAAATACGATATCCCGAGAGAGACTCGCCATCTGGAGTTCGCCGCGGCCGACAAGAAGTTGTATCACGATAGCAAACTGACGGCCCTCGAATCGGAAATCGCCCAGAAGGAAGCCAATGTCTTGAAGGCGATGAGGGCCAAGGAGCAGCGGGAAGACCATCTTCGCAAGCTCAAAGCCGACCTGGAGCGCATGAAGGTGCGGGCTCCTCGCGACGGGATCCTCCTGTACGGCGGAGAGCAGAGGATGGCGGACCAGGAGCTCCTGAAGAATCTCAAGATCGGTGGACGCATCCAAGCCAGGAATCCCGTGTTGACCATCCCCAGCCTTTCTTCCTTCAGAGTCACCCTCTCCGTCAATGAGGGAGACGTCCACAAGGTCCAGCAAGGCCAAACTGCGGAGATCCGTCCCGAGGCGATTCCCAATATGGTCTTCGGGGGGAAGGTCTCCAAAGTCAGCAGAATCTCGGGAGGCAACCAGGATTGGTGGGCGATGATGAGCGGGGGGGCGGGCCGGTTCGCCGTCGAAGTCGAGGTGGAGGGAGTGGATTCGCGCATCTGCCCGGGGATGAAATGCAAGGTCGAGATCCTCATCGAGGAGATCAAGGGCGTCCTTCATGTTCCGTTCGATGCCGTGTTCGATCGGGAAGGGAAATCGCTGTGCTACATCCTGGATCACGGCAAGGCGGAGCCGCGAATCGTCAAGACGGGCCGGTTCAGCCACGATGTGATCGAAATCCTCGAGGGTCTCAAGGTCGGGGAAACAGTGACGCTGTATGACCCGATGCAGGCCAACTAACGCCTTATCCCCAGGTCTCCGCGACTGTATGTCTGATCCAATCGTCCGACTCGATACCGTCGGCCGTTCGTACACGAAAGGCGTGGTTCCCGTCGCGGCGCTGCGGTCCGTGAGTTTCTCGATCACGCCCGGAGAATACGTCTCCATCATGGGCCCGTCGGGATCGGGCAAGTCGACGATGCTGAACCTCCTGGCGCGAGAGCGGCACCGCCGGGCGGCCGAATGGATCGAGATGGTCGGCCTGTCTGAACGCCGAAACCACCGTCCCACGCAACTGTCCGGCGGGGAGATGCAGCGCGTCGCCATCGCCCGCTCGCTGGTCAATGATCCCTTGCTGATCTTGGCGGACGAGCCCACGGGCAACTTGGACACCGGCACCGCGGAAGTCATCGCCGGCCTCCTCGACGACCTCCACGCCCGGGGGCGCACCATCGTCATGGTGACGCACAACCCGGACCTTGCCCGGCGCACCTCTCGGATTCTGAGGTTGCGCCATGGCGAGCTGCAAAAGGAGGCGGTCGCGTGAGCTTCCTGGAGACGACCCGCCTCGCCCTGCGCAGCTTGGCCCTGCACAAGTTCCGAGCGATTCTGACCACGCTCGGGGTGGTGATCGGCGTGGCGGCCGTCATTGCGATGCTCTCGATCAGCGAAGGCGCCAAGCGGGACATGCTGGAGCAGATCCGGGTGCTGGGTGTGAACAACATCATCATCCGCAGCGTCAAGCCGGTGGCCGCCGACCGCCAGCAGGAGGCGCAGGCAAACCGAAGCTGGCTCCTGAGTTACGGGCTCACCCGCCGGGATCTGGAACACCTGAAGAAGCTCTCGCCGGACATCCGGGCGGTGGCGCCGCTTCGCGAAGTGCGTCACGACGTCTGGGCCAGGGACAAGAAGACGGACATTCGCGTCGTGGGGACGACCCCGGATTTCTTCGACATTCTGGAATATCGGGTCGCGGAAGGACGCGCGTTCACGGTTCGGGACGAGCTGGGCGGACATGCCGTGTGCGTTTTGGGCGCCGAGGCGCGCCGCAAGCTTTTCCGCGCGCGCGGATGGCACGGACAAACGGTCAAGGTAGGGGCCCAACATTACCGCGTCGTAGGCGTGGCCGAAGCGAAGCTCACCAAGTCGGGCGGAGCCTTCCAGATCCCCAACTTGAACAACCTCGTTTACATTCTCTATTCGGTCGCGATGAAGGACTTCGGAGCGACTTCCGTCAAGCAAACGTCCGGAAACATTGAGGCGGTTCGGGTGGAAATCGATGAGGCGATCGTGGCCATGTCTGGAGAGGAGGCCATCGTGCCGGGGGGACGGCTCATCAAGCGGGCCGTGGGTCGGGCGCATCCGCGGAACGACACGGAGGTCATCGTGCCGCTGGATCTCCTGCGCCAGAGCCAGCGGACGCAGAACACGTGGGCCGTCGTGATGGGATCGATCGCCGCGCTGTCGCTGCTGGTGGGCGGCATCGGGATCATGAACATCATGCTGGCGAACGTCGCGGAACGGCGCAAAGAAATCGGCACGCGGCGCGCGCTGGGAGCCCGCCGGCGCGACATCCGGATGCAGTTCCTGATGGAGAGCGTCGTTCTTTCCTTGTTGGGGGGCTTGGCCGGCGTGACTCTCGGCTTCGGCGGCGCCGTGATGATCCATACCGCGGTCGGATGGAATACCGCGATCTCTCCGGTGGCCGTCACGCTCGCGCTGGGCGTCGCCGCCGCGACGGGAATCGTGTTTGGAACGTTCCCCGCCGTGAAGGCCGCAGCGATGGATCCGATCGAAGCCCTGCGCACGGAGTGACCGAGCGTCGCGACGAGAGTTGTCCGAGGCGGCGAAGCGGAGGTGGGCGAAGGTTATGGGACGCGACGGCCGGCCGCGAAATGAGCGCCTTCGAAGGACACACCGGCGTGGTCTGGTGCGTGACGTTCTCGCCGGACGGCGCGACGTTGGCATCGGTAAGCAATGATCAGAAGATCCGGCTCTGGAACGTAAAGACCGGCAAGGAGACTCGCGCGATCAATGTATTTCATCCCGACCTGACCGTGGTCTTCTCTCCCGACGGCAAGACCCTGGCCGCCGGCGGCTGGGATCGGTACATTCGAATCTGGGACCTCGCGACCGGCGAGGAGACCCAAAAGTTCAAGGGCCGCCAAGGCGTGGCGGGCGCGATCTCGTCGCTCGCGTTTTCTCCGGACGGCGAGCGGCTGGCCTCGGGCTCCTGGAACGCGCCGCTCACGGTTTGGCGTCTAAAAAAATGAATCCGGTTGTCGTCGGCGCCGGCGCGGCCGGGCTCGCGACGGCGATCTTCGCCGCGCGCCGGAACCCGGGCCGCGAAATACTCCTCATCGACAGCGCCAGAAAGATCGGCGCGAAGATCCTCGTCAGCGGCGGCGGGCGCTGCAACGTCACGAACGAGGTCGTCGCTCCCGCCGATTTCCGGGGTGGCAGTTCCAACGTCGTGCGCCGGGTCCTAAACTCCTTTCCCGTCGAAAAGACCGTCTCCTTCTTCCGCGAGATCGGCGTCGCGCTCCACGCGGAGCCGCCGGAAGGCAAGCTCTTTCCCGACACGAACCGCGCCCGCACCGTGCTTGACGCGCTCGTCACGGAAGCCGAGCGGCGCGGCGTGCGCCTCGTGACCGAGTTTCCCGTGCGCGAAGTCCGGCGCCGCGACGAGGGTTTCGAACTTGTGGGTCCGGATCGGACGATCTTCGCGCGAACGGTGGTGCTCGCCACCGGCGGACGTTCGCTTCCGAAGACCGGAAGCGATGGGACCGGCTATCGACTGGCGCAAAGCCTGGGGCACACAACCATCCCGACCACGCCGGCCCTCGAGCCTTTGATGCTTGAGGGCGATTTTCACGCGGCCCTGACGGGGATTTCGCAAGAGGCTGAAGTGGTCGTCCGGGTCGAAAGCGAGAAACCGTTCCGCGCGCGAGGTTCCCTGCTTTGGACGCATTTGGGCGCCAGCGGACCGGCCGTGCTCGACGCTTCACGCGTCTGGCGCCGCGCGCGCCTCGAAGGCCGTCCCGTGACGGTCTGCGCGAATCTCCTCCCGGGCGACGACTTCGAATCGGCCGACCGGCGTCTGCTTGGACTGACGGGCGAACAACCTCGAGCCATGCTGCGTAACGCGCTGGCCGCGCTCCTTCCGGCGCGCGTGGCGCAGGCGGTTCTCGACCGGCTGAAGATCGAAGGCGAGATGCAAATGGCTCAGCTCCCGCGCGAGAGCCGGCGAACGCTGGTCCGCGCGCTTCTCGACTGGCCGCTTCCGGTGCGCGACGGGCGCGGCTGGAACTACGCGGAAGTGACGGCGGGCGGCGTGCCGCTTGGCGAGATCAATCCCGCGACGATGGCTTCTCGAAAGTGTCCCGGCCTTCACTTGGTCGGCGAGATCCTCGACGTGGACGGCCGCATCGGCGGGTTCAACTTTCAGTGGGCGTGGTCGTCCGGGTGGGTGGCCGGTCAGGCGATCTGAGCGACATTCCGAGACATTCGGGCGAGTTCAACAGCTACTTCATAACCCTGATCGGGGAGATCACCCGGTATTTTGTGACGGAATTGTGATGGAGACCTATAACACCCCTTGGCGAAGGGTCCGTGAGAGCCGGGTGCGGGAAACCCGCACGTCCGGTTCGAGGAGGGGGGAGTGAGTCGTAGGGCAGGGTATGCGGCTAATGAGACACGGGAAGGGAAACCTGGAAACCGACGTATGCCGAAACCTAAACGCTCTCGCTCACTCCTCTACTCTACTATCACCGGGAGGCTTTTACGGATTTTCAGAATCCAAGGCGGCCAAGAGATGTCGCATGGCCGGGGAGGGATGCTTCCGACGATGGTGGACGACGTAAAGCTGGCGCTGGATGGGGAGCCCGGAGGCGCGCAGTACTACGACCTTCCGCTGTTTCAGTTCCCACTC
>JACQVR010000065.1 GCA_016209705.1 Planctomycetota bacterium
ACGTGGTGCGCCGTATTCTCGCGTTGGGGGAGGGGGGGCGGGTCGCATTGGGCGATCTTCCGGAGGCGTTGCTGACCTGTTGCGACAACGGCGCGTCCCACAAGGGTTTCTTCGCCCAGCGCGAACGGCTCATTTGCAACTTCGAAAGACAATTTCTGTCCGATCTTCTGGGTCACCACGGCGGCAACGTGGCCGACGCCGCCCGCGAAGCCGAGATTCCCCGAGGCACCTTTTACCGCCTCATCAAGAAGCACGGGTTGGCGGCCGGGAACGACGCCTGCTGAAAGTCCACAGTCCAGAGTCCATGGTCCAGAGTCAGATTCCCCCATCCTTGCCCCCCTGGAGGGCCCGCCCCGAGCGACGTCGAGGGGCTGCGGGGGAGCAGACTATGGACTGTGGACTTCACATTGTCACATTGGTGTGAATCTCGTCACGCGGTCGTGAATCCTTCCGAACCGGCGTTAAACACGTCCCACAGGTGTTTTCCGGCGTGCGCTGTTCCATCCGTGAGACCATACCCTTGAATTCCGCGCCGGGAGGCTTGGCATGTCTTTTGCACTCCTCCCCTCCGTGAAACCCGTGATCATGCTGGTGATGCGCCAGAGCGAGATTCGAAATGATCTGAATCAGCGAATCGCCGACCAGTACACGGTCCACGTCGTTCCTTCGCTGCCGCCGCTGACCCTGATCCGCAAAGTCTGCGCGTCGCTGCCGAACGTTCTGGTCCTGGAGCTTTCATACGGCGGACCGATGGTGGCGAGGGTCGTGGCGACGCTGAAGGAGACGTGTCCGTCGACGCGCATCATTCTCTACTCCAGCAACTCGCAGGAAGAAGACGCCCCCGTCATCGAGGAAGGGGTCTACTATTACGCCGCCGGGGTGTCCGGCGACGAACTGTCGCAGGTTGTGCGCGCCGCGCTGCGCAGCAGAGAGGAGAGCCAGTCATGAGACGCGTCTGGCGCGGCGCCGTGAGGTTCGCGGTCGCTCATCTTGTTTTTCCGGGCCCTTTTAATACCACAAGAGGAGGATGCGCTTTCAGAGTCCGAAGCGGGGGGGCGCCGGCATCCCCCCTCGCTTCGGCGGCAAGTGCCGCGCCCCGCAATCTTGTGACCGGATGGGACGGGGCGCGGAGTCGCGAGTCGCGGGTCCCGAGTCGTGAGTCGCGTTCCCCTGTGGGCGGCTATCCGACTCGGGACTCTCGACTCGAGACTCGGGACACCGCCGCTCACCATCTGATCACTCTCCTGCGGGCGGCGGTAGTAAGGGCGGCGGGGCGGAAGACGATGGCCGCGGGGGTCGGCGTCCTGTGGCTGGCCTGCTCGCTTCGGGCGTGGGCCGCGCAAGAGCCGGCGCAGGAGGAGACTCCGAAACCGGCGCCGGAGAAGCCGACTCAAAACGAATACTTCGGCATCCCCGTATCGGGGACTTTTTCCACGAAATATCGCGGCCGCTGGACGAGCGAGGATCGGGATCAGGATCTCTTTCATTACTTGTCGGTGGATTTCGGCGATCCCGCCCGACAGGACGTGACGGGACATCTCCTACTTCGAGCCACGCAGGATGTGGATGGAGATCGCAATCCCGACGAGTTCTTCGCCTTCACCGACATCACGAATACCTTCAGCAATCGGAACAACGGCCGGCTGTACTACGCTTATCTGGATGTGACGCATGCGGGGCCGCTGGATCTGGCTCGCGCCGGCAGGCAATTCCTCTATGAAACCCCGGCGCTCTTTTACTTCGACGGCTTTCGGCTCGATTCGAAGCCGTGCGCGGAGGTGAAGAATCTGCAAGTGGGCCTGTACGGCGGCGTCCCGGTTCATATGTATGAATCATCGGCGGGGGGCGACCTCTTGGCCGGAGCGTATCTGGAAGCGCAGCCGTGGAAGGGAGCGAAGGCGCGCGTGGACTATGCCCGGATCCGCGACGATTACCTTTTCGGCACGCAGCGGGACGACCTCTGGGGAGCGAGCCTGCGGCAATCGCTGGGGGAGATTTTGATCTTGCACGGCCAGTACACGCGCCTGGAAGCGGAAAGCCGGGACCTGCTCCTGCGCGCCAACTTCTACGAACGGAGCCTGGATCTTCGGGTCGACCTCTCGTGGTACCACCTGTACAACTCCCAGAAGATCCTTTCCATCGAAACGGATTTCTTCTTTTCGTCCGCCTTTGATTATTTCCCCTACGATCAGGCGCGGCTCCTGGTCGCCAAAGGCGTCGGAGAGTACCTGGTGGTGCAGGGGGGGGTGGACGTCCGCGAGCTCGACGACGACGCCAAGGAAGCGACGTTCAATCGCGAATTCCGGCGCTTCTATCTCACTCCGGTCTTTTCAAACTGGCCCGTCCCGGGCCTGAGCCTCAGCCTGACCGGCGAGGCGTGGGAGGTCCCGGGCACCGACAACGGCGACATCCGCACGGGGGGATTCGACGTTAGTCATGCCTACTCGCCACAACTGAAGCTCTCCGCCGGGGTGGCGTACGCGCTGTTCAAGTACGACTTCTTCGCGAATCTGGAGCGGGAGCGCGTGAGGACCGTGTACGGGAAAATCACCTACAAGGATTTGAACGGGTTCAAGCTGGACGTGGCCTATGAACTGGAACACGACAGCCTGGATGATTTCCGGACGCTGAAGGTTGGAGCGGCCTATTCGTTCTGAAAACTCCAATGATGAAGAAGGTGATGGTCGTCATGGCTGCGACGCTGGCGATTTCCCTTGGCGCCTGCGGGCTCTTGAAATTTCTCGGCCTCGAGAAGGAGCCGGAGCGGCCGTTCAGCCATCTGAAGCACGGAAAGGAGCAGGATCTGGAATGCCAGAGCTGCCACACGAAGGCCGCCAAGGGGGCTGAAGCCGGAATGCCCGTGAGCCTGAAGAAATGCATGTTGTGCCACGAAGGGATCGACGAGAAGCAGCCGCCGGAGCGGAAGCTGGCGGCGCTTTATCCGGGCGAAAAACCGGCTTGGTCGGAGGTGACGAAACTTCCGGACGAGGTGATCTTTTCGCACAAGGTCCATCTCGACAAGAAGGTGGGCTGCGCGGAATGCCACCGGGGGATCGAGGAGAGCGCGTCGATCACGGAAGCCGTACGGGTGCGAAAAGAAGCTTGCATGGGGTGTCACGCGGAGCGGCAGGCTTCCAACGAATGCTCCACGTGTCACACGGCGATTCGGAAAGAGCGGTCCCCTCAGAGCCATGGATTGAGTTGGAAGGAAACGCACGGGAAGGTGGTGCGGCTCGGGATGGAAGATCCTCCCGAGAATCGCTGCTCGCTGTGTCATACGGAATCGACTTGCACGTCCTGCCACCGCGACGAGCCGCCGAAGAATCACACCCATTTCTGGCGCATCCAGGGACACGCGGTGGCGGTGGGGGTGGATCGGAGCTCCTGCGCGACCTGTCATCGAACGGACTTCTGCGACCGGTGCCACCAGGATACGCAGCCGCGCACGCACACGGCGGCCTGGGGCAGTCCTCGAAATTATCATTGCCTCTCCTGCCACACCCCGTTGCGTTCCGAAGGCTGCGCGCTGTGTCACAAGAGCACGCCGAGCCATGCCTTGGCGGCGCCCAAACCGGACTGGCACACGGAGGGGATGAACTGCCGGCAATGTCACGTGCCGGGGGGGAGCGGACCCATGCCCCACCCGGATAAGGGAGATAACTGCAATGCATGCCATCCCTAGAAGCGTGTCGAGAAATTCAAGGAGATGTGGAGATATAGGGGATGTAGGAGATAAAACCACGATTCGTGGGGAGAACAGCTCCATATCTCCGCTATCCCAACAATCTCCTAGGGAATGCGCCAAGGGTGATTCGCGGGAGGAAGCCATGAACGCAAGAAGAATCCGAGCGGTGTGGCCCCTGTTGGGTGCTGTCCTATTGCTGCCGATGTGCGGCTGCCTGGATGACGGAGACGAGGGCGTTGCGGGAGATCCCGGCGCCGCCGCGCAACCGCCCCCTACCGATACGGTGCTCGATCCCTACAAGTCGCTGCCGGGCGTGGTCCTCTCCATCATCGACGTCGCGGGGGCGTCGGGCGCAGACGGGACGTTCCAGGCGGGCGACACGATTCGGGTGAAATTTACCGTCAAGAAGTCCGACGGCACGGCGCTCCCGGTTTCCGAACTGGACTCCACTTCGATTTACGTCTCGGGTCCCACCTTTAACTATCAGCGCGTGATTCCCGCCGCCAGCAACTGGCACACGTCGACGGCATCAAACTCGGACGGCTCCTACACCTACACGTTCGCCTCCGCGATTCCTGCCACGTACGCGGCTCCCTACAACGATACGAACACCTTCGGGGCCAATGACGGCGAGCTCCAGGGCCAGCCCCTTCTGGCCGGCACATACACGATCGGCATGCAAGCCTACAAGTACTACACGGTCGAAGGGGTGAATTATCGCGACGTGGGCAACGTGACGAAGGATTTCCTTTTCGGCGGGGCGACCACGCTGGAGCCCCGCGAGGCCGTGAAACTGGAAAACTGCAATCAGTGCCACGTGACCCTTCAAATGCACGGAGGCACCCGCCGGGATACGAAGCTGTGCGTCCTCTGCCACACCGCCGGCGCGGAAGATCGAAACGTCGCCTCGGCGGCGGGAGGCACTCCGGACGTGACCATCGAGTTCAAGGTCATGATTCACAAGATCCATAACGGATTGCATCTGCCTTCCGTGCTCGGAGTGGCCACCAATCCCAACGGCACGCGTGACTACGCCGCGACGCCGAAGCCCTACAAGATCGTCGGTTACAACAACAGCATTCATGATTACTCCGGAGTCGGCTTCCCGGTTTGGCCCAACCTGAATGTGGCGATGCCGCGCGACCAGGGGCACGTCCCTTCAACTCCCGAGGCGTCTCTGGAAGACGAGATCCGCCGCGGCGTGACCGATTGCGCCAAGTGCCACGGAGATCCGGACGGCGATGGGCCGTTGACCGCCCCCGCGCAAGGGGACCTGGCGTACGCGCAGCCGTCTCGCCGCGCCTGCGGGGCCTGTCATGACGACATCGACTGGTCGCATCCGTACATCTCCAACGGGCAGACGATGCCATCGCAGGCGAACGATTCGGCCTGCGTTCTGTGCCACGTGTCCACGACGAACGGCCTTGACACGGTGAATGCCCACCTGCATCCGCTCAAGAACGCCGCGCTCAATCCGGGCTTGAACGTCGACATGACGGCCGCGACCCCTTCCGTGGGAACATCGCTCGATCCGGGCGAGAAGCTCGCCGTCACCTTCTCCATCAAGGACGATACCGGAACGGATGTCCAGCCCAGCGGGATCGGGCTCAACGTCGTCGTAGCGGGGCCGACCACCAACCGGAACTTGCTCCTGTACACGTCCATTCCCACGGACGCCTTGGGAGCCATCGCGCCCAGCTACACGTTGAATGTGCCGGAGCGCGTGGCCCTGGAGGGCCTCGGACTGGCCACAGGGGGGGTGGATGTCTTCACGACGGCCCGCGCTCCGCATTGGAACTTCACGGGCGATCTTACGAGCATCTTGGAAGGCACGTTCACCGGAACGGTCACGACCCTCGCGGCGGCGTCCACGGTGTTTCAGAACTACGTGGACGCGGTCAGTTCCACCGGGTTCGCCAATAACGACTATATCGTGATCGACCGCGGCTTGGGCACGCAAGAATACCTGCGCGTCCGGCGCGTCGAAGGGAATCGGTTGTGGTTCTCCACCCGGTACGACAGCTCGGTCTCCTATCAACCCTATCTCCGGATGGCGCACGCTTCAGGCGCCGGTGTCGAGAAAGTAACGGTCGCGACCAAGGTCGAAGGCACCCAGTGGAGTTGCAACCATACGACGGGCGAGGTCACGTTGGTCGCGGGGCAATTCACGGCCGGTAAGGCGGTGATTAGCAGCTACACCACGGACTTCGTCATGCCTTCCGTCTTCCCTCCGCCGTTGAACGACTCGCCCGATCTGGACGAAACATGGGGCGAATGGGCGGGGAAGGCGATCACGAGCGGGACGTACACGGTCGGCGTATGGGGTTCGTACACCTGGACGTACAACGCTTTCGACGACGGTGTTGCGAATCACAACAACTCGTACCGAACGACATCCCTGCCCTCTAACAAGGACTTCCTGGTCGGTTCGGCAACCACACTGGCCCCGTACTCGCTCATCGATGTGAGCGCCTCGGGCGGCCGCTGCAACGAATGTCACAACGAGATCCTCTTCCACGGCGGCAGCCGGCGCAACGTGGAGACGTGCCTCCTATGCCACGGGACGGCCGGATCCGAGGACTGGCCCATCTACCGCTCCCCCGTTCCGGCCAATGCGACGCCCGGCGTCACGATCAACTTCAGAACGATGCTGCACAAGATCCACATGGGGGAGGAATTGGCGAATGCCTCGACCTATACCGTGAACGGCTTTAACGGCGGCGGGCATACCTATGAAGAAGTGGTCTTTCCTGCCATGCCAGGGGCGGTCAAGCACTGCGACAAGTGCCACGGCTCCTCCGCCGCCTGGAAGGCGCCCGCCGACCGCAATCATCCAACCGAGCAATTCTCGCCCGTGCGCGCGTGGAACGCCGCGTGCGGTTCATGTCACGATTCCAGCGCTGCACAAGCGCACATCGGGCTTCAGACCTTCAGCGGCTCGGAATCGTGCGCCGTCTGCCACGGGCCGGGACGGGAGTTCAATGTCGAGTTGATGCATAAGAACCGTTAGGAGGAAACGTGGCTTGCGAGTGCCGGAAGAGATGGACGCGGCGCGGGAACATGATCCTCGCTCAGGGACTGTTCCTCTTGGCGCTGGCGTCCATCTTCTGGGCGGCGCTGGCGCGGCGCGGGCCGGCGGCCTCGATGAGCGAAACGCCGCCGCAGGACGTGCCGTCGTTGCCCCGCGGGCCGGAATCAAGCGGCCCCGTCGCGATAGAGCCTCTTTATGAAACACGAGATCCCGCTGCGGACAAAGCGGCGCGCACCCTTCTCCGCGGCGGGACCGAAAAGGCGTATGAACGCGAGTTTCGTGAAACCGCGCGGCACCGTCCGGATCGTCTCATGTCGGATATCGAAGCAACTCTGGCGGGCGAGCATCCCGACGCGCAAAAAGTCGCGGCGTTGCGCGCCGCGTACGAAGTCGGGCGGCTCGACCCGTTTCTTCGCGTGCTCGCTTCCGAGGCGGAAAGTCAGGCGCTGAGATCCTTCGCGTTGCGGTTCCTGGCCGGCAAGTCGCCACGGACGCCCTCGGCGCGCGCGCTCCTGGCCGATTATGTGAGGATGCGCCCGCCGGAGGAGGAACAACGACGCGATGCGCTGGCCGCCCTCTTGAGATGGGCGCCCGACCGCGAGCTGGCGGGATATTGGGATCTGTTGACCTTTGAGACCGCGCCGGGGGCGGCGATCGGCGCGGCGGTGGCCCTGCGCAAGAACGGGAACAATCCGACGGCCGCCGCGGCGCTTCAATACCTGGCGACCGCGCATCCTTCCGCCGAGGTCCGTCATCGAGCCGCAGAGGAACGTTCGGGCCGGTACTGTCCCGAACATGCCCAAGAGGCGGCGGACCCAGAAGGAGGGTATTGAGCGATGGCGAGGAATCGGCCGCATCGATGCGGAAAATTACGGACCTTTGCAAATTGATCATCAAGGACCGCGGTTTTCCGTGTGGCAAGAAGCTTGCATGGAGATGAGTCATGAAAAACAAGATTCCGGGCGGTGGGGCGGTGGCGGCGCTCCTGATCGCGATCGGCGCGGCCATGGCGGCGCCTCAAGGGCAGGATGCTGGGAACCGGTACATCGGGGTCGACAAGTGCAAGAACTGCCATGAGGCCAAGACCAAGGGAAGCCAGTTCTCGCGCTGGAAGGAGACGAAGCACGCCAAAGCCTTCGAGCTTCTCACCGGTGATGAGGCCAAGAAAGTCGCCCAAGCCAAAGGAATCTCGGATCCGCACAAGAGCGAGAAATGCCTGAAATGCCATGTCACGGCGTTCGGCCAGCCCGCCGAACGGCTCGCCAAGGGATTCGAGCCGACCCACGGCATCCAATGCGAAAGCTGCCACGGGCCGGGCGAGAAGCATTTCAAGGTGCGCCTGGCGGCCGCGGAGGATGAGGAAGAGGGGTATGTCGAAATCCCTGACGGCGAGATCATCAAGAGCCCTCCTCTCAAAACCTGTTTGGGGTGCCACAACGAGGAGAGCCCGCAGTTCAAGCCCTTCTGCTTCAAGAAGCGGTTCAGCGAGATCCAGCATTGGGACCCTCGCAAGGAGCGAAGCGAGGCGGAAATCAAGGCCGCGCAATGCGCCTGTCCGGCGGATGGTTGCACCTGCAAGCAAGGGGAATGCGGTGAACTTCACGAGAAAAAGTGATCACCTGAACGCGCCCGGCACGTTGCACGTCCCGCGGCTGGGACGTTCGTTGGGGCTCGCCGCGGCGCTTTGGTCGGCGCTGACGGTGATCGGGCACCTGGGCGCCGGCGATCTGTTCCGCCACATGTCGGGACAGGCCCTTGCGGTCGGAGCGTTCGGAGGCGCCGGCGTTTTCTTTTGGATGATTCGAAAGGGCCTCTTCCGCTGGTTGACGTCGCCTTCCTTCGCCGTCTCGGCGTTTGCCTTTCTACTTCTGGCCGCCGCGGTGGGAACCGTGGTGCCCCAAGGGATGCCGGCCGAGCAATTTTCGGGACGCTACGGCGCCTGGTCGGGCGCGCTGCGGTGGGGTGGGGTGCATGACATTTCCCATTCGGTTCCCTTCCGCGGGTTTCTGGTCCTGCTGGCGATTTCGCTGGCCCTGGTGGCGATCAAGCGGAAAGCGTGGCGCCTCCCGGAATGGGGATTTCTCCTGTCTCACGCGGGTGTCATCGTCATCCTCACGGGCGGTCTGATCGGGAGCGTCTTCGGAATGAAAGGGTTCATCGACATTCACGAAGGTCAGACGGTCGAGACCGTGGCGCGGCAAGGGGAAGCGCGGCCGACGAGCGGCGTTCCCCTGGGATTCGGCTTGCGCCTGGACGATTTCGAGATCGAGAGGTATCCGCAACAATACCGCCTTTACGTGTACGCCTTGGCGGGTGACGACGCTCGTGTCGTGGGCTCGCACGACGTCCGCGTGGACTCCGAATGGCGCCCGGCCGGAGGGGCGAAGGAACAGGTCCGGGTCGTCGCCGTCTATCCCGACTTCACGCTGCGGACCGAGTTGCGCGAGACGCCGGAGGGCGGGCCAGCGCTGGTTCTGCGGCTGGAGGAATGGGATGGCCGCACCTTCCCGGTGACTCTTCTGGCCGGAGTCGAGGGCCGCGAGACGCTCGCCTTGCGCCGGCCTCCCGCGCGGATTCGCTTCCTGTGGGAGGAGGATCCCGCCGCGCTGGGCGCCAAGCCGGAGGAGCACCTCGTCACGTTCGAGGCGGACGGCGCGTCTCCTCAAGAGACGCACGTCGAACCGGGCGGAAGCTACGCACTGGGAGAGGCTCGCTATCAGCTTGCGGTACTGTCCTATTTCCCGGACTTCGCCTATGACTCGGAGCGGCGCGAGGGTTACACGCGCTCGTCCACGCCGGGGAATCCCGCGCTGCGCGTCTCGCTAAGGGACTCGCGGTCGGGTGACGTTGAAGAGCGCTGGCTGTTCGCGAAGATGCCGGATTATGGGGGAACGCACGGTCGCGGCTCCTCCGGAGTGAAGCTCTCGTATCGGCACGTGCCGGCGCGCGAACCCATGGAACGGGAAATCGTCGTCGCCGGCCGCGCGCGCCAGGTCGTCGAATATCAACGCGCGGTCGAGACCTCGCGAACCGCGCTGCCGCCTGACGGCGAGCCGTTGGCCGAGGGATTGGATGTGACGGTCGAGCGCCTCGTGGAACGGGCGGAGGAGCTTCATTTTCCCGCGACGCGGTCGGACGTGTGGCGGCGCCCTGCGGTGGGACTTGAAATCCGCTCGGCCCGCGGAACGCAGCGAATGCTCTTGAAGGCGGGCGTCTCCGAGGCGATCCGACTTTCCGATGGGAAGACCGTTCTGGTTCTGGATCGGAAGCCGGACGACGTCAAGGCGTTCCGCAGCCGCGTCACGGTCCTCGACAAGGGAGCCGCGGCGCGCCGGGCGACGCTGTCCGTCAACCATCCGCTCTCGTACGGCGGCTATCGATTCTATCAGTCGAACTATCGGGCGGAGGATCCCACGTACTCGGGGCTCCTCGTGGTCAAGGATCCCGGGCTGGGCGTCGTGTATGCGGGATTCGGGATGATCTGTGCCGGAGTGATGTTCATCTTCTACGTGCGTCCGGCGATCCTGCGTGCGCGGATCCTCGCCCGAAGAAAGGTGCTGGAAGGATGAGCGCGTTCTTCGCCGAAAGGCCCCTCGTTCTGGCGATTCTCGTCGCCCACGGGATGGCGTTGCTCCTTTGGACGGCCGGCGCCGTTTTGAAGAAGAAAGGCCTGCGGGTGGGAGCCGGAGTCGTGTTCGGAGTCGCCTTCCTTCTCAACACGGCGGTGATCGCCCAGCGCTGGATCGAGGCGGGGCGGGCGCCGTTCAAGACGCTGTACGAAACGCTGCTCTTTTATCCGTGGTGCGTGGCGTTGGTAACGCTGGTTCTCCTCGCCCTTTATCGCCTGGGCGTCTTGATCCCTTTCGCTTCGGCGGCGTGCGCGGGAGGACTCCTCTACGCCGCGTCGCGGCCGGATGTCGAGATCGTCAATCTTCCGCCGGCGCTTCAGAGCGGATGGTTCGTGCCTCACGTGGTGACGTACTTCGTGGCGTACGCGGCGCTCTTCGCGTCGTTCGCGCTCTCGCTTCTGGCGCTCGTTCGTCCGGCGTGGAAATCGGAAGGCGGCGAGGCGGGATTCGAGGAGTACGCCCATCGCGCCGTGATGTTCGGTTTCGCGGCGCTCACCATGGGCCTGGTCATGGGCGCGATATGGGGCAAGGAAGCCTGGGGCGATTACTGGTCCTGGGATCCCAAGGAGAACTGGGCGCTGGTGAGCTGGCTGGCGTACCTGATCTATCTCCATCTGCGCCTGGTGAAAGGTTGGCGCGGGCGTCCCGCGCTCGTGGTCTGTCTCCTGGCCTTTGTCGCGGTCGTCTTCACGTATCTGGGGATGAGCTCGCTTCCCTCTGCATCGGATAGCCTGCATGTTTACCAGTAGGAAGACCTTGATCGTCGTCGGAATGGCGGCGCTGACGAGCGCCGCGGTCGTGGCGCAGATGACGGGCCGCGGCGCGAGCGATGTGACGCAGCCGCTGGCGTTCAATCACAAACGCCACATCGAAGAAGGCATGAGTTGCCTGGACTGCCACAAGGGGGCCGACCAGCGGGCCGAGGCCGGGTTTCCTCCGATCCGGAGCTGTCTCTTGTGCCACTCGGAAGCCAAGGGAACCCATCCCGACGAACCCAAGATCCGGGAATTCGCGGAGCGCAAGGAGTCCATCCCATGGATTCGGGTGAACCGCATGCCGGGCCATGTCTATTTCTCCCACGCGGCCCACGTGGCGTACGCCAAGATGGACTGCCGCGAATGCCACGGAGAGATGAAGGACCGCACCGAGCCCGTCACCCGGTCTCAGGTGGACCATTTGAACATGAACCGGTGCATGGCCTGTCACGACTCGAAAGGGGTCAGCACCGATTGCCTGCGGTGTCACAAATGAACCAGGAACGCGAGACGAAGTGGGGCCGGCGGGAATTCCTGACCGCGGCGGGCGCCGCCGCGGGAGGGCTCACGCTGGCGGGTTGTTCCGAGAAGGGAGATCCCTACGCCTTGGAGAAGTCGGGGGTTCCCGGGGAGTCCACGTGGAGCCGCGGCGAGGAGAAGTGGATCGCCACCGCCTGCGGCATGTGTGCGGCGGGATGCGGCATTCGCGTGCGGGTGGTCGAAGGCCGGGCGGTGAAGATCGAGGGCCATCCGGATTGTCCGCTGAACCGCGGCGGCGTCGGACCCAAAGGTCAATCGGGACTACAACTGTTGTACCATCCGGACCGGATCCGCGGGCCCTTGCGTCGCGACGGCGCCAGAGGATCGGGAAGCTGGAAGCGGGTTTCGTGGGATGACGCCCTGGGAGAGATCGGACGCGCGCTTCGCGAGCTGCGCTCCCAGGGGGAATCGCGCGGCGTGGTCGTCCTCGACGGCGAACCGCGGGGGATGATGCCGCAGTTATGGGATCGCTTTCTCGAGGCGTACGGGAGCCCCAACCACATCGATCATCACTCCGCGACGGACGGCGGAAAGGTCCTCGCGACGGCGTACATGCACGGCGTGCCCGAACTGCCCGCGTACGACTGGGAAAACACGCAGTATGTCCTCGGATTCGGCGCGAGCCTGTTCGAATCGTGGTGCCAGTCCATTCATTTCATGCGCGCGGCGGTCCACATGCGCCGCGGCGTCCCGGGCCGGCGGGCCAAATTTGTCCAGGTCTCGCCCCGCTTCTCGGTGACGGCCGCGCGCGCCGACGAGTGGGTGCCCATCGAGCCGGCCACGTACGGAGCCCTCGCGCTCGGCTTGGCGCACGTCTTGATCAAGGAAGACCTCTACGACGAAGCGTTCGTCCGCGATCACACGTTCGGATTCGAGCCCTGGAAGGATGAGGAAGGGAAGGCGCATCGAGGGTTTCGAGATCTAGTTCTGGAGGACTATCCGCCCGATAAAGTATCCCCAATCACCGGCGTTCCCGTCGAGACGATCGTGCGCCTGGCGCAGGAAATGGCCGCGCATCGACCCGCCATTTCGCTGGCGGACGGTGGCGCGGCGGCCGCCACGAACGGATTGGGAACGGCCATGGCGATCCATGCCCTCAACGCTTTGCTGGGAAACCTGGAGCGTCCCGGAGGAATGATCGTCCAGCGGGCCGCGCCTCTGGCGCCATGGAAAGCCGTCGAGGCGGATGAAACGGCCCGAAAGAACCGGCAGGCGCCGAGAATCGACGGGACGGGAGACGGGGCTTGCCCGCTCGGAAGAGGTTTCATCCAGGGTCTTCCCGAAACCGTCCTCTCCGGAAATCCCTATCCCGTCAAAGCGCTGTTTCTTTATCGGTCCAATCCTGTTTTCTCGAAACCCGACGGCCGCCGCTGGGCGGAAGCGATCCAAAAGATCCCGCTCGTGGTGAGCTTTTCCCCCCTGCCCGATGAGTCCACGTTTTGGGCCGACTTCATCCTGCCGGAATCCACGTACTTCGAACGGTGGGAGATCGTCGAACCCGTCCCCAGCGTGGGCCATCCGGTGGTGACGTTTCGCCAGCCCGTCGTCGCCCCTCTGTACGACACGATGGCCGCGGGCGACGCGCTGATCCGTCTGGCGAACGCGGTGGGCTCTCCCGTGGCGGACGCCTTCCCCTGGGAAAGCTACCGCAAGGCGCTCGAAGAGCGGATCAAAGGTTTCCTGGGAAAAGAAGGGTCGACGGCCGCGACGAAAATGTCGGCCTTGATCAAAGGACTTCAAAAGGATGGAGGATGGTGGGCTCCCGGATACTCGTTTGAGAAATGGGAGACGGCGTTTCCTACCCCCTCGGGCAAGTTCGAGTTTTATTCCCGGGAGATCGCCGGTCGGCTCGCGAAGGCGTTCCCGGATGCGGCCGCGCTGGAAAAGCATCTCGCCGGCGCGGGTGTGGCCACGCGCGGGGACGACCTGTGCCTTCCTCATTGGGAGCCTCCGCGCTTTTCCGGCAGCGCCGGCGCCTATCCGTTCGTTCTCGTGGTTTATCGAGGGATCAACTACGCGGAAGGCGGCGTCCGCCACATCCCGGGGCTCCGTGAACTTCCCGGCTCGGGCCGCCTGACGTGGAAGGAGCGCATCGAATTGAACCCCGAGGATGCGCGCCACCTGGGCATCGACGACGGCACGCCGGTGCGGGTTGAATCTCCCGCGGGCGTGCGCGTTTTGTACGCTCAAATATTTGCGGGAGTTCGTCCCGGGACCGTTGCGCTTCCGCTCGGTCACGGACCTTGGCCCCCTGAGCCTACCTTGCAGGTCGCCGGCGGCTACGGCCTTCTGGACAATCTGAGCGATCCCTTGGGAGGCATCCTGGCGCTCCAGGGAACGCGGGTACGCATCCTCAAGGAGGAAGGGGTATGACGGAGCGCTCAGCCAACTTTGAAAAACCGTCGCGGCGAGGCGTGCTCGGGGCGATTCTCGGAGCACTGAGTTCCCCGATCGTCCTTTCCAGGCGGCTCTTCGCCGCGGCGGCTCGCCGGAAAATCAAGTGGGGAATGGTCATCGATCTGGACAAGTGCACGGGATGCCGGGGGTGCGCCGCGGCGTGCCGGGCGGAGAACAACATCGCCACGGCCGGGCCCGAACGGGCCGAAGAAGGGCGCGGGATCTACTGGATGGACCTGCTCACCGTGGAGGAGGGAGAATACCCCAACCTCCGCTCCCAGTTCATTCCCACGCCGTGCAATCACTGCGAGAACGCGCCGTGCGTGAAGGTCTGCCCGGTGGGCGCGACTTACATTAATGAGGAAGGAATCGTCGCTCAGATCTGGGCACGCTGCATCGGGTGCCGCTATTGCACGACGGCATGCCCTTACACGCGCCGGTACTTCAACTGGCAGGCGCCGTCATGGCCGGAGGAAGATCGGCAGCGTCTCAATCCCGACGTGGCCACGCGCCCCAAAGGCGTCGTCGAAAAATGCACGTTCTGTCACCATCGGATCCGCGCGGCGCGCGAGTCCGCCCGCGCGGAGGGGCGGTTGCTGTCCGATGCCGACGTGCGAAAGCTGCCGGCGTGCGCGCAATCCTGCCCCGCGGAAGCGATCGTCTTCGGGGATCTGAACGATCCGGAGTCTGAGGTGTCGCGCCTGGCCGCCAGCCCGCGGGCTTTCCGATTGCAAGAGGAACTGGGCACGCATCCCAAGGTGGTCTATCTGCGGGAGGCCAAATGGCGGGAATAGGAGCCATGGAAATCGAGGAGCCCAGGTCGCCGAGGTTCACGTTCGAGGTGCAACCGATCTTCGAGCCGCTGCGGAGAACAGGGGCGGGATTTTATTGGGCGGCCGCGGCTCTGCTGGCCGTGGTGGCCTTTGGGGTTTACGCCTATGTGCGGCAGTATGTTTACGGCCTGGGCGTGACCGGCATGAACCGGCCCATGTACTGGGGCGTGTACATGGCGAACTTCGTCTTCTTCATCGGCATCTCGCACGCGGGTACGCTCATTTCGGCGATCTTGCGGGTATCGGGAGCGGAGTGGAGGCGGCCGGTGACCCGCTGCGCCGAGGTGATCACCGTATTCGCCCTCATCTTCGGCGCCCTCTCGGTAATCCTGGATTTGGGCCGTCCCGACCGGCTCCTGAACGTGCTGCGGCATGGCCGCCTTCAGTCGCCCATCCTGTGGGACGTTTGCTGCATCAGCACCTACCTCACGGGAAGCCTCATCTATCTTTATCTCCCGCTCATCCCGGACATGGCGATCTTGAGGGACCGAAAGGAAGGGCGAGTGTGGCTCTATCGGTTCCTCGCCATCGGTTACCGCGGGACGGCGGGGCAAAAGAAGCGCCTCGAATTCTGGATCGCCGTCATGGCCATCCTGATCATCCCGATCGCCGTCTCGGTGCACACGGTCGTCTCCTACATCTTCGCCACGACGCTCCAGCCCGGCTGGCACAGCACGATCTTCGGCCCCTATTTCGTCGTGGGCGCGATTTTCTCGGGGTTGGCGGCGCTCATGATCGCCATGGCGATCATCCGTCGCGGATTCCGTCTCGAAGGGGTCCTCAAGGACATTCACTTCAACAATCTGGGACTGATCCTGCTGGTGATGACCTGTCTCATGATCTACTTCACGTTCAACATCTATCTGGTCGAGATCACCGGCAACGAACCTTTGATCATGGCGTCGGTGCTGGCCAAGGTCAACGGACCGTATGCCGTGCCGTTTTGGGGGATGATCGTCGGCGGCATGATCGTCCCGGCCATCATTCTGGCTTTTCCCAAGGGACGCACCGTGACCGGGTGCGTCATCGCCTCGGTCTTGATTCTCGTGGCGATGTGGGTGGAGCGGTTCCTGATCGTAGTCCCCACGCTGATTCATCCGCGCCTTCCCTGGACCGCAGGTTCCTACGCCCCCACCTGGGTCGAATGGGCGATCACGGCCGGGTGCCTGGCCGCCTTCGCGTTGCTGTACCTGCTGTTCACCAAGGTGTTCCCGATCGTCTCGATCTGGGAGGTCCAGGAGGGCATCGATGAAGCCATTCCCAAGGTGCGGGAACGGTTCAAGCACTACATGCCGGACTGATCTCCCGCGAAAAGGGGGTGATCGCACGTGACGTTGAAGGCGCGAATCACCCTGCTGGTGCTTCTGGCGACCTTGTCGGAAGCGATCCTCCTCGGCGTCATCGCGTACAACGGAGTCAGCAGCGTCTCTCGCAATTCCTTCGAATTGAGGCGGATCGTGTCGGTGATCGAGGAAACGAGGGCGCTCAATGCGCTGCTGTCCCATCTTTCGGATCCCGTCGAGCATGTGCTCAACGGCGGCCGCGACGCTCGCGAGCGGTTCCTCGGTTCCATGGACGATCTCCAGCGCAAGGTCGCGGGTTGCGCGGCCGCCACCTGTCACGGATACGACAAGCAGCCGCCCCGCATGGCGGGCGAGATGCTGCGCAGTCTCCAATCGATTCGGGCCGACGGGACGCGCATCCTCTCCGCGTATCAGCCGGGCGATCCTCCGCCGCTGGCGGAGTGGGCCGAAGGAGTCGACCGTCCCGCGCGCCTGATTTCCCGCGCGACCGAACAGATGGCGGGAACGCTCATGAACCGCGCCCGCGAGGTCGACGCCGCCTCTCGGGAGACCGATCAGGCCTCGATCCTACTGGTGACGTTCGCCACGCTCTTCTGCATCGCCCTGTCGGTCGCGCTGGCTCGTCCCCTCGCGCGCGGCATGACCCGCCCGCTGGCGGGCTTGGTCGAGCAGACGCATCGGATCGCGGAGGGCAACTTCGAGATCCGCGCGAAGGAATCCGGACCGCCCGAGATCGCGACGCTGGCCCGCTCCTTCAACGCGATGCTCGACGCCCTCGGTCATTATCGGGATGAATTGCTGGCCCATCGCAAGGAGTTGGAACTGACGGTCGAGGAACGCGTGACCGAACTGCGCCGCAAGGATGAAGACTTGAAGCGGGCCGGACGATTGGCGAGCGTGGGGCTGGCCGCAGGCGAAGTGGCCCACGATCTCAACAACCCTTTGACGAACATCCTGGTCAATTCCGACGTCCTCCTCGAATCGGCGGACACCCCCGGTCGTTCCCGGGGCCTCGTCGAGGACATCCGCCGGGACGCGGTCCGCTGCCGGGAAATCGCGGCCGGCATCCGGACGTTGAGCCGCGAGCCGGGGATCGAGATGACGTCGTGTGCGATCAAGGACTTGATCGAGGAGGCCATCCGCATGCTCCGGTTCAAATGGGGACCGCGGCGGATCGCCGTGAAGTACGACTCGAACAACGGGCCGGCGGCATGTTTGTGCAGTCGTCCAGGGATGCTGCAATTGCTGGTGAACCTCATTGAGAACGCCATCGACGCGAGTCCCGACGACGGCCTCGTGGAAATCCGCCTGCGTGCTTCGGAGGCCGCGATCGTCCTGGAGGTGCAGGATTACGGAGCGGGAATCCCGCCGGAGGCACGCAGATCCCTCTTCCGGCCTTTCTTCACGAGCAAGGCCGGGGGCACGGGGCTCGGGCTGGCGATCAGCCGGCGCATCGCGGTGCAGCATGAGGGATCGATCGAGTTCGAAACGCGCACGGCCGCCGAGGATCCTGAGCGTCACGGAACGCTCTTCCGCGTGACGATCCCCTGCGGACGGGCTGCTGAGGTATCGTGAAAGAAAGGGTTTCGTAAAGAGGTGGAACCGCCAAAACGCCGAATCGCCAAACGAGATCCACCGCAAGAAGTACCCGATGGCGCTTTAGCGCTTTGGCGGTTCATCTGAATAAAACATGGAAACGGAAGCGGCGATCCTGATCGTGGATGACGAGGAAGGCACGCGCGCCTCGCTCGCGCGCGCTCTCGATCAGCCGGGGTATCGGGTGCGCGGAGTGGAGTCCGCCGAAGCGGCGCTGGCCGCTCTGGAGAAAGAATCGTTCGACGTCATCCTCTGCGACATCCGCCTTGGAGGCATGGATGGGTTGGAACTCCAGAAGCGGATTCGCGCGGATCATCCCGACGTTCCCGTGGTGATGATCACGGCGTACGCCGCCGTCGAAACCGCGGTGCGCGCGCTGAAGCAGGGCGCCTATGATTATCTGGCTAAACCTTTTTCCGCGGAAGAGGCGCGCAGCGCCGTCCACCGCGCCCTGGAGAGCCGCCGCCTGCGGCTGGAAAACGACTCGCTCCGCGAAGTGCTTCGCGGGTTCGCGGGCGAAGTGTGGGTCGGGAATTCCGCGCCGATACGGCGGCTTTATGAGGAGGCGGCCAAAGTGGCGCGCAGCAACGCCACCGTCTTCATCAGCGGCGAAAGCGGAACCGGCAAGGAGATCCTGGCGCGATACCTGCACGCGCGCAGTCTTCGGGAGCGAGGGATCTTCGTGGCGCTCAACTGCGCGGCCCTTCCGGAGAACCTGGCCGACTCGCAGATGTTCGGCCATGTGCGCGGGGCGTTCACCGGAGCGGTGGCGGATCAGCGCGGCCATCTCGAGCTGGCTCACGGGGGCACGCTCTTCCTGGATGAGATCGCGGACCTCAAGCTCGACGTCCAAGCCAAGCTGCTGAGGGTGCTGGAGGAACACCACTTTCGGCGGCTGGGTTCCGAGCGGGAGATCTCCGTGGATGTGCGGGTCCTCGCCGCCGCCCAGCGGAGTCCCGAACAGTTGGTCAAGGAGGGGAAGCTGCGGGAGGACCTTTACTATCGGCTCGGGGCGATCCATCTCGAGGTCCCGCCGCTGCGCGAACGGCCGGGCGACATCGCGGATCTGGCGCTGCACTTCCTCGCGCGCTTCTCGCAGGAGCTCAAGAAGCCCGTCGAAGGATTGGAGCCGGAAGCGCTGAGTTTGCTCGAGAAGTATCCCTGGCCGGGGAACGTGCGGGAGCTCAAGAACGTGATGGAACGGGCGGCGCTCTTCGTCCAGGCGGGGAGCCGCGTCGGGATCGCGGATTTTCCGGAAAAGATCCGCCGGACTCCGGGCACGGCGCTCTTCGTGGTGGAGGCTCCTCAGCCGCTCCCGTTGCGGGAATTGTCCCGGCGCTACATCCGCCACGTGTTGGATTTGTGCGACGGCAACCAGGCGAAGGCCGCGCGCCTCCTGGAGATTTCCCCTTCCACGCTCTGGAGACATTTTTCAAAGACCGAGGCGGCCGCCTTGAAAGATGCCAAGGAGGCTACGCCCGGCTCGCGGGACAAGGTGCGGACGCCGCATCGTCCGGTGGGTCCATGAATCTCCCGAAATAAACTTCCCCGCGGCTTGCCGCGGGGAAGTTTATTTCACATTCATGGGAAACGTGTCACGCTCGTGTGAAAAGCGCCTTTTCGCCATTCTGGACGTTTGATTTCATTTTTCGTCCCCTTCGGCTCGATTCCTTGTTCCACCCATGGAACGTTGTCGCCCTTGAGGGGCTTCCAGAGCATGGCAAACGTTTTGCTCTACCCCAAGAACACGGCAGAGGTTGTTTACTCCAAGACTCCGGAAGGAGAACGACATGGGAAGATCCAAGTATTTCCTTCTGCTTGTGGCGATGTTGCCTCTATTGCCGGCGGCGTCCTGCGGCGGGGAGGACGGAGCCGCAGGCGCTCCGGGCGAGCCAGGATCGGGACTGACAGGCCCATATCGGGAATTGAGCGCCTCCCTGGCCATCTCGCAGCCGGCCAATGGAACCCATTTTGTGATGGGCGAGCAGGCGGTGGTCACGGTCATTGTGAAAGACCAATATGACAAAGCATTCTCCCTGAGCGACCTTTCCCAGCTCAGCCTTTA
Source organism: Planctomycetota bacterium (assembly GCA_016209705.1). Lineage (GTDB taxonomy): Bacteria > Planctomycetota > MHYJ01 > MHYJ01 > JACPRB01 > JACQVR01. The sequence continues at coordinate 19,836 of JACQVR010000065.1, forward strand.
TGTATATGGTCCGCAAGAAACGACGAAGACCATGACGGCGGTGAATCTGCTCAACGCCTCCACGGATCGTTCCCAAAGGCCGCATCATTACATTGATCTGCTCACGAATCCTGAGGCGCAGTTCGCGAGCGGGGTCGTGACCTATGCACTCCGGCCGGTCTCCGACGAGGAGCCGGGGACATACATCGTCACCATGCGCGCTGTCCTCAAGGATGCGCCGCTTGAGCAAGCGATGCCATGCGTCGAGTTCCAGCTCGGAACCGCTATTGCGGAGACTCAGATCATAGATAAGGAGAAGTGCGCCAAATGCCACAAGGGCGCCGCCAGCGGTCAGTTCTACTTCCACCACGTGGATCCTCGTCAAGTGGGTCAGAGCGGAAGCCCCTCGATAGACTCGCTGCCGGTGATGACCTGCAAGAGCTGTCACAACACGGAGGGCTATGCGGCGTACCGCGATCCCGCCAATCCGGACAACCGCATCCCGGATCCCATTGTGAAGCGGGTGCACGGGGTTCACATGGGCAAGCACTTGGAGAGCGCCGCCAATCAGACGGTATTTGCGGACTATCTGGACGTGGAGTTTCCCGCTAATGTCAAGAACTGCACCGCCTGTCACTCCGATGACCGCTGGAAAACCAAGCCGTCGCAGCTTGCCTGCGGTGCCTGCCACGACAATATCTGGTTCGGCGATCCGGCCGCCATGCCGGAGACCGCGGAAGCGCACCCCGGCGGGCAGCAGGCCGACGATTCCTTGTGTGCGAGCTGCCACCCTGCCGACATCGGCGGAAGCAAGCCGGTGGCGGTGGCGCACCAGATCGAGCCGCCGGCGTTCCAGAATACGGTGGAACTGAGCATGACTCCTCCGGCCAACGGGGAGTACTACGTGGCCGGTGAAACGCCTCAGGTGACGATCACGATCCGGGATGCGGCCAGCGGCGCGACGATCAATCCGGCCGCCATTGTCGAGCCGGCCGATTCGCAAGCCGTGCAATCCTTCGAGTGGAGACGGGCGAACTTGTTTGTGTCCGGACCCAGAAAGCGCACGATGCCCGTCCTTACAACGGAGGCCATCAACCCCGATCCCACCCACTCGTACGCCAACAATGACTTCCGCGTACGAATCGACCCGGCCAATGAGGATCTGAGGGTGACACGGTCTTCGACCGCGATCACCTATCAATTGGCGGATGTGGCGGATTTAGAGCCCGGCACGTATACCGCCTTCGTCGAGATCATGCCGGCTGCTCCTCTCGGCGGCTGGGGTCTGATCAACTTCCAAGTGAAGACCGCGACGGAAGAGCCCATGGTCGCGACCAACTGCATCGATTGTCACGACGACGCTCGAATGCACGGCAGTTACTTCGCGGTGCAATTCAAGCCCGACATCTGCAAGAACTGCCACGACTATGAGCGTCAGATGCCGGACCGGATCACGTGGACCGACCGCAACGCAGGATACGGCGCCGCTCCCCTGGCCAGACGGGTCCACGGCGTCCACTTCGGGCATTACCTCGACAAGCCGGAAGAAGTGCACGCGACTTACGATTTCTCAGGAGTCATCTTCCCGCAGGACGTGAGAAACTGCGTCAAGTGCCACTCGGAAACGGATGCGTGGAAAACCGAACCGTCGCGGGTGGCCTGTCTTGCGTGCCACGACAAAGACGCGGCCATTACCCACGCCACGGTAAATACATTGGATGCGACGCCTGCCGACCCGTGGAACGGCGATGAGGTGGAAAGTTGCAAAGTATGCCACGGAGCCGGGCGAGAATTCGCTCCCGACAAGGTGCACAATATCTGGGATCCCTATAAGCCGCCCTATCCACGAGAACCGGCCGAGTAAGCACGTGAAAAAAAAGCCCGTCGTGAAGACGGGCTTTTTTGATGGTTCGGCCTCAACGAGGCCGGAGCGTTACTTCAGGCCTCAGCCCGCGAACCGGCGGTCGCTTTCGGGGGCCTCGGTGCCTTCCTTTGCGGCCTTGACGGCCTCGACGACCGTTTCCTGGGTGGCTTTCTTGGTCCCCTTCATGACCGCGAGTCCGCCGCGATAGATCAGCTTACCGGTCTTGTCGAGGACGAACGTTGCGTTGACCTGCTTCGCGCCGAATTTGTATTCCTTCCAGTCGTACGCCTCAAAGGCGATGTCGGGGACCACTTCGCCCAGCTTCAGGTCGTCCGCCCGCGGCGCGGCCGCCATGGCCAGGAGCGCCACCACGCCGGCTACAGACAGTCTCATGTCGTTTTCCTTAGATGAACCGGTCCGGTAGTTCGCTCTTGCCCACCCTTCTCCGGCCGTACAGGATCAGGAATTCCGCCCGTCGGGTTGCGGCCATCCGTTTCAGGCTCGCCAGCTCCCGCTCCCGGTCAAGCCACATGAGCTTCTCCTAAGTAACTTACTTGAAAGTAAACCATATTCCATGGGCGCCTCCCGGTCCAGTTTTTGCATCGAGGCCCGGCAGAAAGAACCCGGGGGAGTGCCGGTCACTGTTTCAAGCGCGTTCTCGATCCGACCGAGGTGTCCAAGAATTCAGGGAAGCGGCGCTTTCGAGGCCGCGATGGCGGCGAACCTTTCCGCTCGTTCGAGTCGATGGCCGACTACCGGCGATGGTGCGAGGAAAACCTTCCTGCGTGGCTCGGCTATGGCCGCTCGATTTAAGTGCCGGCAGGCGCGCGAGATCGCGGACATCTTCACCAAACGCGGCGCGACACGCCATCAGAGAGGATCGCTTACAGGCGGTCCGCCGAAAGACCGCTGCAAAACGCAGCGTCGCAATCCTCTGCCATGCATGTTGTTATTCATATCATTTTAATTTGCACGGTTCCCTCCAGACGCCGTTGATAAGTCTTTTGGCGGTTGTATGATTGCAACTACTTGATGACCAGTCGGTTGCAAGTTTAGCTCTGCCCACTCCCTGCGCGGCACGCCCGTTGCACTATCGGGAATAGAAGATGAAGAAACAAGAAAGGGGGCGTGCCATGACCGCCATGCAAAAGGGAACCCCGTGGGTCGTGGGCCTGCTGACGTTCGTGTTCGGCCTGAGCATCGGACTGAGCTGGTATACGTACGGCTATCTGGATTGGGCGACCGTGAGGAAGATGGCCATGATGCTCATCCCGCTGCTGGCCGCAGCCGTGGTCGTGATGCTGTGGCCGGACAAGGAGGAAAAAGAAAAGAAGGAACGCCCCGACCTTCGTGCTCGGCTCGCCGGGCGGAGACGCCGTGAACTTCAGGAGGTGGGCAAGGACAAGGAAAGGAGCTAGCCATGCCGGTTCTTGCGGAACGTCCCGTTCGCAAAGCGCCCCGCCGGAAGGCGCCTCCGCCGGTCCGGGAAGGCAAGGCTTTCTACATCGTGACCACGGTGTTGGGCGTCCTCATGTTCCTGCTCGCGATCGGATCGGTGGGGATGATGGTGGCCGCCCAACTGCTCCTGATCAACTGGTAAGAGGATCTCATCCATGAGCGTATCGACAGTGACGGATGTGGTCAGGACGCTGGAGCTGGAAGACCGGACGAATGACGGAGCCGCAGGCGGAGGTCCGCCGGAGAGCCGGATCGGAGTCGGCCGCTTCGGAACCCGCTGGTGGGCCTTTTCCGCCATGCTGGCGGCCGTCGTGACGGCCAGCGTTGCGGCGTATGCCCGACAACTTGCCCGCGGCTTGGAAGTCACCGGACTGGGAAACATCGGGTCCGGCGGCGCGCCGTGGGGGCTGTACATCACGTTCGACGTCTACTTCGTCGGGGTGAGTTTCGCCGGGATCACGCTGGCGGCGCTCATCCGCCTTTTCGACCTCTCCAAACTGCGGCCCGTTTCCCGCATGGCGGAACTCCTGACGATCGTCTCGCTGATGATGGGCGCCTTGAGCGTCATCGTCGATTGCGGGCGCCCCCTGGAGGCGCTCGTGAACATTCCTCGCTTCGCCCGAACGGCCTCGCCCTTCTTCGGAACGTTCAGCTTGGTCGTCGGCGGATATCTCTTCGCCAGCCTGGTGTACTTCTTCCTGTCCGGACGGTCCGACGCCGCCGCGTGCGCTCAGCCGAAGGCGTGGCTGCGCGGTTTTCATCGCCTCTGGGCTTCGGGGTACCAAGGATCTCCGGCCGAAAAGCGGCGCCATCATTGCGCTTCGTTCTGGCTCGCCTTGACGATCCTGCCGCTCCTGGTGACCGCCCATTCCACGCTGGGCTTCATCTTCGGCATCCAAGGGGGGCGGCCGGGATGGTTCAGCGCGCTCCAGGGACCCAGTTTCGTGGTGATGGCGGGCCTGTCCGGTACGGGGTTGCTCATCGTGATGGCGGCGGTCCTGAGACGCAGCCTGCGCCTCGAGGCGCATTACGGGCCGCCCGTTTTCCGCTGGCTCGGAAACCTCCTGATGGTCCTGACGATGATCTACCTCTACTTCATGATCGCCGAGGAATTGACGGCGACTTACGCATCACCGTATGCCGAATCAAAAGTGGCGCACGCGAGGACGCTGGGCGTCTACGCGCCTCTCTATTGGACGATCGTGGCCTTTCTGGCGGGTACGGTCGCCATACTCTTCATCCAATTCGTGCACGGCGGAGCGTCCATCGCGTGGACCGCGGCCGCGGGCCTCTTGGGGAATGTGGCGGCGGTGCTCAAGCGGTACCTGCTCATCGTGTCGCCGCAGACGCATGGGCTTTTCGTCCCCACGGAGGGGAGCTATGCGCCGAGCGGCGTGGAGATCGCCGTCATCCTGGGATTGCTGGCTTTGGGAGCGCTCTTCATCACGATATTCGTCAAGGTGTTTCCCATCGTTCCCCTCGCAGGAAGCGGGCACCCCGCGGAGCCGGATCCCACCGAGCCGCGGCGAAAGGGCCCCAGTCGATGCCTCATGTTCTGGGCGATGCTGGCAGTGGGGGTGGGGTTGGCCGCGATAGGATTCCTGGGATCGTCTCGGTTCGGCACGGAACCGTATCTCGATCCCGTGATCCCTTACAGCCCGGTTCTCTTCATCGCGGGAGTGATGCTCGCGTTCACTTCGGCGATCGTTTATGAAACGGCGCCCTTGAGAATCCCGACTCGACGCTGACCGCCGAGTCGGGATTCCATAAGCGAGCGCCGTCAAGGCGCTCGCGCTACTTGGCTTTCTCTTTCGGGGTCGCCAGTTTCATCTCCGCCGTGTAAGTCATCGAGGTGCCTTGGCTCTCCATGGTCGCTTTTCGTTTCGTGGACTGCATCCTCCCCTTCGCAACGTCCCAGACCCGGTCGGACTTGACTTCACCATCGATGTCATCGCGCGTAGGGCCTCCGTCTTGCGAAATCACGACTTGCTTCCCTCCCTCGCGGACTTCCTTCAAAGTGAACTTCGATGGCCAGGCTCTTCCGCCTCCGACGCCGAAATTCGTGGGCTCCGGCAGGGACTGGTCGCCTTCCCATTTTCCACCCTTGGCGACCGGCTTCTCGGGAAGCTGGCCGAACTCCGTTTGGATCTGTCCTTGGAGGACGTCGTCGCTGAAGTGCTGTTTGAATTTTTCGACCAGCGCCTCGTCTTCTTCATCGAGGTCTTCCAGGACGGTATCCACCACCTTGTCGATCCCTTCGAATTTCTTGCACTCCCCCCGGCGGGTCAATCGGATGTCCATGGGTTTGCCGATGAGCGTGGTGACGATCTTCGCGGCGACATCCCCTTTGGGAGGCTTCTTGGTGGAATCGACGTCGACGTCGTCCTCGTCGTCGCTGTAGGTGAGCTTGATGCGGTCGAAGGTCGCCTTGAGCGTCGCCGTGCCATCCTTGTCCACGGCAGTCACTTCCAGGTCCAACCCGTAGGCCGTTTTCCATTGCACGGAATCTCCGCCGTCGGATTCCGACTCGAAGGTGGAGGCGTACTCGTAGCGGAATTTGTCCCCCTTCGTGAATTTCCACCCGAGAGCGACTTTCTCCTCCTCTTGGGCGGGCGCCGCGAGCGAAAGGACGAACGTCAGGGCCGTGACCGTTGTGATGAATCGCATCTTTTTTCTCCTCATGAAACCGTTCAGCGAGCGCACATTATCCTCCGGTCCTCGGTTGCGTTCAAGATTCCTTCCAAGGCGCCTCCAGGAGCCGGGAACGGAACCGCTTGAGCGTGCGTTCCTCGTGCCCATATTGTTCTCCTTCCACGACCCAAAGCTTCAACTCGTTCGCGGCGGGCCATACGGAAAGGATTGCCTCCCGCCGTCCCCACAAGAGGACCTTGAGGTTCGCGAGCGGTTCCTGGTCCCCATCATGGATCGTGAACACGAGGCGCTCCCAGTCGCCGGCAGGCCAATCGAAATTCAAGCTCCATTCGTAGGGAAGCAGGCCGGAGGCTCGCGTAAAGGTCGGCGATGCCGGCCGCCGAGAGGGCCGAGGCGACCCGCAAGGAGCGGCTGATGAACCATTCTCCCGCTCCGAGCAGGAGGCATCCGAAGAGGGCCGCCAGCGTCACGCGGGCGATCGGCGAGAGCAGGCCGTGCTCGTGGGAGTATTTGACGAGATAGATTCCGGCGAGGGCCAGGGCGATGGCTCCGATCCACACGGGCACTTTGACGCCGAGGTTTTTCTCCATGGCGGCGTGGGTTTCTTTCTTTTCGCTCGGCTCCTTGGGGGCGGGTGCCGGCGGGCGGGGCGGCGGTAGGAGTGGCGGTAGAGGAGAAGGGGGTGCTTGCGCCTCGACACGCGGGGCCGACGGCTCTTCCGGCTTGACCGCCGTGGGGAGCGGCGCTCCTTTTTTGATGCGATCAACGTCCCGGCGAAGTTCGTCGAAGGCGCGTTGAAGCGAGGAGGCTCTGCTCCAGGCGACGAGGGCGAGGATGGGGGAGATGACCAGGGAACCCAGAGCCAGGGCGGCCAGACAGGTTAAGCCGTCCATGCGGCGGTCCCTTCACCAAACGTGTGTTGACCGTATCGGCGGGAATCCTGCGCTTCGAATGCTGGTGCGTCATTCTACCCATGGATGGGCGCGATGTGAACTTGAACCAAGTCTCGTTCCTTGACAGGACTAGACTGACATGTCAGTCTAGTCCTGTGAAAAACCTTCAGCGCCGGCGGCAGCTTCTGGACGCCGCCACCGCGGTCTTCGCCGCCAAAGGGTATGGATCGGCTTCCGTCGCGGACATCATCCAGCGGTCCGGCGTCGCCCGTGGAACCTTCTATCTTTATTTTGATTCCAAGGCCGACGCGTTCAGCGCCGTCTTGAACGACTATCTCGAGGGATTTCGAGCCCTCGTCACGCGGGAGCTCAAGCGCTCCTACCGGCCACCGGCGGTCCTGCGCGCGGTCCGCGAATCCGTGCTCGACTTCCTCGCCTATCACGCCGGCCGCCCGCAACTGGCGGCCGTCGTCTTTCGCGAGGGAATGTCCATCGAGCCGGAGTTCGCCGCCCCCTTTCTGAAAATGATCCGCGCCATGTCCCGCCACTGGTCGGACGTCATCCGGCGGCTCCAGGAACTCGCCTTCGTGCGCCGGAGCATCGACCCGCCTTTTCTGGCCACCTGCTTCGTCGGCATGTTCCGCCAGATGATCGTCGATCATGTGATCCCGGATCCTCGCGCCGACCTGGACCGGCTCGCGGACCAGTGGATCGATTTCACGGTGTACGGAGCCGTGAACCGGGAGGCGTGAAGCCGTGTGGACGATCGGAATCCGGAACCTCCTGCACGACAAGGTCAGACTCTCCGTCACTCTGTTCGGCATCACGTTCGCCGTCGTCCTCATCTTCGTCCAGGTCGGCATGTACCTCGGCTTCATGCGGGCCTCGTCGGCGGTCATCGATCGCGGCGCGGCGGACATCTGGATCGTCTCGAAGAACTCGGCCAACTTCGACTGGTCCCAGCCGTTCCCGGAACGATACGTTCACATCGTCCGCTCGACGCCCGGAGTCCAGCGCGCCGAGACGCTGCTTTTCGCCTGGGCGTTCGCCCGGCTGCCGAGGGGCGGAACGGAACAGGTCGAGATCATCGGATACCATCCGTCCGCAGGGAAGGGATGGGGACAGCCCTGGGGCCTGGTGGAAGGGGAGGCCCGATCCGTCCTGGGAGGCGACCACGTCATCGTGGACAAATCGTCCTACCGGCGGCTGGGCGAGCTGCGCGTCGGCGATCGCCTCGAAATCATGGGACGCAGCGTCCGGATCGCCGGATTGACGGAAGGGATCCGTCCTCTAACGACCGCTCCGTACGTGTTCGCCTCCTACGAAACGGCGCACCGCATCGCGTCCTACGTGGGGCGCGAGAATACGGTTTTCATTCTCGTCCAGGCGGCGCCCGGGCACGACGTCGGCGAGGTCGCGGCGCGCCTGGCGCGAAAGCTTCCTCATGTCGATGTCATGACCGCCGCCCAGTGCAGCCGGCGCACCCGCTGGTACTGGACCGTTTCGACGGGGATGGGATTCGGATTCCTGCTGACGATCCTCCTCGGTTTCTTCGTCGGCGTGACGGTGGTCGGGCAGACGATCTACGCCGACGCGATCGAGCATCTGCGCGAATACGCGACGCTCAAGGCGATCGGAGGCGGAACCCGTGAGCTTCTCATCATCCTGTGGTCGCAGGCGGGTGTGGCGGCGATCGTGGGCTATGCGGCCGGGACGGGGGGAGCGTTCGGAATCGGAGGCCTGTTCAACCGTCTGGGGCTCTCGGTGGTCTTTCCCCCGGCGTTGCTGGTGATGGTCGCGGGGGTCACGGTCTTGATGTGCTTGGGAGCGTCGCTGCTGTCCATTCGAAAAGTGCTTCGCGTGGATCCGGCGACCGTGTTCAAGGCGTGATGCCATGGCGGTTGTCGAAGCGAAAGACGTCTGGAAGATCTTCGAGCCCGGCCATGTGGAGGCCGTTCGCGGAGCGACGTTCAACATCGCGCCCGGTGAGATCGTCGCCATCATGGGTCCTTCGGGCTCCGGCAAGACGACGCTCTTGATGATGCTCGGGGCGATGCTCTCTCCGACCCGCGGGGAGATTCGCATCGCGTCCCAATCGCTGGGCGACCTGCAAGAAGCCGGCAGGGTCGCGCTGCGCCGGCGGCGGATCGGGTTCGTCTTCCAATCGTTCAACCTGTTCCCCTCGCTGACGGCGCTGGAGAACGTCGCGGTTCCGCTGCGGCTGCTGGGGGCGCGGGATCATCGCCGGCGCGCCGCCGAGGAATTGGAGCGCGTGGGACTGGCCGGACGCCTGGATTTTCTTCCGGCCAAGCTGAGCGGAGGTCAGCAACAGCGCGTCGCCATCGCCCGCGCGCTGGCGCACGGGCCGGCGGTCATCCTGGCGGACGAGCCGACCGGAGCGCTCGATTCGACCAACGGCCTGGCCGTGATTCGATTGCTTTCGGAGCGGGCCTCGGAGAAGGGCGCCGCGGTGATCGTGGTCACGCATGACGAGCGCTTGAGTGCCGTGGCCCATCGTGTTCTTCGCCTCGAGGACGGCTGCATCGCGGCACTTTGAGAGAAACGCCATGAGGATCTTCATCGCATCGGTGCTGTTGGCGGCGGTCGGGGCTGCGACGTGGTATTTGGTCCGTCCCGCCCCGGAGCCGCCCCCCCTCGGCAAGCCGGAGCGGCGCGTCTGGGCGACGGGCAAGGTCGAAGCATGGAAGCAGGCCCGCGTGGGATCGACGATTTTGGAGCGGATCAAAGTCTTTCTCAAAAGCGAAGGGGACGTGGTCCAGGCGGGAGAGGCGGTCGTGCTCCTGGAACGGTCGATCGTGGAAGCGCAATGGTCGCGAGCGCGCGCCGTGCGGGAACAGGCGGAACGCGACCTGGCCCGCGCGCGGCGATTGGTCTCGGAGAACGCGGCTTCCAACGTGGAGGTGGAGAAGGCGGAAACGGCCCTCGCTGTCGCCAAGGCGGATGAAGCGGCGCTGGAGGCGCGCCTTGAGGATGCGGTCATCAAGGCGCCCTTCGCGGGGGTAATCCTCAAGGTGTATCGGGAACCGGGCGAACTGGCCCACCCCGAGGCGCCGCTCTTCGTAGTGGGGGATCTATCCAAGCTGAAGGTCCGAGCCGAGGTGGACGAGCTCGAACTGGCGGAGATCCGGACGGGGGTCGCGGTGAGGATTCATCCGGACTCGTTTCCGGACCTTACGCTGTCGGGACGCATCGAGAAGCTGGCCGGCGCGCTGGGGCGGAAATCGCTCTTCTCGGACGATCCCCAGGAACGGATCGACGCGAAAGTCCTGGAAGCGGAGATTCACCTGGACGACGCCGGACCCTTGCGGCCGGGAATGAACGTGAGGGTGGAGGTCCTTTCGGCGGGAGAGAGAGCGCGCTGACTCGGATAATTCTTCACCACTGGAATCCTGGCTCGGCAGTCCGATGACGCCGAGACAGGATTCCATAAGCGTGCGCGTCACGCGATCGCGTCGAGGATCCAGGATTCCCCGGCCACCACGGAGGGAAAGCCGATCGTGCTCGCGGCCAGCGCGACCACCTGATGCAACTCGTCCTCCATGACGCCCGCCGCGCGCGCTTTGCGGGCCGCCGAGCGGACCGCGCCTTCACGATACGCGCCCAGCGCGATTCCCAGCTTGACGAGCCGCACGGCCCGTTCATCCAGCGGGCCGGTCGACTCCGCCTCGCGCAGCAGGTCCCAGGACTTTTCCAGGAGGGGATGCCGCGCGACGAAATTTCGATACGCTTCCGGAGCCGCCTTCTGGACGTTGGGTTCCACCATCGCCTGCGCGCATTCCGGACAGCAGCTTCCTACTGTTTCCATGTTCGCGTGCACCTCGCGCTTCTCCTCTTCGCTCAACAGCCGTTCCGCCATGGGAAAGAGAACGGTGTCCTCCTTCTGGATGTGGTCGCGCAGGTGGGAAAGAACGTCTCGGCCCGCCGCGCGGACGCGCGCCCGCCCGTCGGGGCCGCCGTCCCCGGAAATCGCCTCCTTGAAGGCGCGGAACTTGTCCGCTTCGTCGCGGTGCTCTTCGAGCATGCACGCGATCGGGCCGACTTCCGTTCCGATGTGCCGCCCCAGCGCGGGGAAGAGGATCTCCTCCTCCTTCTTGCGGTGAACGGCCAGCTTTTCGTCGAAGAATTCCAGCGCCCCGCGGAGGGCCGCGGCATCGTGCCGCTCCAGCGCCCGCTCGAACTCGTCCAATTTGCCCAACACCGTTTGATGCTCGCGGCGCAGCACTCGAGTAACGTCCGTCATCGTCGGCTCCTCATGCTTGGAATCAGATGATCACCCCTTTGCGGGACCCGTAAGAATAATTGCTCAACTTTTGCGGGAACCGCCAAAACGCTGAAACGCCATCGAATGCCCTCTTCTGGGTTCTCTTGGCGATTGGGTGCTTTGGAGGTTCATGCGCTTCACAAGAAATAAATCGCGTCCGTTGTTTCTTTACGAATCAGACATCGTCTGGATCCCCTGGACACGCCGGAACCCGGGAACTGTCGGGCACGGGAGGGTCGCCGGCCACTTGGAAATGCTCCGGCAGTTCCGGTTCGGGGCAGGAGAGCCGCGGATGGAGCAGGCCTAAGGTCTCCAGCTTCTCGCGAATGCGCCGCTCGATCTCCTCCGCGCCGAACAATCCTCTCAAGCCGTAGGGGGCCTGAAACGACGGATCGGTGAAGATCCGCCCCATCGCTTGGAAGGACCACCCCATGTGGCCATACTCCTCGATCAAGAGGTCCAGCATCTCGTCCGCGTCGACCGGCGATGCCTGAGCGATCGGATCCATCGCGTCCTCGGCCGTTCTCGAACTATGTATGGGGTGTTTCGTGACGTCACCGGCCCTTGTCGGGTGCGTCATCATGAAAGATGAACATCGGGATTCCAGCAACGCACGTGCCATCCGCGAGGACCCTTGCGGAGGGCGCCTGAATCGGCTTGGAGGCGGAATTTTTCCGAGGCGGAGGCGGAATTTTCCCGAAATATCGCGATGTGTCGGAACCTAAGGCGAATGCTTCAGCTCGCGGTGCAACTGGGCGCGGAGCGCCGGAATCTCCGTCTCGACGGCCCCGGCCAGCCGGTCGCGCTCCTCGGCTCGAAGCTTGGGAAAAGCCCGGACGCCCACCTTTTCGAGCGCGTGCCGCAGATGGGGGTGGACCTTGCCCCACAGAGCGCGCAGGTCCTCCACCCGGTCCCGCACCAGCAGTTCGCGGGCGTAGAGGCGCTCGAAGATATCGCTCAGACCGGCGACGATCTGCCTTTCCGAACCGCGGATCAGGCCGCGGATGACGAACGAGCCCGCATAGGCGACCAGCGCCGCGCCGCCGAAGATGACGGCCGGGATCCACCACTCCTGATGCGTGGTGATCGTGATCGCGCCCGCCAGCCCGGCGAAGAGAATGAGGAAGACGAGAAGCGTCCAGAGCTTCGCTCCGAAACGGCGCAGGTTGCGCCGCGCTTCATCGATGACCCGCGCGTGCACGTAAAGCCGCTGCGCGTGCTCTTCGAGCTGCGTGATGAGATTGTCGATCCGTCGGGCGGGCGCGCGTCGGACCTCCCGGATCAGCTCCTCCCGCGTCCCTTCGAAATCCCGCGCGGGAAGCGCCGGCGGCGCCGCTCCGTCCACCGGAAGATAGGTCGTGAAGATGTGCGGAAGGTCCTTCCGGGGGATGATCTTCCCCAGGTTCCAGCAGAGCGATCCGTAGGCCCGCGCGAAATCCTGGAGGCTTTCGAAGCGGTCCATCTTGTTCATCACGATGAGCAGCTTGTGATCGATCCCGCGCAGCGACTGCGTGAAAACCTGGAGCGTCTCGCCCGTCGTGCCCGGCTTTTCGGCGTCGAAAAACACGAACACCACGTCGGCGCGTTCGGCGAACCAGCGGACCGCGCCGGCGAAGTCGTAGCCGCGGTCAGATCCTTCTCCCCGCGCGTCGATCATGCCGGGGGAGTCGATCAACGTCACCTCCCGCAGGACCTCCGTCGAGCGAAGCTTGACGCGGAAGTGGGACAGGAATTCGGGGCCGAAGCTCTTCAAGTCGCCGAACGGGAGCGTCGGATCGGAGACGGCCGCCTGGCCTTCGCGGTCCTCTTCGGCGCCGTTCATGAGGACGGTGAACGTGTCGTCGGTGGGAGCGAGCCCCGTCTTCTGCACCGGAGCGGCCAGAAGGTGGTTGATGAACGTCGACTTGCCCGACGAATGATTGCCCAGGAACAGCACGGTCGGCGCGCCCGCGATTTCGCTTTCCCCGGGGCGCCGTTCGAAGGCGAACCTCTCCTCGAGAGGATCGATGGCTTCGCCGTAGATGCGCTGGACGGCCAGCGCGATGTCGCTCAGCGTCCGTTGCACGGCGCCCATTGTACTCGCCCGCGGCGGATCGGGAACCGGAATTCGGGGCGCGGGCCTCCGGACTATGGATCATGGACTTCCGGCGGAAGCGGTGGCGTCGGGGAGGTTTCCTTGTCGGGAACGCTGGCGCCATCGAGAGGAGCCGCGGGCGCTTCCCGTGGCGAAGCGCGAATCCCGCGCCACACCAGGATGGCCAGAAGCGCCGCCGCCGCGCCGTAACCGATCGCCCGGAACCACGCGGTGTGACGTACCGGCTCCAGGAGTCGCGCCAGCCCCTCGGCGCCCAGCGCCAAGCCGAAACTGCCGGCGACCGCGCCGATCGCGATGGCGGTCAGGATCCGCGCCGACGTCAGTCCGATGAGCCGCCCGAAGATCGTCCCGCCGATGGCGCCCGTGCCGGTGAGCGGAAACATGACGAACAGGATCACCCCGAAAAACGCGGAACGGCGATAGAACCGCCGCCGTTCCAGAGTTTCCCGCCCGTTCCGTTCCATCCATCGCAGGCGCCGTCCGAGCCACGGGAGGCGGTACAGCACATCCAGGTGCAGCGCGACGAGCAACGCGGTGCAGACGTCCATGAACGCGACCATTCCGGCGAAGAAGAACGGCGTGAAGAAGACGTCTTCGCGAAGGACGGGCGCCAGCACGATAAACTTTCCCGCCGCGACGAACGTCACGCCGGCATATCCCATCGCCTCCAGCGCCAGCGTCCAGGACGTGAATCCCACCAGCACCACGATCGCCGCCGAGGCGACCGCGAACGGTGCCAGCGTCAGCGCGAGTTTCCAGCTACGCATCATCCGAGCCGCCCGTTCAACGCCAGGACGAAACCGGTCAAGATCAGCATCGCTCCCAGAAGAACGGCCGCCTGGAAGCCCACGGTGGCCGGCATCTCCGATTCCCGCCATCGCCGCCACCCGTGCCGAAAGGCCGCTCCGGACCGCTCGGACATGGGCGCGAACGCTTCGAGCGTCCGGCCCAGCGCCTCGAGGAGCGCGCCGGTCGGCCGCCGATAGAGCCGGTCCACGTCGCGCGTCACCGTTGGCTCTCCCCCCAGCTTCGCGCGCAGCAGCCAGAATCCCAAGGCCGTTCCCAGCAGGAGCTGGATCGCCGCCATTATATGTTCCGCCGTGAACGGTTCGTAGAAAGCCGCGTGCGGGAGCATCGCGTAGAGCACCTCCGGACTCACTCCGGTCGTCACGCACACCGCCGCCGCCAAGACCATCGCCGCGATCATCGAGGCGGGAGCGTCGCGCCGCCGCGCGGGCGCGGGAGCGCCGCCGAAAAAGGTGAACCACGGAAGCTTCAGCCCCGTGTGGAGAAACGTTCCCATGGACGCGATTTCCAGCAGCAGCTCTCCGGTCCAGCGCCCCTCGGCGCCGGCCGCGCCGACGATCATCGACTTGCTGACGAATCCGCTGAACAGCGGCACGCCGGAAATGGAAAACGCGCCGACCGCGTAGCAGGCGAGCGTCACGGGCATCCAGCGTCCCAGGCCTCCCAGCTCCGTGAGCTTCGCGCGTCCGGTCGCGTGAATCACCGCTCCCGCGGCCATCAGCAAGAGTCCTTTGTAGAAGATGTGGGAGAAGGCGTGCGCCGCCGTGCCGTTCAGCGCCAGCGCCGTGCCCAGGCCGACGCCGCACACCATGTAGCCGACCTGGCTGATGATGTGATATCCCAGCAGCCGCCGGATGTCGTTCTCGAGCACGGCGAAGATGACTCCGTACAGCGCCATCGCGATGCCGGCTCCCACCAGGAACTCTTCGCCGGGGAAGCACCGGGCGAGCGCATAGACCGCCGCCTTCGTGGTGTAGGCGCTCAGGAAGACGGTCCCCGCCGGGGTGGAGCGCGGATAAGCGTCCGGCAACCAGGCATGCAGCGGCGGGATCGCCGCGTTGACCGCCATCCCCGCCAGGATCAGCCAGCCCGCCGCGCCGCGCAGGCCGATTGCCTCGATCGCCGTGGATCCCGACTCGTGCGCATGCAGCAGTACGCCCGCCAGCAGGCAAGCCGCTCCCGCGACATGGAAATAAAGATAGCGCAGCCCGGCGGCCAGCGCCGTGCGCGTCCCGCCGGACCAGATAAGGAACAGCGATCCGAGAGTGAGCCCCTCCCAAAACAGGAACAGGGCCAGGAAATCGCCGGCCAGCGCCGCGCCCACGCCCGAGCCCGCCAGTCCCAGGCCGGCCGCCCGCACGGCCGTCCTCTCTTCGCGCCAGGCATAGACGGCCGCGACGCACGCGAAGCCCGCGAACGCCAGCGCGAAAAGGCGGGCGAGCGCGTCCACGCGCAGAAACACGAGCTCGAATCCCAGAACCTCGATGCCCCATCGCGTCCCCTCCGGGACGAGAAGCACCAGGATCGTTCCTCCCAGCGGGGCGAGGAGCGACAGCGCCCGCTGCGCCGGCGCGCTCACGAAGGGAAGGAGCGCCGCGGCCAGCAGGAACGGCATCACCGGATGAAGCTCAATCATCGTCGCCCTCTTCCGGCTTCTGGAGGAACGCGCGGCCGGCGGCTTTCGTCAGGAGCACGACCGCGACGCACGATGCGAATCCCAGCACCGCATAAAGCGACGGCGCGTGATGGGAGCGCACGAACAAGAGCTCGGCGATGACGGCGAGCCCCGACGCGCCGGCGAGGATCCACGCGAATCGGTCCCTCATGGCGCGCCTCCGAAAATCTGGGCCGCGGCCCGCGCGGCCAGTTCGTACTGGAGGTTGATGACGGCGGGAAGCGCGCCGAAGACGACCACCAGCGCGGACGTCGCCACCAGCGGTCCCACCATGAGCCCGGGCGCCTCGCGGACGGCGTCATTGGGAGCTGGATCGAAGTACGCGGCGCGCACGATGGGCAGCAGGTAGGCCGCGGTGAACAGGGATCCACCCAGGAGGATCGCCAAGGGGACCATCTGCGACGCTTCGATCGCGCCGCGCGCCAGAATGAGCTTGCCCACGAAGCCGCACAAGCCGGGGAAGCCCACCAGCGCCAGCGACGCGACGGTGAACGCGGCGAACGTCCACGGCATGTGCCGGCCGAGCCCGCCGAGCCGGCTCACGGTTTCCGCGTGCGTGCTCGCGTAGATGGCTCCCGCGCAGAAGAACAGCGTGATCTTCGCGAATCCGTGGTTGACCATGTGCAGCATCGCGCCCACCGTGCCGTGGGGCGCCAGGAGCGCCGCGCCGAGCACGATCAGCGAAAGGTGCACGACCGTCGAGTAGGCGAGCCGGCGCTTCAGGTTGTCCTGGCGCAGCGCCGCGATCGATCCGGCGACGACGGTGACGCCGCACGCGGCGATGAGGACCGCCGGCGCGGCCGAGGACGAGAGCGTGTCGGGGCCGAACACGTATTGGACCATGCGCAGGCATCCGAAGACGCCCGCCTTCACCACCGCGACGGCGTGGAGCAGCGCGCTCACCGGCGTCGGCGCCACCATCGCGCCCGGCAGCCAGGCATGAAGCGGCATCACCGCCGCCTTGACCCCGTAGCCGATCGCGTAGAGCGCGAAGAGCCCCGCGAGCGCGCCGCCCGCCAGGCGCGGGGGAAGAAATCCTCCGGGAACGAAATCGAGCGTCCCCGCCAGCATCCACGTCCATGCCGCCGCCGCGGTCAGCGCCAATCCTCCGGTGAGCGCATAGGCGAGATAGCGCCGCGCGCCGGCCAGGGCCGCGTCCGTCTCCTTGTGCGCCACGAGCGGGTACGTCGCGAGGGTGAGTCCTTCATAGAAGACCAGAAAGGTGAGAACGTTCCCGGCGAACGCCACGCCCAGCGCGCAGCCGATCGACGCCGCGAAGCACGCGAAGTAGCGACGCCGGTTTTCCAGGCCCATCGCGCGCACGTAGCCGGAGGAGTAGACGGACGTGACGACCCATAGACCGGCCGCCAGCAACGCGAACGTCAGGCCGAGAGGATCGACCCGGAAGAAGAGATCGACGCCGGGAAGGAGCCCCATGAGCCGGACTTCCGGAGCGACGCCGGCACGCACCGCCGGCAGCAAGGCGAGCGCCAGCGCCAGCGAGACGCCCGCCGCGGCGTACGTCCACGCTTCCGCCCCGCGGCGACGTCCCAGATAGATCGCGGCCGCCGCGGCGAACGGTGCCGCCATCGCGCCCAGCACTCTCGGGTCCATGACTAAACACCTCCCGGGATCGCCGCGCGAACGAGGAGCGCCACCACGCGATCGCTGCCCAGCCCCAGCGCCGCCACGCCCCCGCCCAGAAGCGCGCACGCGGCGACCAGGCCGGCGGGACCCTCGCGCTCCGGGCAGGCTTCGCCGGAACGCGCGAAGTAGAGCCGCTCCACGATGCGGAAGGCATAGAACGCGCTCGCCAAGCTCCCGGCGACGATCGCGAAAGCCATTCCCGGTCGGCCCGACTCCAGTGCGCCCATCAGGACGTACCATTTCCCGAAGAAGCCGCACAAAGGCGGCAGACCCACGAGCGAGAAGGCGGCCACGGCCATCGCGGCGGCCGTCCAGGGCGCGCGCGCCCGCACGCGCGCCAGGTCGCCCACCTCGCGCACGCCGAAGCGGTGCGCCAGCTCGGCCGCGCCCACGAAGAGCGTCGCCTTCATCAGCGCGTCGTTCGCGAGGTGGAGGATCGCGCCCGTCAGCGCCGCCGCGTTGGCCAGACCGATCCCGAGGACCACCAGACCCATCTGCGAGACGCTCGAGTAGGCCAGCAGCCGGCGCAGATCGGCCTCGCGCGCCGCCAGCAGCGCGCCGGCGATCAACGCGACCGCTCCCGTCACGCAGAGCAGATCGGCCACGATCGGCGCGCGCCCCAGCCCCGCGGGGCCGTAGACCCAGAACAGGATGCGGATGAGCGCGTAGGCGGAAACCTTCGTGACCAGCGGCGCCATGAGCGCCGCGGCCGATAACGGCGCCCGCGCGTAGGCCCCCGGCATCCAGCCGTGCAGGGGAAAGAGCCCCATCTTGATGGCCAGTCCGCTGATCATGAACGCCAACGCCAGGATCGTCAGGCGCGGATCGGCCCCGGCCGCGATCCGGGCCGCGGCATCGTCCATGTTCAGCGTGCCCGTGGCCGCGTACACATGACCCACGCCCAGGAGGTACAAGGAGGCGCCCAAGCTGCCGATCACCAGGTACCGCACCGCCGCGCGCGGAGCCCCGCGCCCCCCGGAGGCCACGAGCGCGTACGCGCTGAGCGAGGCCACTTCGAGGTGAACGAAGAGATTGAAAAGGTCGGCGGAGGCGATCATGCCCATCAGTCCGCTGACCAGGAGCAGCGCGCAGGTGTTGAATCCGGGCTCGCGCTCGCCGAGCTCCCGCCGCCGCACGTCGCCCAGGGCGCCGTGCACGATCAGCGCCGTCGCCGCCACGAACGCGGCCACGAACGCGCTCAGCGCGTCCAACCTCCACTCGATGCCCAGCGGAGGCGCCCAGCCGCCCATATGGGTGACGAGCCGTTCGCCCGCCGCCGCGAGCGCCGCGCCGGCGAAGGACAGCGCCGCCGTCGCCGCCAGCGCGCCCAGCGCGATCCAGCGCGCCGCGCCCCGCAGGTATCCCCCCAGCGCGCCGCAGAGGAGCGCGCTCAAGAACGGGACGAGGAACAGGAGGGCCGGCAGGGTGGAGTTCATGGTTCCTCCTCCGGCCGGCGCCGCTCCACGATCGATCCTTCCTCCTCCTGAAGCCGGCGCAGGATCGCCAGCGCCACGCCCAGCGTCGAGACCGCCACCACGATGGCCGTCAACATCAGGGCGTGCGGCAGGGGATTGTTCAGCGGGCGATCGTCGCCCTCCGCCAGGATAGGCACCGTGGCGCCGTCGCGCACGGCCAGCAGCACGAAGAAGAGGATGATGCCCGACTGCGCGAGCGACAGGCCGACGATCGTCTTGAATAGATTCTGATGCGTCAGCACGAGGTACAGTCCCAGCATCACCAGGGCGGCATACGGCAGGTACGGTCCGCGCGCGAAGAGATAATCGATCACGGCGAGACCTCCTTGTCGCCGGCGAGGCTCTGGAAGAGCGAAACCATGACGCCCGCCACCGCCAGCGCCACGCTCGCTTCGACGATGAGAATGCCCACCCAGCGCCGTTGCGCCGGTTCCAGCGACGGCAAGGGAAGCGCGGCGTAGTCGAGCATCGGCCGGCCGGCCAGCAAGGGGATGGCGGCGAGCGTCGCGTACGCCAACACGCCCGCCGCGGCCAGTGCCGCCGAGCCGCGCTGGGACAGCATGAGAGACGGAGTCGCGCGCCCGTGCACGAGCATCATCAGGATCATCGACGCGCCCAGCAGCACGCCCCCTTGGAAGCCGCCGCCCGGGCTCGTGTGCCCGTGAAAGACCACGTACAGCGCGAAGATCTGGAGGCACGCCACGAGCGGGCCCAGGAGGACGCGCAGCATCAGGCTGTCGAAGGGCGCCGTCATGGCTTCCTCCCCAGGAGCAGGATGCAGGCCATCGCGGCGGTCAAGATCACCGTCGTTTCGATGAGCGTGTCGAAGCTGCGGTAGTCCGCCAGCACGGCGGTCACGACGTTCGGGGTGGCCGTGTCCTGAAGCGCGCGTTCGATATACGCCGGCGCCACGTGGCGGGTCGGCGCGGACTGGGGATCGCCGAAGGGCGGCAGCGCGTCGATGCCCCAGAGCAGCACGAAGCCGATCGCCCCGACGCCGGCCAGCGCCGCCGCGCGGGCCAATGGACCCTGGCGGACGACTTCCCGCGGATCGATGCGGCGCAGCAGCGTCATCAGAAGGACCGTCGAGATGCTCGCGCCGACGACCGCTTCGGTGAACGCGACGTCGACCGCACCGAGAACCGCCAGGAGCACGGCGATCAGGCCGCTGAACGCCGACAGAAGCGCCATCGTCGCGAAGAGGTCCCGCACGCGGATGAGCGCGATTCCCAGCGCCACCAGCATGACGCTCAGCAACCCGCCGATATAGGGATTCATGATTTCACCTTCGGCGGCGCCCAGGGAGCATGTCCTGCTTCCATCGCCGCCCGCGCGAGCATGTGGCCCACCAGCGGGCACGTCAGATAAAGAAATCCGATGGCCAGAAGCAGCTTGAACGCCGTCAGCGAGAAGCCCAGATGGAACGCGGCGCCCAAGAGCACGAGCGGGCCGCCCAGCGTGTCGGTGACCCCCACCACGTGAAGCCGGCAGTAAAGGTCGGGAAAGCGCACCAAGCCCACGCTGGCCACGAGCTGGAAGAAGAGTCCCGTCGCGAAGAGCCCCGTGCCGATCATCTCCATCGCCGTCATAGCCCGCCTCTCTCTTTCACGTACTTGGCCAGCAGCAGCGTCGTCACCAGGTTCAGCAGATAAAACGCCAGCGCGATGTCCACGAACATGTCCGCGCGCGCATAGAGCAGCCCCACCAGGACCATGAGCACCGCGATTTTCGTTCCGATGCCGTTGAGCGCGACCACGCGGTCGAAGACGGTGGGGCCCGCGATCACGCGTCCCAGGTAAGGGATCGCCAGGATGAGCGTCGCCACAGTGGCCGCCAGGAAGACGTGCGTCATGGGCCGCCTCCCCGAAAGACGCCGCCGACGCGGCGCACGACGTCGCCCGTCTCGATCTCGCGAGCGGAAACCGGGTCCAGAGCGTGCACCGTCATGAGGTCCGGAGCGATGTCCAGCGTCACGGTGCCGGGCGTCAACGTGATGGAGCACCCCGCCAGCGTGAGGGCGCGCTCATCGGAGAGGCTGGGCACGGCGCGCACCACGCGCGGCGCCAGGGAAGCGCGCGGGGCGAGCGCCAACCGCGCCACCCGGAGGTTGGACTTGAGCACTTGCCAGAGCAGCCAGGGCACATAACCCGCGAAGCGTCCCAGCGGGAAACGCTCGTCCGTGCGCGGGCGGGCCAGGAACGCGACTCCCAGCGCCGCCGCTCCCCCGGCGCCCAGGTGAAGGACGTCCATCTTGCCCGATAGCAGAATCCAGATCCCCCAGAGGAAGCCGGCGATGGTCAGGAACCGAAGCAAGCGCATGGTCTTTCCTTTCATGGAATCATTCGATGGCTTCCAGGAATGAAAGCGTGGAATTGTCGCGGACCACCCAGACGGGGAGCGGCGAGGAAAGCACGACGCGTTCCGCAACGCTTCCGAACAGCAGCGTGACAGCGGGGGACCGCCGGCGCGAACCGAGCACGATCTGCCCGTAGCGGCCGGTCCGCGCTTCGCGGAGAATCGTGGAGGCGGCGTGGCCGCCCAGGAGCGCGCGGCACCGCACCGGGCGGTCCGTCCCGAGCTCGGCGCGGAAGACGGCGAGATCGCGCCGGACGCGCGCCTCCATGCTCCGCGCGAACTCGGCATAGCTCGGGCCGAGCTTGTGATAGCCGGTGGGCACTTCGAAGACGTGCAGCAGGTCCATCGGCCTCTCTTCAGCCGCCGCCAGGCGGGCCGCGAAGCGAGCCGCGCGCATCGAGTCGGGTCCGAAATCGATCGGAACGAGCAGCGGCCCGCGCGGAGCGGAAGCGCCGGGAGGAAGCGTCAGGATCGAGCACGCGGCGCGGCGCAGCAGCCGCTGGGTCAGCATGCCCGATTCGGCGGTGACGATCAGGTCGCAATCGCAGGCCTGTTCCAGCGCCCCTTCGACGGGATCCCCGGCTCGCGCCACGAAGCACACGCGGGCCCACGTGGCCGACCACACCAGGCGCTCCCAGGCGCCGTCCGGAGATTCGGACATCCGCGCCGCGTGCAGGACGGTGAGGTGCTCGCAGGCGAAGCGCCGCTCGAGATCCAAGGCCGCGTTCAGCACGGACTCGCGCGTCCGCGGCTCGGTGACGAGCGCCAGGATCGTCCGCGTCGGAACTCCGGCCTTCGCATCACGCATCGCCGGAGGTAGGTGCAAGCGGCGTGCCACGCGCGCGGGATGCTTGGAAGCTATATCTTAATCGGATCCACGGAGCTTGCGGTAGAGCGTGGCGCGGTCGATCTCCAGCATCCGCGCCGCTCGCGCCTTGTTGCGGCCGACGTGTTGATAAACCCACGCGACGTAGTCACGGACGTGCTGAGCCAGTGGCTTGATCTCGATGGGCGGCATGGCCGCGCCGCCGGTCGCTGCGCGCGCCGGAAGCAGGAGGCCCGTGAGATCGGCGATTTCGATCCGGCCGCCGCCGGGTTTCATGGCGACCAGGCGCTGGAGGACGTTTTCAAGCTCGCGCACGTTGCCGGGCCAGGAGTGGGCCATCAGGACCTCCAGGACGCCCGTCGCGAAACCCGCGGCGGGGCGGCCGCTCTCGCGGGCCAGACCGCGCAGGATGTGTTCGCACAGCAGCGGGAGATCCGCCAGGCGCGCCCGCAGCGGAGGCAAGTAGATCGGGAAGACATGGATGCGATAGAACAGATCCTCGCGAAACCGTCCGGCGTGGACTTCGCTCATGAGATCGCGATTGGTCGCGGTGATGAGCCGGAAGTCGACGCGGGTGGGCCGCGAGGATCCGACGCGGTGGATCGTCTTGTCCTGTAGCACGCGCAGGAGCTTCACTTGCGTCGCCAGAGGCAGCTCGCCGATCTCATCGAGAAAGAGCGTCCCGCCGTGGGCCGCTTCGATGAATCCGACGCGCTCGGCGCCGGCGCCGGTGAACGCGCCGCGCACGTACCCGAAGAGCTCGCTTTCCAGCAGGCTGTCGGGAATCGACGCCGGATGCACGGCGACGAAGGGCGCCTCCCGCCGCGGCGACGAACGATGAATGGCGCGGGCGACGAGCTCCTTGCCGGTCCCGCTTTCGCCGTAGAGGGCCGCGGGCACGCTCGTGCTCGCCGCGCGCGAGATGAGGCGGTAGACGTTCCGCATCTCCTCGCTGATGCCGATGAGTCCGGGGAAAAGCTCCTGGGAGGCGAGGTCATCGCGCCCCGCGGACAGCTCGCGCAATCGCCGGACCTCGCGCACGTGTTCGATCAGGAATTGCACGTGCTCGGCCCGCACCGGCTGGACGATGAACCCTTCCACCCCGCACTTGATCGCCTCCCGGTCGTGCTCCCGAAGCTGCCGGTCGGTGACGACGAGCAGCGAGAGGTCCGGATACGCGTGACGCAAACCCAGCACGAGATCGATTCCCCGGCTCGATTCGATCGCCAAGTCGATGATCGCCGCGTCGAACAAGGCGGTCTCCAGGATCTTCTGCGCCTCGTTCAGATTCATGGCGACCGATACTGTGATTCCCTCGACGGCCTCCGCGGCCGTCCGGATCCTGCCGGATAAGGCTTGCCCCGCCGCGACCAAGACCCGGAAAATGTTCATGGTGTCAGTGTAGAATAATACAACAGTAAATTGAAGCAGAGGTTGCAGAAGTAATCATCACTATTGAGGGTTGTTGCGCGGATCAAGAGCGATTTTAGGAGTCGCTTCGATTCAGTTTCCGAGCTACTCCCGATGATGCGCTCGTGCTTCTTCTCGTCTCCCACGTTTTCATCTCCCGGCGCCTCCGGATGGGGTATTATTTTCTGCGGAGCACTCGAATTGGCATGGGGCGATCTATGCGATTCTCGATATCCTCGGCCTTGCGCCTTGTTGTTGGAATGGTCCCACTCCTGACCTGCACGTGTTTTCTCGACCTCTCGGAATCCGGATCGAGCTCCGCTCGGGTTGTCCGAGCGGCGCCTCTGAATGTCTCGGCTGGAGCGCTGCGCCTCGACGCTTCGCCCGCCGGCCCGGTCGCTCAATCGGTCGACGTGAACGCCATCGGGGCTTCCGGCGTGGCGTCCGAATACGACTTCACCTCGCCGGGCGGCACGGCGATGTCGTTCGCCGTCTCCACGAGTCTCGTCGGTAACCAAGGCGCGGTCGAAATCTCCGTGGCCCGCGTCAATCCGGACGGCGCGTCGGTGTCGCCCAACCCTCTGTGGGATCTGTGGAACGACGGACTGCGCGTCTCCGGCGCGGGGACGTTCGTTCGAGGTTCCGAGATCGTCGCGCGGGGCGATGGGTTCACCCGGCTGACGATCACCGGGGCGATCCAGGATACCGAACTGCTCCGGATTCGATCGTATGACCCCTCGGGCGGGATCACGGATACCTCGCTCGTCCGCATTCGCCCCGGCGAGGAGTCCGAGATCAATTTGTCGATCCCGTCGCCCTTGTCGGAGTACGACGGCCTCAAAGACCTGCTCACGATCTACAGCAGCCAGTCCGCCGTGTTCGGAATGCCCACGGTGGCGGTCTCGGGAGATCGGGTCAGCATCGTTTGTTATGAAGGCGATCAAAGCCCCGAATACTATTGGCCGCTGGACAAGTATGAGCTGCGCATGCAGTACGACATGACCTCCGGCGCGGCGACCGGCGGGGGAAGCGAAGAGACCAATCAAGACAGCGGGAATTGGCGGGATCACGAAATCGCCGGGCTTTACAACGTGCTGGCCTTGGTTCATTGCGACGGATGGAGCGTCTCCGTCAGGCTTTCCTTCGATCGCGGCGCGTCGTTTGGCCAGAATGTTTCTTTGGACAACCTCACGGGCGGCGGCCGGCGATTGATTCAAGTCGCCATGGCGGCCGATTACACGCTGGGCATCGCGTACTGGAGCGAAGCGGACCGAAGCGCACAACTCAAGTATGTGGAAGGACACCCCTCGCAGGTGGACGCCTTCGGTTCGCTGCTTCGATACCAGTTCGGCACGTCGCATACCCTGTATTCGGCGTCCGCGCCGGATGGATATATCCCCGCCGTCATCGGCATGGACTTTACGTCCGGAGGAGATCTTGTCATCGTGTATAACGAATCGACGCGCGCTTCCTTCGGCGGGGACGGCGGTCCGATCATGGTCGCCGACAGCGCGGCCGCCGCGGAGGGCGGCTTCCAGGCCGCCGAACCGCCGCCGTTGGCTCCGGGCATGACGGAGGCGCTGCCGCCGCCGGATCCCGACGACGCGAATCAGCTCCGAATCTTAAGGCTCCCGTAGCCTGACGTCGACGTACGCGCTGAACGTCATCGCGCGGTCGCGCCGCCGGCGCGCCTCGTTGATGAGCGTGTCGATGGAGCGCTTCACCTTGCTGCCGTGAACCTTCTTGCCGTTGACCGTGATGACCACCGGCTTATCCAGATCGACCATGGCATCGTCCAGCCACACGCGCAGTTGCTTCACTTCCTCGCACGTCACGTTGATCGCGTTGCCCGCCCGGCGCGCGCGGATGAGCACGGGGGGCCGGAATTCCGCGCGCGTCTCGCTCTCGCGTCCGGACATGTCGAGATGCGTCACCAGAATCGGCTGAGCGTTGGTTCGCTTCGTCGCCTCGACCCAGTAGGCGCCCGGGAAGGCTTTCTCGTACGTCTTCCAGACGACCTCGTCCGGATACGTGCGGCGGCGCCGCTCCTCGAACCAGGCCGCGATTTCGGCGTCGTTGCCGAGCGTCCAGTCGTGGCCGCCGTCGGCGTGCTCGCGATAATCCAGATCGTACTTGAGGGCGGCGATCGCGTCCTTGGCCGCGCGCACGATGTCGATGGGGATCAGTTGGTCTTTCGCGCCGACGACCCAGTGGATCGGCAGGTTGCTGAAGTTCTCGCACAGCATCGGAATGAGCGTGCCGTCCTTCTTGCGCCGCACGTCAGGCGCGCCGCAGCGCGGGGCGATGGCGGCGAAGCGGTCCGGAACGTATTCGGCGAGATCGAACGTCCCGCCGGCGCCCATCGACATCCCGTCGAGGACGATGCGGTTGGGATCCACGTTCAGCTCGCGGGTCAATTCGTCGATCGCGGTGAGGACATGCGAGTGTCCCTGGCGCGAACTCCAGGTATGGCGAACCGTCGTCGGCGCCAGCACGATGAAACGCTCGCGAACCGCGGCGTTCCGCAGCCACATGCGGATCCAGCCTGAGCCCGCCTTATCATGACCGCCACGGTTCGTGCCGTGGAGCGTCACGAGCAACGGCCACGATTTCGCCGGGTCGTACGATCTCGGCACGTGGAACGCGTACCCGAAGGCCTCGCCGTCGTGGAGCGTCTTGCTGCGGCGTTCGACCACTTCGCCGAGCGGGCACGTCGCCTCGCCATACGTGCGCGTTCGGACGCAGCGCTCGACGGCGGAGAACTCGTGCCGGCGCAGTTCCGCGCAGAGCGCCCGGCGCTTTTCGCGATCGTTCTCCGCGAGGGCGCGTTCCACGAAATCCTGAAGGGGGACTTGCGCGAGGGCGAGAAGCAAGAGCGCCGTCATATTCTTTAAGACTGTTCCGGAACAGCGTCTCCATGCACGGCGGTCGAAGCGGTTTATTCTCGATTCGCTGTTGCATTATTCATGGGTCATGATATGATAGTTTCAGCATGGACCCGCGCCTTCAAACCCCGATCGGGCCCGATGGGGCGCATGCACCTCAGGAGAGCCGCTCCGGCCGGAAGGCGGAGCGGTTCCAGGTTCACGATTACGTCCTCACCGTGACGAAGTCCGGCGGATTGGTCCCCCTGGGAAAGAAAAGGAACCTGGCGGTCCGGCTCGTCGATGTGAGCGCGATGGGAGCGCTGGTGGAGAGCGTCGAGGAGCTGGCGCGGGAGTCCAAGGTCCGCTTCTCCCTCCATCTCACCAAGTTCGAGGATACGCTTCACGCCGAAGGGACGGTGGTGAGGGTCTTCCGGAAACGGCGCGGCGACAACGAGGTGTGGCACGCCGGAATCAAGTTCGGCCCGATGGATCCCGCCACCGTCAGGCTCGTGAACCACATGGCGAGCTGGTTCACCTCTTATCAAGCCAGGTTTCGCAAGAGCCGCTGAACCGTTTCGCTTCCCGGCGGCTTTGGGTTATCATTTCCGTCGTCGACGTGAAGTCGAACTTATGTTCACGCTCCTTCCGCTGAACCTTTTCATCATTCTGGCCACTTCCATCCAGGATTCTCAAGAAACCCTGCGCAAATTCGAAGAGGCGTCGGCCACCCCGCGCAGGGACGGGCAGGAAGAACGGCGCGACCCGCCGCGCAGCGATTCTTCCACGCGCCGGCCGGGCAACATTTTCGACGACCTGTTCCACGATGTCCTAGAAGCGACGATCTTGCACCCCTTCTTCGGCGGCCCGATCCGATATGACGTGTATCCCTACGCGCTGGAGAACGCTTATTTCCGCCGGGAAGGCATGGGGCGCGGCGACGCATACGCGTTCGACGCGACCACTCGCTACGGGCGCGTCGAACATGACCTTCACCTGTTCGACGTCGCCGCCTCCCTTCGGCTTCCTTCCGGCGACGACGCGCGGTTCGAAGCCATGTATTACGTGGAGAAGACCGCCGATGGCATCGATACGCTGGCCTTTGAGCGGTTCGAGTTGAATTACGGATTCAGTGGCGCCCCTTCGTTGGTCCGTTTCTCAACCGGCTGGGGCGTCGCGTTCATGCAAGGCGAGCGGGTCTCCACCGCTCTGAGCCTGCAAGCCGGACTCGAGATCTATCCCGCCCCGCCCCTCAGCTTTCATGGCCGCGCCGGGATCATGTTCTTCGGCGGAAGCCGCGTGTGGGCTCTCGAGGTGTACGCCGCCTGGCATGTGGGGCGAATGGCTTTCACCTTCGGCGTCCATTCCTTGATCAACGACGCCGAGGATCTGACCGCCCCTACGTTGGGAATGGCGATGTGGTTCTAAAATGTCACCTCAGCTGCAGATCAACCACGAAGACACCAAGTCACCAGGAACCGCTTTGGGTAAGGGGCCTTCATCAACCTCTTTCCGAAGTTCGGACATCCTATCGAACCGAAGAGAGCTTGGCCGCCGATGTGATATGCAATCTAAATATAGTTTGGGCGTCCTTTCGGGCTGCTTGGTGGCTTTGTGTCTTGGTGGTTCACGAATAGGTCCACGTTAGACGATCCCGCACGCTGCTTCCGCGGGCTCGCGCAGCGTCTCCCTCAATCGCCGCAGTCCCTTCGTGAGTTGATCCTGGGTCCGAGGTTGTCCCAGGCAGACGCGAATCGCGCTCTGGCAGGGAACCGGGCCCACCGCGAACGATTCCGCCGGTGAGACGGAGACGCCGTTGCGCCGGGCGCGGGCCGCGAACGCGTCGCCGCGCCACGGGTGGGGCAGCGGCAGCCAGAGATGGTAACTGGCGTCGCTTGCGCCGGAGGGGATGAACGTTCCCAGAATCTTCCGCGCCAGACCCATTCGCTCCGCCGCCTCTTTGCGGTGGCGGGTCACCAAGCGGGACGCGATGTCGCCGCAGATCCACGACGCCGCGATCTCCCCCATCAAAGGGGCCGCCATCCAGTTCGACATCCAGGCGCGCTCCGCCATGCGCTCCATCCCTTTGGGCGGCGCAAGCAGATACGCGATGCGCAGGCCCGGGGCGAGCAGCTTGGACGTGCCCGCGATGAAATAAGTCCGCTCCGGTGCGAATGAAGCGAGCGGCGGAGGCGCGCCTTCGAGCAGCGGGCCGTAGACGTCGTCCTCGACGATCGCAATCCCATAAGTGCGCGCCATGGCCGCAATCTCCCGCCGGCGCCGCTCGGGCATCACGATCCCGGTGGGATTCTGAAGGTTCGGCAGACAATAAAGCGTCTTGGCTTCTCCCTTGCGGCAGGCGGCTTCGAACGCATCCGGCCGTAACCCGTCACCGTCC
Organism: Planctomycetota bacterium; assembly: GCA_016209705.1. Classification (GTDB taxonomy): domain Bacteria; phylum Planctomycetota; class MHYJ01; order MHYJ01; family JACPRB01; genus JACQVR01. The sequence continues at coordinate 48,516 of JACQVR010000065.1, forward strand.
ATCGGGAGGCCGTGAAGGCGCAGATGGAGACGCCGCGCCAGGACCTTCATTCCGCGATACGTGAGCGCCTCGGTCAGGACCGTGTCTCCAGGCCGCGTGATGGATCCGAATGCCACTTCCATCGCGTGCTGCGCGCCGGCGCAGATGACGATCCGCTCGGGACGCGCGTCCAGGCCGAACCGGCGGATCCAGCGCGCGCCCGCAAGTCGGTGCGGCATGAATCCGGCGCGCGTCTGGTACTCCAGCAACGGGCCCCAACGCTTCGAAGCGCGGAGCTTGCGAAACGATTCGTCCAGCGCGCGGCGGGCCTCGCCCTCCGCCAGAGGAGGCGGCCAGTTCTCGTCCATCGCGATTCCCGCCTCGCCGCGCTCCGGCTCCAAGGAAAGCGACGGCGTGTCCCCCGAGGAGCGGACGAACGTTCCGCGGCCGACCTCGCCGCCAATCAGGCCGCGCCGCTCCGCCTCCGCGTACGCGCGCGTCACCGTCCCGACGGTCACGCCCAATCGTTCGGCCAGCTCCCGGTGCGTGGGAAGCCGCGTTCCGGGCGCAAGCTTTCCTGCGTCGATGTCCGCCGCGAGCGTATCCGCGATCGACCGGTAGAGCGCGCCGGTCCGGTCCGTCAGCTTCGGGGTCCAGAGGGTCATGGCGAAATCCATTGACGAGCGCCTTGAATAATTGTATCCATTATATGCTAATAATTGTATGGATACAATAAAAACGAGCGCGCCGGCCGGCCGCTCGTTGACCCTCGGGCGCGTCTTCTGGTTCTGGCTGCCCTTGGGCTCCATGTGGCTCCTCATGAACGTGGAGCAGCCTCTCTGCGCCGCCGTCGTCGCCCGCCTGCCCGACGCCGTGCGCAGCCTGGCGGCGTTCGGCCTGGCGTTCTCCCTCGCGGTGTTTCTGGAGAGTCCCATCGTCTCGCTCCTGACGGCCGGCAACGCCTTGGCGGTGAACCGCGCTTCGTATGCCCGCCTTCTCGGCTTCACGCACGCCATGAACGCGGTCTTGTTCGGACTTCACCTCACGATCGGATTGACGCCCATGTATCAGACGATCGTGTGCGGGTGGATCGGAGCGCCGGAGTCCCTCCTCCCGATCAGTCGAACGGCGTTTCTGTTGATGGCGCCATGTACGCCGCTGGTTGCCTACCGGCGTCTCTGGCAGGGAGTGCTGATCCGGCATCATCGGCCGGGGAAAGTGGCGGCGGTCATGGTCGTGCGGCTGGCCGCCATGCTGCTGGCGCTGGTCGCCGGCTTGCTATGGGGCCGCTGGCCGGGCGCTTACGTCGGCACCGCCGCCATCAGCGTCGGCGTCGCCGCCGGCGCGCTGGCGGCCTGGATCTTCGCTCGGCCCTACCTTTCGAGCGGCGGGTCGGGGCGTTCCCTCTCCTGGAATCGCCTGCTTTCCTTTTATACTCCCTTGGGGTTGACGGGGGTCATCCATCAATCGGTGGAGCCGATCCTTTTCACCGCGATGAGCCATGCGGCGCTCCCCTTGGAGTCGCTGGCGACTTGGCCGGTGATGATCGGTCTGGTGGGCATCCTGATCGGCATGGGGCGCGCCCAGCAGGAAATCACCGTGGCGCTGTTGAACGACAGGTCTTCCTTCATTCAACTGCGGCGTTTTTCATCATGGCTGGCTTTTTCGATGACGTGTTTCATGGCCATGGTGGCGCTCACGCCGGTGGGGTCGCTGTGGTTTGAGACTTTTAGCGGATTGAAGCCGGAACTGGCGCGGCTGGCCGAGTGGCCGGCGATCCTCTTCGCGATCGTGCCGGGGCTGGCCGTCTTCCGCTCATGGTGGCGGGGCGTCCTGATCCAGCGGCATCGGACGACTCCGGTCGGCATCGGGACGGCGCTCAATGTCGCGGTGCTCTTGATCTTTTCGTGGGCGGGCGTCGCGTGGAATGGGGCGCCTGGAATCGTCGTGGCCGCCGCGGCGTATGCCTTTTCGGTCGGGGCTGAATGCCTTTATTTGGGATGGCAGAGCCGCCTCGCCATGGCCGGCGCCGAAGGGCGGATCGAAATCGATGGCGCGACGATGCTGAAAGAGGAAGTGGTGTAAAGTGTTTGGCTCGTAGCTGGTAGCTCGTGGCTGGAAGCAGCTACAAGCTACAGGCTGCCAGCTATCAGCTTTCAGGGGATTCGGACGCGGCGGATTTGCAACAGAGTGTGAGCGGCATGAAATATTTGCTTCGCGTGGCGGCGGAACAAGATGCGGCGCAGATCCAGTCGATCTACGCGCCGGTCGTTCGCGATACGGCTATCTCGTTCGAAATCGTTCCGCCTTCCGCGGAGGAAATGGCGGGGCGAATGGCCAAGATTTCCCAGAAATACCCGTGGCTGGTCTGCGAAGATCAAGGGGAGATCCTCGGTTATGCGTACGCCGGCCCGCACCGCGAACGGGTGGCGTACCAATGGTCGGCGGAGGTGTCGGCTTATATTCGCGAAGGGATGCGGCGTCGGGGAATCGGACGGACCTTGTACGCGGCGCTCTTTCGGATCCTGGTGCTTCAAGGATACGTCAACGCCTACGCCGGCATCACGCTCCCGAATCCGGCGAGCGTGGGACTGCACGAAGCGTTCGGCTTCCGGCCGGTAGGAGTGTACCGAGGCATCGGTTACAAGTTCGGGGCGTGGCATGACGTTGGCTGGTGGCACTTTCCGCTTCAGCCGCCCCCGCGCGATCCGCGGCCGCCGGTTCCTTTTCCGCGGATTCGGGATTCCTCTGAGTGCGGCGCGGCGCTGGGGACATCACAATAGAAAGGAGAGAATTATGGATCGAGGCGAGCATCTGCGGAAGTTGGCGGACACGATGGAGCGCACGCAGGCTGCTTTCGACGCGGGACCGGCCACGTTGGCCCGATCATACGGGCCGGGGAAATGGACGGCGAAGGAAATCCTCGGCCACGTGACCGATCACGAGCTGATCACGCTGACTCGGTTGCATTTCATTCTGGCGGAGGACCATCCTCCGATTCCGCCTTACACGGCGGACCTCTGGCCGGCGCGGTTGCGATACAAGGATCAGGACGCAAACCTGCTCAAGCAGCTCTACGTGGCGGCGCGGCAAAACCTGATGCGGCTCGTCGAGACGATGACCGAAGCCGAGTTCGCTCGCACCGGCCGCCATCCGGAATACGACGCTTACACGGCGGAGATGCTGATTCAGAAAGTCGCCGACCATAATGCGCATCACCTGACGCAGATCCAAGCCATCCGGGAGGGACGGACGTGGGAGCCTCCACGCGCGTGATGGAATTTGACATCGGTGGCCGAAAACGGCGAGTCTTCTCCACGGGCTCCAGGTACATTGACGCGATGAATCCGACCGCCGCGCTCGATCCCGAGCGCTGCTACCGCGCGCTCGCGTCCCGCGACGCCCGCTTCGACGGCGTCTTCTTCGTCGGCGTCACCACGACCGGCGTTTACTGCCGGCCGGTGTGCCGCGCCAGGCTGCCGAAGCGCGCCAACTGCGTCTTTTTCGCCAGCGCCACGGCGGCCGAGCGGGAAGGGTTCCGGCCCTGCCTGCGATGCCGGCCCGAACTCGCGCCGGGGCGCGCCCCTGTGGACGCCGCGAGTCGACTCGCGGGCGCCGTGGCGGCGCGCATCGCCGCCGGAGGCTTCAACGGAACGTGGGTTCGCGACGCGGCACGGGGGCTCTCCGTCAGCGAACGCCGGTTTCGCCGCATGGTCAAACGCACCTTGGGCGTGGGGCCTTCCCGCCTGGCCCAGACGCACCGCCTCCTCCTGGCCAAGCGGCTGCTCACGGATTCGTCGCTGCCGATCACGTCGATCGCCTTCGCCAGCGGGTTTTCGAGCCTGCGCCGTTTCAATGCGCTTTTTCGCGAAAGGTACCGGCTTCACCCCGGCGCGCTCCGCAAATCGGCCGCCGGACGCGAACGTCAAGGCGAGAAGCTTATCTTCACGTTGTCCTACCGGCCGCCAATGGCGTGGGATCGCCTTCTGGCGTTTCTCGCCGCCCGCGCCACGCCGGGTGTCGAGGTCGTGGAGGCGGGAAAGTACCAACGGACCGTCTCTCTGAATAATCATCGCGGTTGGATTTCCGTCGGCCCGGACGAAACGCTTCACAACCTCCGCGTTGAAATGACTCCATCTTTGCTGCCCGTCCTGGGGTCGCTGCTTCTGAAACTCCGCCGCCTGTTCGATCTCGATGCGGAACCGAACCTGATCGAGGCGCATCTGACCGGCGATCCGCGGCTCCGTTCGCTCGTGCGGCGGCAGACGGGATTGCGGATTCCCGGCGCCATGGATGGTTTCGAGCTCGCCGTGCGCGCCGTTCTCGGGCAGCAAGTGACGGTCAGCGCGGCGACGACGTTGGCCGGCCGGATCGCCGCGGCGTGGAACGCGCCCGCCGAGACGGGACATCCTTCGCTGACGCGGTATGGCTTCGACGCGGCGCGTCTGTCATCGGTTCGCCCCGCGCGACTATCCGCCATCGGCCTGCCCATGAAGCGCGCCGAGGCGATCGTGCGGCTGGCACGTGCGGTCGCGGAACGGGAGCTCGATCTCGGCGCCGGGGCGGAGTCCACGATTGAGCGGCTTCAGGATCTGCCCGGCATCGGCGCGTGGACGGCCCAGTACATCGCGCTTCGAGCGCTTCATTGGCCGGACGCCTTTCCCCATTCCGACCTGGCTTTGCGCAAGGCGCTGGGCGGCGCGTCGCCGCGGGACGTCCTGGCGGCGGGCGAGCGCTGGCGTCCCTGGCGCGGCTATGCGGTGATGCATCTGTGGAGTCCACAGTCCATAGTCCAGAGTCCGTAGTCGTACTCCCCCATCCTCGCCCCCGGGGGCTGCGGGGGGAGGAGACTATGGACTGTGGACTCTGGACTATGGACTTACAGCGTGGCGAAAACCAGCGTAGGAAACGTTGGGATGCGGCTTTGCCGCGCTGAGGCCGGGAGGAACTCCATGAACGGAAGTGAGCGCTTCTTCAGCGTGCTCGGAAGCCCGATCGGCGACTTGACGCTCGTGGCGGATGATCATGCCTTGCTTGAAGTCAGCATGGAACACCCGTCGGCGCGCTCCGGCGCGGGCTTGCGGCGCGACGACCGTCGGCTGGCGGAGGCGCGCCGGCAGCTTCGCGCCTACTTCGCCGGCGAGTTGAGAGAGTTCCGGTTGTCGCTCGCGCTTCAGGGGACGCCGTTTCAGAGGCGCGTCTGGGCCGGGCTACAAACGATACCCTACGGCGAGACGATCAGCTATGCCGAGCTGGCGCGGCGGATCGGCCGGCCGAAAGCCGGCCGCGCGGTCGGCGGGGCGAATCACCGCAATCCGATCGCGATCATCGTGCCGTGCCATCGCGTTATCGGCGCGGATGGGACATTGGTCGGTTACGGCGGCGGCCTCGAGCGGAAGAAAACGCTGCTCGCGCTCGAAGCCCGCGTCGCGGCGCTCCTGAAAACGTAACCCGACCTATTTGTGAACTATTCGGGTTAAGGGTTGAACCATGCTCCTTCTTGAACCCGGGCTTCGCCGCGATCTCTGGCAGGCCGTCGGAGAGGTCATCGAAAACTACGTGGAAAGCGTCTCCACGGATCGAGTCGCTCCGCCGCTCGATCCGGACCGCTTACGCTCCCTGCTCGCGCGGTTTGACTTCAACAGTCCCACGGAGCCGCGCGAGGCGATCGAATTCGCCGCCCGAAATCTGCGGGACCATCAGGTGCACGTGCCGCATCCGCGCTACTTCGGCATGTTCAATCCGGCGCCGGCCACGATGGGCATCCTGGGCGACGCGCTGGCCGCGGCATTCAACCCTCAACTGGCGGTGTGGAGTCACAATCCCTTCGCCGTCGAAGTGGAGCGTCACCTCGTGCGCGCGTTCGCGGGAAAGTTCGGCTGCGACCCCGATGGGGTGGAAGGCACGCTCTGCGCGGGCGGCATGGAGGCCAACCATACCGCCGTGCTGACCGCGTTGACGCGGGCCTATCCGCGTTTCACGGAGGAGGGGGTCCGGAGCCTGGACGCCGAGCCCGTGCTGTACGTGACGCGGGAGTCCCACGACTCGTTCAAGAAAGCCGCGCGCTTGTGCGGTCTGGGAACGCGGGCCGCCGTACCCGTGCCCACGGACCGCGCCGGACGCATGGATCCGGCGGCGCTCCACGATCTGATCCGGCGTGACCGCGCCGAGGGGCGCAACCCATTCATGGTTGTCGCGACGATCGGCACCACCGCCGGCGGCTTCGTGGATCCGTTGGAGGCGATCGTCGATATCGCGGCGCGCGCAGGGCTCTGGTGCCATACCGACGCCGCGTGGGGCGGCGCCGCGGCGCTCGTGCCCGAGCTGCGGCATCTCGTGCGCGGCATCGAGCGCGCGGACTCGGTCACGTTCGACGCGCATAAATGGTTTTCCGTGCCGATGGGGGCGGGCATCTATTTCACGCGCCATGCGGGCCTTCTCGAAAAGACGTTTCGCGTCGGCGACAGTTATATGCCTCGGGATGCGCGTCACTTGGACGTGACCGATCCTTACGCGGCCTCGATGCAATGGTCGCGCCGGTTCATCGGACTGAAGATCTTTCTCCCGCTCGCGGCGGCGGGCTGGAGCGGCTACGAGGAAACCATTCGTCACATGACCGCCATGGGCGCGCTGATGAAGGACAAGCTGGAAGGGTCCGGGTGGGAGCTCGTCAACGAATCGCCCTTGCCGCTGGCGTGTTTTTTCGATGCCACGCGTCCCGACGGGCGCTCCGCGGAATATCTCCAGGCCGTCTGTGATCGCGTGCTCGCTTCGGGCCAGGCGTGGATTTCGATGCCTCGAATCCTCGGCGGCCAACCGGCGCTGCGCGCGTGCATCTGCAATTACCGGACGGAGCCGGGAGACATCGAATTCCTTGTGAGCGTTCTCGATCAGGCGCGGCGGGCCGTCGCCACATGATGAGGGACAATCATCCTTTCAGCGCGTGAACGAACTGTTCGACCGTTGATCCTGCTCTCCTTCAAGCCATGCTTGGATCGCTTCTCGGATGTTCTGAAGGGCTTCGCGGCGGGTGCGTCCCTGGCTGATGCAGCCGGGAAGCGTCAAGCATTCGACGGTCCACCAGCCATCCGGATTTGTCGCCAGTTTTACGTCGAATTCGATCTCTGGAACGACGACTCGCGCAACCATTATTGGGATTCTACCGGGGTCGAGCGAAATTGTCGAATCGAGAAGAAAGATGGACGTTTCAAGCTCGTCCTGATCTTCCCCAAATCCGCATCAGTGTTTGGGCATTTGCAGGCGCGCGGGCGCCCACGTCGTTGTTGAAGTAGAGCCACGCTTCGCGCGCGCCGGACGTTCGAATGCGCCGCGCCCACGCCTTGAGCTCGGCGTCCGAATAGTCGTGATGGTACCAGCGATGAACCCCATGAAAGCGCACGTATACGGTCCGGAATATTTTGGCGTAGCGCTCCTCGAACCACCGCGCCGTCGGTAGACCCTCCGGGTAAAAATACCCCTTCCAGCTCCGGTACAGCCATCCCGTGCAGCCGATCCAAGCCTTCATGGGCACTCTCATTTCAAGTCCAGGCGCCGGCCTCTTGAGCGGAAGCCGCTTTACCTCATCCAAAGCAGGGACGAGAGGGAAATCGGCACAATGCGAGGGTCCGGCACTACGACATCGTCTTCCAGGGTGACCAGAAGGCCGAAGGGAGCGTTATAGACGGTCTTCTCCATGAAGGCGCGCAGCCCCAGCGTATCCTCGTGCGGGTCCACGCGCTTTCGATATTTCACTTCGATCGGGATCCTGCGCGTTCCCACCGGACGTGCCAGCTCGATCGCACGCATCGCGATGTGCAAACTGGCGCTCGCGCGCTCGGGCCGGCGCGCGATGGACGATCTGGGATGGGCGCTCGACATCTTCGCGCACCGGCGCGGGGAACTCGATATGATCTTGGGCTACACGGGAACGCACCTCTGGCACGACTTCGGCAACGCGTCGTATTTCTTTCTTTACTGCCACTGGTACGCCGCGGCGGCGTGTGGCTATCTGAAGAAGGAAGACGAGGAGCGCGCGCCACGTGGGTTATCTCATTCAGGAGGCGTTGCTCAAGGTGTAACGAGAGCAGGGCACGTGGTGGGACCACAAACTGGGCGGCGAGGTCTGCGGGACGGCGATGGCGCGCTTGGCGCTGGGGGAACTCAAATGGCTTTGCCCCCGCGCGTTCGAAACGCCAATCGAATCGTTGAAGAAGCCCAAGGCGCCGAGAAAAGAGTTCTGAGCACTTATTGGTTGACAATAATATCGTGACACGATATGATTTCCCGGCGTGATCCGCTCGTTCCGGAATGCAGAGACCGAGCGGGTGTTTTCGGGAATTCGATCGAGGAGCTTTCCTCCGGAGATTCAGCGCGCGGCCTTGAGAAAGTTGATCATGATCCACCGTTCCGGGACCCTTGCGGACCTTCGCGTTCCGCCGGCCAATCGGCTCGAAAAGCTTTCCGGTGGACGGAAGGGTCAATATTCTATTCGGATCAACGATCAATGGCGCGTTTGCTTTCGCTTTCAGGAGGGAGACGTTTGGGACGTGGAGATCGTTGACTATCACGCATAAGAAAGAAGAGCCATGGCCAAGAGGAATCAAACGCCGCACGGCTTTCTGGATCCCATCCATCCGGGAGAAATCCTCATCGAGGAGTTCCTCAAGCCGATGGGACTGTCGCAGTACCGCTTGGCCAAGGACCTGAGGATTTCGCCCATGCGGGTCAGCGAGATCGTGCGCGGTCGGAGAAGCATCAGCCCGGCCACCGGGCTTCTCCTCTCCCGGTATTTCGGGATGTCGGAATCCTTTTTTCTCGGCCTTCAAGAGGAATACGACCTTCGCAGGGCCAAGCAGGACGCTCAGGTGAAGAAAGCCTTGGCACGGATCCGGCCGATTCGACATGTGGGATAAACTTCTTGGGGGGTGGACATGAACCCGTGCGCTTTGGACGAGCTTGAAAAGATGGCCCAGGGCAATCGACGATTCGGAGCCCGGCTGCGCATCGTTTCCGGAATCGGCCTCATCCTTTTCGGACTTGCCTTGTCCGTTGGGTGCGGCGCGATGCTGATCGATACGGTGACCCACACCGGCTTTCAGGCCGGCTCATCAATCGCCTTCTTTGGCCTGGGCGCGCTTCTCGGCCTCGCCTCGTTGATCGGCGGCGTGCGACTGCTCCGTGGCCGCCTCTGATGACCGACATGGCGGGGCCGTGAGCTTCCCGCGCATCGTCGGTCTGCCAATCCTTGACCCGGCGGATGCCACCGGACAGTCTATCCGTAGGTTAAATGACCTACATAAAGGTGACATGAAGTTCGCCAACGTGCGCGAGTTGAAGATCAACTCGAACTCCATTCTGAAAGACCTGGCCGAAGAAGACGTGGTGATCACCAACCGGGGCAAACCGGTGGCGGCGGTGATTTACATGGACGAAGACCTTCTGGATTCCTTCGTCCTCTCCCATCACCCCGCCTTGCTGAGGAGCATTGAGAGGGACGTCCGGCGCTGGAAGCGCGGGAAGCTGCGTCCGTACACGCTCGAGGAAGCCAAAGCCCGTTTGCTTCGCCGCCGAACTCGACGAACCCGCCGCCGATGAAGCCGGTACAGGAGATCCTTCTCTTTCCCAAGGCGGTGCGGGACCTGGAGAAGCTGGATCAAAAGTACACCCGGCAAGTCCTGGAGGACGTGGAGCTGCTGCGCAACGATCCCTGGCCGGCCGGAAAAATCAAGAAGCGTCGCGGCACGCCGCTCTGGGAAATCAAGACCGGAGATTATCGCAGTTTGTTCCTTCTGGAGCCGAAACGAGCGGTCATCGCCCGAGGGGTCAACCGCAAGACGCTTGAAGCCGCCGTCAAATCTTTCGACATAAGATACGTGCTGGATTGGCTGCGCCGCCAGGAAGGCAAAGCGTAGCTCACCAGCCCGCGCGATACCTCACAACCCGAGAAGAGATCCCGGATCGCCCAGGAAGAACTCCTCCAGCGGCACGCCCTCGCGGCCGACGATCAAGACGCGCGACCAGGGAAAGCGTTTCCGGAACGCCGCCAAGCCGCCGAGGCGCCCCGGGCGGCCGCTTTTGACCTCCACTCCCACGCGTTCGCGGCCGGCTTGGACGACATAATCCACTTCATCGTTCCGCTCGCGCCAGGTGCCGATCGCGAACCGCGGCGGCGACAGCGCGTTGAGAAGATGCGCCCCGACCGCGTTCTCGACGAGCCGGCCCCAAAAGGCCGGGTCCTCCTGCGCTTCGGCGAGCGTGAGACCGGAAAGGGCGCTCACGAGCGCGTTGTTCCAGAAAACGATCTTCGGGCTTGAACCCCGCCGGCGGTCGCGGCCGGACATGCGTTCCAACCCCGAAACGAGAAAGGAAGCCTCGAGAAGCCGCAGATAGTGCGCCAGCGTCACCGTGTTGCCCGCATCGTGGAGCGTTCCGAGCATCTTGTTGAACGACAGGATCTCGGCTGGATGCTGCGCGGCCAGGCCGAACAGGTGCCGCAGAAGCATCGGCTTGCCGACCTGTTGGAGCGAAAGCACGTCGCGCGCGATGGCGGTTTCCACGAGCGCGTCGGCGATGTAACGCCGCCACGCCTCCTCATCGCGGATCATCGGAGCGGCGCCGGGATAGCCGCCGAAGAAGAGCCATCGCTCCAGGTTCCATCCGAACGCCTCTCGGCATTCCCGATACGACCAATGCGGGCCGCGGTGCATATAGAAACGCCCGGCGAGGCTCTCCGTGAGTCCTTTCTGCACGAGCAACGCCGAAGAACCGAGCAGCAAAGGCCGGATCGGGGCTTTCTCGCGGCGATCCTCCTCCCACAGCGCCTTGACGGCCTCGCTCCAGCCCTGTATCCCGCCGCTGATTCGTCTTCAGATTTAAGGGGGCCGCGCCGCCGGCCCTGGGCGATACGCGAAGGGCACAGCATCCTCCGGATTAGCGATGGACCTGGACCCAGGCGGGCATGAGGAGGTCCAAGGGTGGCGATTCTACTTCTTGGCTCCAAAGCAAGAGCACGGCGAGCGCTTGGCGAAAAATCCCCAACTCCGGGCCTCCGTTTCGGTCCTGCGTCACCTGCCGCAGGCGCTCGGCGGTCGTTTGAACCTGCCCCTCCAGCACGACGAAGACGTAATACAATCCCACCACTGCCACCAACCGTTTCAGCCCCTCTTCGTTCTTTAGTTGGTGAGCGGCCAGATCCAACATGGATTTTAAGTCCTTGAAAAGCTCCTCTTCCTTAAACCTTTTCGCGTACCAGTCCGCGGCCTCACTGAGCTCGGCCCGGTTCGTGGCCAGATACCAGGTGTCATCGCTGGGGTCGTTGGCCTCAAGCGCCGGAAGTCGCCGAATCGCCACGTGGAGGTTCTTTTGGTGTTCCTGGGTATAGGCGACGTTGGAGTAGCTCCGGCTCTCTCCCGGACCGATCGGGAGGTTTTGAAGTTCTACCCACTGGCCGGCGATCCGAACGAAAGCATCTCGATGCAATCGAATGACGTACGAGGCCTCCGCTTTTTCGATCGCCTCGAACAGCTCGGTCTTGGCAAACCCTCGATCCGCCAAGATCACGATCCGATGCCGAAGCTCCGGTGAGAGCCACCCCAAGAAGCGTTCTACCAATTCGATCTCTAGATCGGTCATCATGTTCTGAAGGTATCCTTCCGCCACGACCTGCACAGCCAACGGCAAGGCTCGCCCGTGATAGGGCAACGCGATCACTAGGCCCCAGAAGCCTTTACCCAGCTTGGTCCAGTCCAGCGTCACCAGGATCGGCCCCTTCTGCTCGGGAGCATCCCGGGGGTCCAAGAGGTGATGCGTTTGAGCTTCCCACAGTTCTTCCGCTTCGAAGACGCTGCGGGTCAGAAATCGCCAGATGCGGAACTTCTTATATCGGAAGCTGTACGATCGCTTCGTTCCGTTTGGCTCGACCTGATAGAGCCACAGCCGCCGCGCCCACGCCGACAGGTTCGGCTCTTGAACCTGAGCCAGAGCCCACATCAGAAGGCTCAGCGTCTTGACGGCACTGCGATGAACCCTGGACAAAACCCGTTCGGAGTATTTCATTATGGGCAAGGTCAGTGCTCTCATTTTCCTCTCCCTCTCTCTCGTTCCAGACTCCAAGAGAGGGAGGGGATTTTTTTCTACCCCGATTCGCTCGGCTCAATCGCCTGAACCGCAAGCGGGACAACTGCTTGGACACGTCAGAGAACAGCCGCCCAAGAGAAAGAAGAGAGAGAAGAAAGAGAAGTTCCATCGGCAGCGATCGAGGCCCCCTCCCTCTCGCCCCGCCTTCGAGTATACCCTAAACTGGCGCAGGCGGGCGGCGCGGCCCCCCTCCCCGTGAAACTGAAGTCGAGTCAGATGCACTCATCGAAGGCCTGGAGGGACTCGCCGCGGATGGCGGACTCACCATAGATCGGTATAATGACGCTGATTCTCATCCAGCAACTCGAGATCGTCGGCCTCATCCACGTCGCGCTCCGGCGGAAGCAATTTCCATGTATATCCTTTGGACCGGAGACGGTCCAGCGTCGCCTGGAGAACCCCGTCAGTGCCCCACGGGATGCCTGCGAACGCGTCAAGCTGGAGGCGCGAGGCGATGAGGTAATAACCGCCGTCCGGGCAGGGCCCCAACGCCGCATCGACGCTCCGCGCAGCCTCGAAGGCCTCTTCCACTCGAGCCTCCGTGAGGGACGGAATGTCGCTGCCGGCGATCGCCGCCACCTCATGTCGTTGAAGCAGGATCCGCAAGCAGTCCGCGAGGCGATTCGAAAGATCTCCATCCGCTTGAGGGAGAGTTGGTACTTCATACGCTCGGGCGAACTCGACCGCCCGGTTTCCGGGGTCGACGAACACCACGAAATCGTAGGATCGGCCGACGTGTTCCTGGATCTGACTTTTCAAAATGTCTTCGTAAACCCGACAGGCCGCATTCGCGCCGATCCGGGCGGCAAGACGGGTCTTCACTTTCCCCGGCTCCGGATACCGGGCGAAGAGCGCCAGAACGTGGCCATTCAACAACATTCACCTCCAGGGGCGCAGCACCGGAACTCCGCATGCGATGCCGCGTCGAAAACCACGAAATGGTCCCGGTACGGGGGTTCCGACAACTTGGCGGCCGTATCCGTGCAAACTTCCACCGCTTCGTTCCTCGGGAAGAGGTGGCCTTCTTCGTCCATGACGGACTGGTAGGGCCCCAGATACGCGGCCCACTGCCCCAAGAACTTGCAACCTTCCTTTTTCTCGAACTTGAAACCCCGCACCGAGACGGAGTAGAACTTGATGCCCTCGACTTCCTTCCAGTACGTCTTCTCGAGCAGCGTGATCCCGTAAAATCCGGCGCGCTCCAGTTCCGCCGAAAATTCCTCGGTCGTGAGCGCACCGCCCAAGCATTGGCCTCGGAATTCTGGATCGTTCTCGAGCCGCGCCGGGACCCGGCGGTCCGCGACGATGTCGGACACGACGATCCGGCCGAAATTCCTCAGGACCCGCCACATCTCCCGGAACACCCGCTTCTTATCCGGCGAGAGATTGATCACGCAATTCGACAAGACTACGTCGGCGGTCCGGTCCGGCAGCGGAATTTCTTCAAGGTATCCTTTCCGGAACTCCACATTGGGGTATCCCAGCCGCCGCGCCACGATGTCCGCGCTGCGCCGCGCCCTTTCCAGCATGAGATCTGTCATATCGATGCCGTAGACCCGGCCTTTCGGGCCGACTTTTTTCGAGGCGATAAAACAATCGATGCCGCCGCCGGACCCGAGATCCACGACCGCCTCGCCGGCCACCAGGCCGGCGATCGCCACCGGGCTGCCGCAGCCGTAGAAGACGTCCAGCACCTCCTGCGGGATGTGCGCCGTATCCTCTTTGGAGTAACTCTTCGGACAGCACAGCTCTTTCTGCGGCTTCTCCGCCGCGGTCGAATAAAATTCCCGGACGGGCCGGCGGGCCGCGTCGAGATCGACCGAAAGAACGCACGCCGAGCGTCCCAGCGCCACGCCGGTTCCGTCTTCATCCGCACACACCCTCAAACCGTCGCCTCGACCGGAATACGGCACCGGACGGTGGAAGCCGGTCTTCGGTCCCCGCATGGTTTCGCGGCAAAGCTCTTCCATGGCGTCGTAGTACGATTGCTTGTAAAGCTCGCAGTACGGATCGAGATGCGCCATGCGCTCCACGCCGGATCCGGAATCCGCGTGCGCGTAGCTGTGTTCGATGTCGCCGCCGCCGCAGACGAAACGGATCGGGCATTCACGACATACGGGCTTCTTCACGACCGTCAACGCGCGAATCGCGCGCAACACCGGAGAGTCCAGCCAGATGTTTCGAAGTGGCTGTTCCAGCACGCTGCCGCACCGCAGGTCCGGCGCATTTGCGAGCGCCGCGGAAGGATAGACGTGGCCGTCCGAGTAGACGCACATGCTTTCGAAGCCGGCGTTGGAGAGGTCATATCGCACCGATCGGTCGGATCCGGCGCGCAACCGGAATGCCTCCCAGTTGTCGACGATAATCCCGCTCTCGCGCGCGGCGACCCGCGCTTGGCGCAACGTTTCCAATGCGTCCTGCGCGGAAAGGCTGTAGTCGTCGGTGGAATCCATCGCCCGCCCCCGCTTGTGCGGCCACAGCAAGTGGTGGGTTTTCGCCCCGAGCTGCGCGACTAGGCGCGTGATCCGGGGGACGTCGGCGGCGTTCCGGCGGCAGACCGCCGTGGTCACGACCACATCGAAACCTTCTCGCACCGCCGTCCGGATGCCGTCGCAAATCCCCTGAAACGTTCCTTTGCCGCGAATCGGGTCGTTGGACGCGGCGTCCGCCCCATCCAGACTGATTTGCAGACCCAGCCGCCCGCGGTCGCAGGCGCGGAGCGCTTCCAGCCGCTTTCCGCTGAAGAGCAGGCCGTTGGTCAGGATGATCAGACGAGCCCGCGACGTCGCGTGGCGGATGAGCTCGAAGAGATCCGGCCGCACGAAGGGCTCGCCGCCCGTGAAAAAGACCAGCTCCACGCCGAGTTCGAACGCTTGGTCAAGGACATCTTTCACGCGCTCCGCCGGCAATCCGCGGTCGCCGTCCGGACCAGAGCCGACCAGACAATGGGCGCATTTCAAGTTGCACGAGTTGTTGGTGTGCACCCAAAGCTCCCGCAACCGGGTCGGCGCGAGGGCCTCATCCCTACCGCCATGGAAGCGGCCGTTGATCCGCTCCCGCCCGATCAAACCACGCCGCTCCAGGTGGCTGAAAAAGGTCGCGGCGTGCAACTGGGCCTCGTGAGGCGCCAGGCTCCGGCGTTGCGCGTACAAGGTGGCCACTTCGCCGAACGCGCGGTTCCCGTCAACCAGCTCCAGCAGCTCCGCGCCGCGCGCATCGCTTCCGATCCAGTTTCCCCGCTCCGGGTCCAGAAAGAGCGCGACTCCGTCTCGATCGACCCGGACCATATCGGGGCGATGCACGACTTGTCTGGCCTCTATCGTTTTCATGACGTCCCTCTTCATTTCAAAATGGCAGCCATGATGGCGGACATGACTCCCGCGGCGGGCAACGTGACGATCCAGGCCAGCGCGATAGAGACGACAGCCTTCCGCCGGAGGCGATGGGTCGCCGTTCCCAATCCAAAAAGCGATCCGCATGAGACGTGCGTCGTCGAAACCGGCAGACCATACCTGGATGCGAGCGCGGTCAAGGCCGCCGTCACTAGGTTGGCCGTGATTCCCTGTCCGTGATTCATTTCGGTGATCTTTTTCGCCATGGTTTCGGCAACCCGCCTCGCTTGAAGGAGGGCTCCGAGCGCGATCGCCAATCCGACTACGACGGTCGAGGAGCCCACATCGAGCGCCCGTGCGGCCAGCAGCAGAGCGACGATCTTGGGGGTGTCGTTGAGGCCCCGCGCGAACGAAACGGCCCCGGCGCTTACGACATGGCCCGTGTCCAGGGCGCTTTGCGCATCGATCGAGAAGAGAGTTCCCTGATATCGGTCCTGGCACACTGTCAAGGTCGGGACACCGGAGGCCGCTTGGGTTCGCCCGCTTGCGAGAACCGCCACGGGAACCCATCGCTCTCCGACGCAGATGCATGTCTCGCGGCGCACGCCCATGCGAACCCGCAGAGAACGACATAGTGGATAGAGAACCAGGGTCAGCGCCGCCGCGGCCAGGGGTGAGATCAATAATGGGAGAAAGAATTTTGCCCCAAGCATCGAGAAACGGACATCTCCCTGTGCCAGGACCAGTCCCGCTCCCGTAAGCGCGCCGATCAACGCGTGGGTGGTCGAGATGGGAAAAGACAGAAGCGTCGCCAGGATCACCGTAAGAGCCGCTGAAAGACCGACGGCGGTAGCGAAGGTCGAGGCTCCCGCCACCTCATCGGGGACGAGTCCCGCGCCGCTGAACGTTTTGACCAGCTCTCCGGCGAAAAGGAAAGCAACGGCGGATCCCGCCAACGTGCAGAACGTTCCCCACGCGAGGGCCATCCCATAGCGTGTGGTCCCGCTTCCGAAGAGCGTGGCTACTCCCTTGAAGTTGTCGTTGGCCCCGTTGGCATAGGCCAAGAGGAGCGTGACGAGCAAGATGCACGGATAGACGGTCATCTGAAGATGACAACAGGGCGGCCGAGGGGATTATTCCGCTCCCCGAATGAAGGAATAGATGCCCGCTTCGAACGGTTGAATGGAAGGAGGACGAATCAAGACTCGCGAACATCGTAGAGGTATCAGAAATGATCCTTTCCATTCTCGCCGCTTTCTCGGTGATCCTGTTGTTGATCTGGGGTACGTTGATTTGTTCCCACGGGCGCGATCGGGGCCGGAATTCCTCCGGCTGCTAACGACATCCGCGGAGCAAGGTCCGACCCGAGAGGAGACGCACCTTGGTTTCCGGCCGCACTTTTTGATGTGCGACCTTCAAGGCTTCTACGATCATGCTTCGCTATTCCGTCTTGAGGAACTCCAGGACCTTTTCGCTCGGGCATGCAAACCCAAGGCTCTCCGCGCCCTGGGCCACCACTTTGGAGGTCACGACTCCGAGGAGTTTTCCATTCCCCGCGAGGAGCGGCCCGCCTGAGTTGCCCGGGCTCACGGGCGCGTCGATTTGGATGGTGTTGGGCCGGCTTGCATCGTTGGGGCCGCGGATCCGGGAGATGATCCCACGAGTGATCGTCCAACGAAGATCCATCGGGTGTCCGATCACGTAGATTTCCTCGCCTTCCTCGACGTCCGCTGTCGAGCCGATGGGAATGACGGTCAGTCCGGCGGGAGGCTTCTCGATCTGAATAAGCGCCAAATCGATACCTTCGCCCCTCCTCGTGACGCGCCCGCTGACCTGTCGACCGTTGAACAGCGTAACGCCGACCGTCTCGTGGTCACCTACCACGTGTCGGTTCGTCACGATCACGCCGCGCGCATCGATGATGGCGCCGCTGCCCAGGCTCCCGGGGATCTCAATCCGGACAACGCCCTGCTTGACCGAAGCGTACATGTGGCATATCGGACAGCGGTCGGGTGAATGCGTCGGATCATGCATCCGGGAGGGCGCAGGCGAACCGCACGCATGGAGCGTGCAGGCCAACATCGCCGTCGTCAATAGCCCGGTCCAGCGACTCATGCATTGAATCGAACGGTCGAATCGTCGTGTTTATTCCGAGCCGAAAGACAGGCCCGCGGGAACCGGAAATAAACTTCCCCGCGGCTTGCCGCGGGGAAGTTTATTATCTCGACACGCTCCTAGGCATCGGCTTGCATCGCCGCATTCCGAGAGGCCGCATTCACTTTGAGGAACCCGCTTTCGGCCGCGAACGCCGCGAGTTCTTTCCTCAATAAGGCTCGCGCGCGAAAGAGCCGGCTCATGACCGTTCCGATCGGCACGCCTACGACCTCGGCGATTTCTTTGTAGCTCATGTTTTCGAAGGTGGACAGCAGAAAAATCAGCCGAAAGTCCGGAGGCAACTTGTCGATCGCCTTCTTCGCTTCGTCGCCCAGGTACTCCTTGAGCTCCTCGACATCCTCCGCTGTGAAGCAAGGCGATCCGTCCTCTTCCGCGGGCTCCGTGCCGTTAAAGACTCTCGTAAATGGGGCGATCGCCTCACGACGATAGTCGTTGATGTACGTGTTTCTGAGGATGGTGAAGATCCAGGCTCGAAAGTTCGTTCCAGCTCGGAATCTGTGGAAGTTTCGGAACGCTTTGACGTACGTCTCCTGCACCAAGTCCTCGGCGGAAGCGCGATGGCGTGTCATCTGGAGCGCGACTCGATAAAGCGAGTCCTGAAATGGCAGCGCCAGCGTCTCGAATTCACCTTTCGAATCCACGATGGTTCCTCCTCGTACTCTGCGCCATCATCATCTTGTTCTCCCGCCCTCGTCGGTCTCCGAGGGTTCCGGTCTCATGCGTTCGGACCCCGACACCGACCCCCCTGGCGAGCCACCGCATCCAACCTTGCTCCAATTTCTTGGAGCCACCAGCTCCGAGGATGTTTCCCGGAGATGCGGCAACATTCCCGGCCCTCCAGAAAGAGCATGATCGTGGGGAGTCCGTCGATGCCGAACTTCCGCGTCAGAACAGACCCGGAGGCCGGATCCAAATAGGCCGTGTGAATTCCACCCACGGTCTCCGATATGAAGCAGGTCGCGGCCATCACTTCGAGGGTGTCGGAGGAATCCCCGCGGCCGAGGACGACCAGGAACGGTAAATCCGTCGCGAAGAGCGCCTGTCCGAAGGTCGCATCGGTAAGGCTCATCATGTTCGAAGCATAGCAACCGTCGTGCCAATTCATGATTGCGTGTGGCCACGGAATCCGAAGGCGATTGTGTCAATTCTGATCGAGCGACCGGTTCATTCCAGCCAAGAATGGCTGATAGCGGCCGCCGACGCATCAACGAATTCTCTTGTCCAGTGAAACCGTCCTGCCTACGCTTGACGTCGGCCGATGAAACGAGCCGTCCGAGCGTGGTCATGGACTTCAAGGGACTGGACCTTCGGAACCTGCTTTTGTTCGACCCAGAACGGGGACAGATCACGTTCCAGGATCGGCGGATGTTGATCATCGAAGTCGCCGCGCTCGGTCTTCTGCGAAAGAACGTGATCGAAACGCTGGGGCGCGATCGGGCGCGGGGACTCCTCTTCCGATTCGGATACCAGTTCGGCGCGCGCGACGCCGAGTCGCTCCGTCAAACACGCCGCTATGCAAGCCCCAGGGACTGGTGGGCCGCAGGCCCTCCGTTGAGGGCTCTTGAAGGGTTCGCGGCGGTAACGCCCCGGAACGTCGTTTTTGAACCCGAATCGCGCCGATGCGAAATCGACCTCGTCCTGAAGAATTCCTACGAAGCGGCCAACACGCTGCGCTATTTCGGCACGTCGGATCATCCCGTGTGCTGGACCATGGCCGGCCTCGCCTCCGGCCATGCAAGCACGTGCTTCGGCGAACGAATGATCTTCATCGAGGAACGGTGCGAGGCCCGAGGCGATTCCGAGTGCCTCCTCGTGGGCCGAAAAGCCGAGTTTTGGGGCGAGCGAGCCGCGCCCTACTTGCACTACCTCGAAGGCGAGTCGGTCGAGCAAATCATCGACACCATGAAGAGCGAGATCGAATCGCTCCGCTCGGAGGTGGAGCTGCGCTGTTCCTTCAACACCATCGTCGGCCGATCTCCCGCCATGGTGAAGGTCCTGGAACTCGCGTGCGACGTGGCGCGGACCGAGGCCAACGTTCTGCTCTTGGGCGAGAGCGGGACGGGCAAGGAGCTCCTCGCGCGTGCGCTTCACTACAACAGCCGGCGCGCGGCCGGCCCGTTCCTCGCCGTGAACTGCGCCGCCGTCCATGACACCCTGCTCGAAAGCGAGCTCTTCGGCCACGAAAAGGGGGCGTTCACGGGGGCCGAGCGGACGACGCCGGGGAAGTTCGAGCGGGCGGCCGGCGGCACGCTTTTTTTGGATGAGATCGGCGACATGAATCTGGCCGTCCAGTCCAAGGTCCTCCGCGTTCTTCAGGAGAAGGAATTCGAACGCGTCGGCGGCACGAAGGTGCTGCGCGCGGACGTGCGTGTCATCACCGCGACGAATCGCAACCTCGCGGAGATGGTGAAGGCGCGGCAGTTCCGCGAGGACCTGTACTACCGTATCAACGGATTTCCGATCCTGATTCCGCCGTTGCGCGAGCGGCCCGAAGACATCCTGCCGCTGACCCTCCATTTCCTCAAGCGGTTCTGCGCCGAACTTGGGAAGGCGGTCCCCGAACTCTCCCCGGAGACCCAGGCGGTGTTGACCGGGCACGACTGGCCCGGGAATGTTCGCGAGCTTCAAAACGCGATCGAGCGGGCGGTCATCCTGTCGCGCGGTGAGGCGATCGAGCCCCACCACGTGGCGATCCAGCCCGCTGAGCCGCGGGCACATGAGACGCCCAAGCAGACGTTCACGCTGCCTCCGGAGGGAGTATCGATCGAGCACGTGGAGCGGGATCTATTGATCCAGGCGATGAAAACGGCCCATCAGAACAAGACGGCGGCCGCCAAACGCCTGGGCCTTTCTCGCTCCGCCCTGCGATATCGCTTGAAGAAGTTCGGGCTCGACGCATAACGGGTTGTCCCTCTCGATGAGCGTCCGGCGGATTGCAACCATTCGTTCGCGCGGTGGGCGGCCGATTTCAGCCATATCTATTCGTCCAAGCCCGGAATCTCTGAGAAACGGAACGGCACGACACTTGCTAGGTCGTTCCAAGCGGTGCGGGTGCGATATGGAGAAAGTTCTCGATCTCTCATCCTCGCAGTTTGAGGCGGCCGTGGTCGGCAGCGACAAGCCGGTCGTTCTGGAGTTCTTTGCCCCTTGGTGCGGTCCATGCAAGGCCTTCGCCCCTTCGATCGTGAAGCTCGCCGCGATGTACGGGGGATCGATCGCGGTTTACAGGGTAAACATCGATCACGAGCTCGCGCTGGCCGAACGCTTCGCCGTGCTTGCGGTGCCCACGTTGATCTTCTTTTGCAACGGACGGCCGACGGGACGAAGCCTTGGAGCTCTCTCTTGGGAGCGGTTGCAGGCGGAAGTTCGAAGGTTGGTTGACCCGCTTATGCCCGCGCCTTTGCGACGCCGTAGCCGCCGCAGCGAAGGGGGGCGGCGGCGCAGGCGCGAGCCCCGCCGCGGGAGATGGGGGTAAGGGGACGCGAGCGCCTGCGGATCTCGCGCGTGCCAACCGCGGGTAACTCGCTCATGCTGAGACGGCATCCGGTCCCTCCAGGATTTCCGATTTTTCCGGGAATATGCCCTCGGGGGGTATCTGTTCCTTGAACGGAGGTCCACGATGCCGAACGACCGCTTGATGACCATGAGATACCTGTCGGCGGAGGACAAGGAGGAACGATGAACAAGTCCGCGGCCCTTCTTCCTACGCTCCTGGCATTGGTCATCACTTCCTGTACCAGAGAGCCGGCGTCGGCGGGAACTCAAGCCGATGTGATCGTCGTCAAGGTCGACGGAATGCAGCGAGGCGAAGGAGGCAGAACCTGAATGGCCTGACCCGAGGCGGTCAAGGAGGCCCTGGTGGGGCTTCCGGGAGTGACAAAGGTCGAGATGGACCTGGAACGCGACCTCTTCCGGGTGAGTCGTGGCGGCGAGAACGCGGCGAGCGAGGACCGGATCTTCGCGGCCATCCGGGAGCTTTCCTACACGCCGAGCAGGGCGGATCCGTCTACGTTCCAGGCGAGGCCGGAATTCCACCGCCCGGTTGGGCAGCCCCCGGAGATAATGTGGAGCGCCGTCGAGAAGGCGAGGCGGGAGTCGAAGCGTTTCATCATCGTGGAGTGCACGGGGGATAATTGAGCCGCGTGCGCGAGAATGTCCGGGAAGACATTCGCCGATCCGACGGTCCAAAAAATCGTGCAGGAGCACTTTGTCTTCGTCACGCTGGACGTGGACCGGGAGAAGTCGGCGGCGGCGTGGTTCGGCGGGAACGCGATCCCCGACACCTGAATCCTGGACCTGGAGGGCAGGATGCTCGACCGGGTCGTGGGATTCATGGAGCCCGGGGAATTCGCGGCGCGGCTGCGGAAAATCGTGGAGGAAAGATGACCATGGTGAACAAGAATGTGACCGTCTACACGTCCCCGACGTGAGGGGCGTGCAAGGCCGTGAAGGAGTTCCTCACGGCGAAGGGCGTGCCCTTCACGAATCGGGACATCTCGGCGGATGAGAAGGCGATGGACGAACTGGTGAAGCTGGGGGCCATGGCGGTGCCCGTCCTCGTCGTCGACGGCGACGTGATCGTTGGATTCGACCGGACGCGGATTCAGAAGGTTTTGAGCCTTTCATGACGAATCCGCGCGCATTCACGCGTCCGGATAGCCGCCCGACAGGACGACCTTCCGCGAGCAGTGGTCGTCATGGGTCGAACGGGTGCTTGAGAGGAGTCGGGAATTCCTCGACGAGGAAGAGGCCCGGCACATCCGTGAAGAGCTTCTGCGGGCGCCGGGGCGCTGAGGCATGAGGATCCGCTGCGACGGCTGCCTGCGGGATCTGGACCTGGCCGACGAAGCCCAGGATGGGTTCACGTTCGACTGCCCGAACTGAGCGGGAACCACGCTGCGGTTCCGTCGTGATCCGCCCCGCTTTGAAATCGTGCCGAGGGCGAGCTGCCCGACGACCGGCGAAGTCGTACTCTTGCCGGACGACATCCGGAACAATCAGGAGATGCTCTTCCCCTGCGGCCATCGCCATCGAGCGACGTTCGAGTTCGGCGCCTGGGCGCTGGAGTAGCCGTCGGACCCGCCGTGGTCGATCAGGTCAAAGGCGGAAACATATGAAATCATCCGCCACGTGGTTCCAACCAGCCCGGTTAGATTGCAAACGGAACCGCGACGCATTACAAACACTTGGCTCTCAGGTCCAACTATAAGTTATTCCAGCCCATGAAGTTGAGAAGGTCAAAAAGCCATTGTTACAGTACTCGGTAGATAAAGGCGATGTCCCTCAGACGCGGTCCAGCGCTTGGTCGAGGTCGGCAATCAGATCATCACCGTTTTCGATGCCGGCCGAGTAGCGGATAAGGCTCTCGGGAATGCCGGCGTTGGCGCGCTCCCGCTCGGTGAGTTCGACGTGGCTCGTGGTTCGCGGCGGTCCGACGAGGGTGCCCACCGAGCCGAGGCTCGCTGCCTTGTGAGCGTACCTGAGGTTCTCCAGCACGGTCACGACCTTGTCAAAGTCCCCCTTTAGTGAGAAGCTCAACATACCTCCGAAGCCGCGCATCTGCTTCTTCGCGATCGCGTGGTTGAAGTGGGTCTCAAGGCCGGGGTAGAAGACCCGGTCGA
This sequence comes from Planctomycetota bacterium, assembly GCA_016209705.1. Classification (GTDB taxonomy): domain Bacteria; phylum Planctomycetota; class MHYJ01; order MHYJ01; family JACPRB01; genus JACQVR01. The sequence continues at coordinate 71,758 of JACQVR010000065.1, forward strand.
CTTTTGGGTGCTGCGCGAGATAAGTCGCGACCCGTAGGCCGTTCTCGTTGTGTCGCTGGAGGCGCAGTTCGAGCGTCTTCATGCCGCGCAGGATCATGTAGGCGGAATGGGGGTGCAGCGTCGCGCCGGTGATCTCGCGATAGTGGAAGATCCGGTCGACTAGATCCTTGCGGCCGACCACTAAGCCGCCCATAACATCGGAATGGCCGTTGAGGTACTTCGTCGCGCTGTACACGACGAGGTCAGCGCCCAGCGTCAGTGGACGCTGGTTGATTGGGGTGGCGAACGTGTTGTCGACGATGGCGATCGCCCCCTGGGCATGAGCGACGTTCGCGAGGCGCTCGATGTCGACAATCTTCAAGGTCGGGTTCGTCGGAGTTTCAAAGTAGACCACGGTACAGCCCCTCATCACCTCACGCTCGATGGCATCGAAGTCGGTCGTATCGCACAAGCACACCTCGACGTTCATGCGCGGCAGGAACTCGATGAAGATCTTGTTGGAGCCGCCGTAAGTGTCCTTGATCGTGACGACGCGATCGCCCGGCGCAAGCAGGGTGAACAGCGTGTTGCTGATCGCCGCCATGCCGGTCGAGAAGCTCGTCGCCTCCTCGCCCCGGTCCAGGATGCGGATCTTCTCCTCAAGCGGGCGTACCGTGGGGTTTGTGTTGCGAGAATAGACGTGGCCCGGCTTGCGTCCAAGGGCGACGTCGAACCACTCGCTCACGTTTTCGTAGCCAAAGGTCACCGCGTTGTAGACGGGCAGGCAGATAGCGCCCTCGGCGAAACGCTGCTCCTCGCCGCCCCATACGACTGCCGTGCCTGAATTGTCCCATTCACTCATAACCGTTTCTCCCGTAAAGTGGTCTGTCGGTGGCCGCGTCGTCGGGCGTCTTAAACTTCCAGGATGAACCCGGAAATAGTGCCACACCTGCCAAAACAGCAGGGCGCCGGTGGGTCGAAGGCCCAATGCTCATCGTTTCAGGGTGCCGCTTCGTGGCATGAGGGGCTGTGGTGTACTTTTTCAGTGTTACAGCACCTTCGCCTACCTGCAAATCTCCCGTCGGTTCTGCCCTTAGGCTCCTCAATTGGCAGTGAGCCGGTACACTCCATTTCGTTTCATCTTGCGGGATCCAAAAAGAGGACCTCAGTCCCGCGGATGATTTGTCCTCAAACCAGTCTGACTGTCTCACGCCGCCGGATGTATGGATGTTGAGCCGTTGCCGTCAACTCAGACCATATTTGAGGCACAATCTGTATGGCTGGAAAGGCACCGGTGCGTAGAAGCTCGGCCAGGAAACGGGCCTCGATGCGATCCTTCTTGGATCGCTTCCTTCCGATGATCCAAAGCCTGGATGGATCTCCAATACGGACTGTGATTTCCAGATCTTGAAACGAATCGGCCAGCCAGTACGCCAAGCTTGAAGCCGTGCACGCGATTTCTCCCCGACCGTCTAGGGTGGCGAAAATCCGCCGGAGCGCCTCGGCCGTCGACTTCACCTGCACCTCCAAGACTTTCAAGCCTGTTGCCGTCAAAACGATGACTTCGCTATTCCGTTTCCTTAGGTCGACCCCCGCATACCACACGTGCCCATCCCCCTTCCGCTCGGCCCTTCGCATGCGGGACCGTTTTCATTCGCTGGACACTGACATGGCCCCTTGGTAGGGAAGTGTGCAGCCCACTTCTCATCTTATGACGTCAACGCCTTACTTGAGAATCCGTCTTTTCAGGTCTAGTGCCAAAATCCCGAGGATCACCGTGAGGGCCAAGGAACCGGGATAGCCGTAAGGCGCCGGCACGCTGCCACCGCAGCCT
>JACQVR010000060.1 GCA_016209705.1 Planctomycetota bacterium
CTCCCTAGGAGCGTGTCGAGATATTCAAGGGGATGTCGAGATATAGGGGATACAGGCGATAAGGCCCCCAATGTGTGGTACGGCACATCTCCACATCTCCAAATATCCCGACAATCTCCTAGGGATTTCCCGCGGTCCGGAGCTAACCGCTCCGGAGTCCTGGATTCGAGCACCCGGCCTCCGGCACGTCGAAAAAAAGGGCGTGGGAACTTTTTTCCGTCCGCCGTTGTATAAAGTATAGTAATTCCGGCGCTTCAGAACAGGAGAAAAGCCATGACACGAATCTTCGCCCTCGCCTGCGCGATCGCTCTTCCGTGCCTGGCCCAGGACGGCCCGGCGCGGTCTCCGGAAGAGGAGTACGCGCGCCGGCTGGCGGAGATCAAGAAGCGCCTTGCAGAGGAGCATTACAAGGTCGGTGAATTCCTTCATACGGTTCAGATGTATGCCTGGGCCCGCGATGAGTACAACAAGGCGCTCGCCCTCGATCCCGATCACGAGGGCGCCCGCCGGCGGTTGGGGTATACGCGGGACGAAGCGGGGGCGTGGCGGTTCGATCCGACCGCCAAGTTGGAGACGCAGAACCGCAAGAAGGGCGATGACGCGGCGCGGACCAAGCTTCAATACGAAGACCGTTATCAAAAGCTGGGCCGGAACATCGCCAAGAAGTGGTATGACCTGGGAAATTACTGCAAGAGCAACAAGATGGAAGAGGAGGCTTTGGCGGCCTGGAAGAAAGCGGTCGAATACGATCCGGAGCACGCCGCCTCGCGCCGCAAGCTGGGCCACGTCCGGGAGGGCAAGGACGGCCCCTGGTTGACCCCCTTCGAGGCCAAGATCCGCAAAGAAATGAAGGAAGGGGTCAAGTCCGCTCCGGAAGGCGAGCCGGACGACGAGCAGACGGAGGTCGAAAAGGACCTCGGCCTGAAGCACGAGAAGCGGCGCAGCGAGCATTTCCTGATCGAGGCGGCCGGCCTGAACCAAAACGCCCTGAAGCGGGAAATCCAGTTCGGCGAGCACGCCTACGCCATGTTTCACAAATTGTTCGCTCAGGAAGCGGACCTGTTCTCTCAGCCGTATAATTTCGTCGTCCTCAAGGACAAGGCGACGCACGTGAAGTACGTGGACTTCTACCATCAAGGTCCTCCGGCCAAGAAGGATCTGGCGCGGAAGTCGACGGGCATGGGCGGTTTCCCGAGATCCGAATGGACGCTTGGGGACAGTCAGCAGATTCATGATCAGATGGTTCACATGACGGTGCAGTCGCTGTCCCGGCATCTGGCGGGAGGCGAGCGCCATTGGCTGCACGAGGGGTTGGCCTACCATTTCACGAAGATCGTCCTCGGGACGGCGGGCACGCTGTGCGTGGATCTGACCGGGACGAGCGCGGGGAGCGACGGCAAGAACTACCAGGACCCCGAGCACTGGCCGCTGGTGATCCGCACCTGGGTGAAGGAGGGGAAAGACCCGAACATCTACGAAGTCTTCAACTGCACCAACCTCGGAGAACTGAGCGGCGCGGAAACGGTGAAGGCGTGGAGCATGGTGGATTTCCTGATCACCGAGCACCGCGAGAAGTTCATTGAATTCATGACCAAGCTGCGCGGCCAGCGGGAGGACGAGGACGCCAAGATCCTGAAGGAGGTGTTCGGCTGGACGCTGGAGGACTTCGACGCGCGCTGGCAGGCGTACGCGAGGACGGCGTACTGAGCCGGAAGCCAGGAGCCGGAAGCCAGAAGCCAGGAGTAAGAAGCTGTGAATAAATAACTGATGCGATTAATGGTGGAAGGCTTGAACCGCCAAAACAGCCAAACCGCCAAAAGGCCGCGCCAAAAGAGACTCGAATGGCGATTTGGCGTTTTTGCGGTTTATCCGGAAATAGAGCATTTATTTTTGCACGAACCCTAAGAAGTCAGAAGCCAGGAGCCGGTCTCGCCAAGAGGAGATCCTCGGGTTTGAAGCCGATGACCCTTTGAGGTAGAGTGAGATTCTGAAGCTGATCGAGCGTCTGCCTGAAAACGTCACCGAGAAGGAGGTCCTTGGATCTTCGAATACCGACGAACGCGAGCTTCCCTGTCAGCCTGCGCGCCCTCGACGCCATTCACGTAGCGAGCGCCCAGGTCGCGGCCGCGGAAGTCGGCCCGCTGGAGTTCTGGACGCACGATCAACGGCAAGCCAACGCGGCCCTCACCCGCGGCCTTGATGTCAAAGGGGGCTGACGAGAATACACTCTCTCTTGGCGCCAGGGAGCTCGTTAACGCATATAGGTTGGGCCCCTTGTTGGCGCTTCGGCGGTTCGTTCAGGGCGTCAGATCGTCTCCGCCACCGGCTTCAGGTCCTCCGGCTTCAGTTTCGCCAGCGCCTTGAGCTTCGTCGCCAGCTTGGAGACCAGCCAGCTCTCGAGATTCGCGTCCGACAGCTCCGGCACTTCCAGCTTCACGCGGTCCAGGGGCAGTTCCGCGCGCGCCATGGTGCGGTGGCCGCCCGCGGTCCCGTATTCCAGAAAGAGCGACTCGGCGACGTGGCCCGCGTGCTTGCGCAGGCCGTCCGCCCGGAAGATCACCACGATTTTCTCCGGGGTCCGGCAGGCCACGACGACCCAGGAGATGCCGCTCAGCTTCACGAAAAAGTCGGCCACGTGGACGCATATGTCCTCATTCTGGACCTGGCCGATGTACGAGAACACCGTGTCCTGCACGATCTTCTTGTGGGCGATGGCCACCTGAAAGTAGTCCAGCGTGGACAGCGGAAGCTGGGATAACTCGATGGTGCGAACGAGGTTCGCGTCCGCGCGAGGATGGAGGTGGCGGAAAGCGATCACGTCCGCGTCGCTCACGTTGCGCGTCAGGTTCGCCGTGTCGGTCTTCAGCCCGTAGTACAGCGCGGTCGCCACGCGCCGGGACATCGGCACGTCGCCGTCGCGATAATACTCGGTCAGGATGGTCGCCGTGGAGCCGTACCGCGGCCGCACGTCGGCGAAGAGATGGGGACCCAGCTTGGTCACGGGGTGGTGGTCGATGATGATATCGAACGGCGGCGCCTCGTTGCCCGCAAAGAACGAGGGCTGGGCGTCCACGGTGATGGTGACCGTGCCGGGCTGCACCAGATCCGGAGTGTACTTCACGGTGGGGATCTTCAGGACCGTCACCATCGCCAGATTTTCGGGCCGCGTGTACTCGCCCACGTACGCGATCACGAAGTCGGGACACTCCGCCAGGAGCAGCTCGCGCAGGCCGAACGCGCTGGCGATCGCGTCGGGATCGGGATTGCCCCAGATGACGATGAGGGCGCGCTCCCGTTCCCGCAGGATCCGGCGGATGCCTTCCAGCTTTTGCTTGGAGCTGATCCGGCGGATGCGTTCCCGGATCTCCGCCCGGTAAAGCGATCGGTCGCTGCGGATGAGCACCCCCGGGAACTCCGGCTCGAGCTCCGTCTCGGGAAGGGGGGTGAACACGATCTGGGTGGACGGAAGCTTCTGGGCGACCAGGTTGGCCAGGATGGCCTTCAGCGCCGGATCGTGGAACTCGGTGACGATCACCAGGTCGTCCGGGCCGAGGTTCAACTCGTGGTCGGTCAGCTTGGCCGTCGTGGGATCGGCCAGGATTCGTTTGGCCGCGCGCGGGGCGGCTTCCTGGAGGCAGGCTTCGTCGGAGGACAGGACAATGATGTCGCTCCGATGCGCCGGGAGGGCGTCCACGATGTCGTTGACCCGGTGCCCCCGGCCCAAAACCACCGTTTTCATCTCAGGGATAGTACTAGGAGCGCCGGTGCGGGGAAATAGTGGAGATCGTCGGGATATTTGGAGAGGGGATGGGGAGATGCGGGGAGATCGGGAGATACGGACAGATGGAGAGATGCGGATTCGGATCTTATCTCCACATCTGCACGCATCTCCCTGTCTCCAAGGAGATGCGCCCTGCCCCTTATCCCCTCCCTCTCGACATCTCCCTCTACCCTGGCCCCGTACGGCGCCAGAGCTCCAGGATGGCCCCTCCCGCCAGCGTCAGCCCCACGGCCGCATTGACGTGGAAGAACGCTTGATTGACCCGCCTCAGATCATCGGGCCGCACCAGGGCGTGTTCGTAGGCCAGAAGCGGCGCGATCAGCGCGACCGCCGCGAGGTACCACCCTCCCAGGCCCAAGAAGATGGTGGGCGCCGCCAGCAGCGCCAGCGCCGTCCCGTGGCAGGCCATGGCGATCCGCAGCGAGGCCGGGACCCCCACCGCAGCCGGAATGGATCTAAGGCCGGTCCTCCGGTCGAATTCGACGTCTTCGCAGGCGTAGATGATGTCGAAACCCGCCACCCAGAAAAATACGGCGGCGCCCAGAAGGAGGGGAAAGGCCGCCGGCTCCGGCCGTATCGCCAGCCAGGCGCCGACGGGAGCCATGGCCAGGGAGAGCCCCAGGGCGAAATGGGACAGGGGGGTGATGCGTTTCATGATCGAATAGCCGAGGATCACCGCCGCCGCGGCGGGGGAAAGCGCCAGGACCAAACGGTTGAGCATGCCGGCGCTGAGGAAGAAGAGAGCCAACGAGGCGATGAGAAAGCCGGTCGCGAACCGGAAGGACACCAGCCCGCGGGGCAGGGCGCGGGCGGCGGTTCGCGGATTGGCCGCGTCGAACCGCGCGTCCGCCATCCGATTGAACGTCATCGCCGCGCTGCGGCCCCCGACCATCGCCAGCAGAATCCAGAAGCATTGGCCGGCGGTGGGGAGGCCTTCCGCGGCGTACGCCGCTCCCACCGCCGCGAACGGCAGCGCGAACACCGTGTGCTGGAACTTGATCATCTCCAGCACGACGAGGATTTTTCGAAGCATTTATTTCCAATCCGTGGTCCAATCTCAGCGTAAAATGTGGTACGTTTCAACTTTTGGAGGCGATCGCCTATGGACCGCAGGGCGTTTTTGAAGAACACGGCGCTGGCGGGGATCACGGCGGCCGGTCCGGCGCGGGCGTCGCTTCTGGCGCAAGAGCGTGCGGGAGAGCGGTTCGAGGAAGTGATTCCCGAGCAGGTGGAGGCGATCAAGAAGGGATTGGATTTTCTAGTGCGGTCGCAGGGACAGTCTGGAGCGATCGGACGGACGTGCCAGGTGGCGTTCACGTCGCTGGCGGGATTGGCGTTCATGGCCGGGGGAAACACGCCGACGCGCGGGGTGTACGCGGAGAACGTGTACAAGGCGCTGCGGTTCATCATGAGATGCGTGTCGAAGAAGGGATATATCAACGAGGGCGCGGGCCGGGGGATGGGCGGCTCGGGGATGCACGGGCACGGATACGGGCTCTTGTTCCTGGCGGAGCTGTACGGGATGTGCGGGGAGATCCAGGATCAGTTGGACAACGAGAGCGTCAAGGACGCGATCGCGCGCGCGGTGGGACTGACGGAGTACGCGCAGGACCCGAACGGGGGATGGCTCTACGATCCGCATCCGAACGGGCATGAAGGGTCGGTGACGGTGACGCAGGTGCAGGCGCTGCGGGCGGCGCGCAACGTCGGCATCCAGGTGAGCCAGAAGGTCATCGACAAGGGAATCAGCTACATCAAGAAATCGACGGCGGCGGACGGCACCATCATGTACCGCCTGGGGATGGGCTCGGGCGGATCCTACGCGCTCACGGCGGCGGGGGCGTGCGTCTACGCCTACTACGGCCTCTACGACGACAAGATGGCCGAGAAGTGCATGAAAGCGCTGTACAGCTTCGTCAGTGGCAAGCGCCACGCGGGCCGCAACATGAGCTTCGATTCCTATTCCACGTTCTATGCGGGACAGGCGTGCTTCTTCATGAAGCGCAAGGACCCGAAGTACTGGGTCGAAGGATTCGGCCGGATTCGCAAGGAGCTGCTGGCCAGCCAGAACAAAGGCAGCGGATCCTGGACGACGGACGGTTATGACGGCACGTACGGGACGGCATGCGCCACGTTAGTGCTCCAGATCCCGTATCGGTATCTGCCCATTTTCCAGGATTAAGGCCCGGCTTATTTCAAATCCGCCGAAGCGCAAGAGCGCCATCAGGATTTTCTTTCTGGAGGTATGGCGCTTTGGCGGTTCGCCAATCATCTCCATAAGTCCCTTGTTTGTTCATGAGGCCCGACTCCGGGCGCTACAATCCCGGCCATGCGCGTTCTCTACTTGACCCACCGGCGGGAGACGCCGAGCACCCGATACCGCGTCGCGCCGTTCGCCGTCCGCTTGGAGCGCGACGGCCATCCAGTTGAAGTGCGCGAGTACTCGAGCCGGATCCTCGATCTCTGGCCTATGCTGAGATCGGTTTGCGAGGCGGACGTCGTCATCGTGCAGAAGAGGCTCCCGCCCCGATGGATGACGAGGGCGCTTCGCCGGCGGGCGCGCCGTTTGATCTACGATTACGACGACGCGGTCTACTTGTCCCACGGGCTCGACGGGCCGCGGCCGCACCGAGGCCGGATGGTGCGGTTCGAGGCGATCGTCAAGGCCGCCGACGCCGTGGCGGCGGGCAATGCCTATCTCGGCGAGCGTGCCCGGGCGGCGGGCGCCCGCGCGGTCGCGGTGCTTCCGACCGCGCTCGATCCGGCGAAGTACGACGCCGCGCCCCGCGTTCCGCACGAGGGAGTGGTCGCCGGATGGATCGGGGCCGGGGGCAATGTACGCTATCTCGAACCGCTCCTGCCGCGGCTGCGAGCGCTGGGCGTCCGGATTCGCGTCGTGTGCGACCGATTTCCGGAAGGCGTGGAGTCGGTGCCGTGGACCGAGGCGGGCGAGGCGGCGGCGCTGGCCGGCATGGACATGGGATTGGCGCCGTTGCCCGACGACGATTGGACCCGGGGGAAATGCGGCACGCGCGTGCTGCAATATTTCGCCGCGCGCCTTCCCGTCGTGGCGGACGGCGTCGGCGTCCACCTCGACTTGGTCGGTGACGGGGGATTCGTGGTGACGTCCTCCGCGGAATGGGCGCGGCGGATCGGCGAGCTGGCGGGCGACCCCGCGCTCCGCGAACGCATGGGGCGAGCGGGCCGGGCGCGGCTTCAGTCGGGCTTCACGCCGGATTCCGTGTATCCGCGCCTGCTCGATCTTCTGCGCGGTTGACGGCCAGAGTTTCCAGCACATCCCCCCAGCGGAAGAGATTGATCGTCTTGGAGGCGGCGCGGAAGATCCCGCCGAACGGCCGGAGCGGATTGCGTCCCCACGCCAGCGCGAGACTTCTCTGAAAGTCACGGGCCGGGGCGCGGGTCCGAATCAACCGCGTCGCGAACCCGGCGCGCGCGAACGATCGCCGCAAGGTTGATGCGTCGAAGAAGTTCAGATGGCGGGGGACGTCGAGCTCATACCAGTGCTGCCGGAAGATCCGCGCGTTCAGGCTCCGGAAATTCGGAACCTGAACCAGCAGCAGCCCGCCCGGTGCGAGGATTCGGCGGGCCTCGAGGAGCGTGGCGAGGGGGGCCGGCACGTGCTCGAGGACGTGGAAGAACGTCAGCAGATCGGCGGATCCGGATTCGAGCCCGGCTTCGAAGAGCGTGCCCTGTCGGACGTCGAGGCCGGCGCCGCGGGCGCGTTCGACGGCGAGCGGATTCGTCTCGACGCCCCGCACGCTCCAACCGCGTTCCTTCAGCGTCAACAGGTCGGCGCCTCTCCCGCAGCCGACGTCCAGCAGGCGGCGGGGGCGGAGATGCTCGATCAGCGCGAATCGCGTGGAGCGGCGGCGCGGCTCCGGAGCTTCCGCGTGGGGAGCGTACGAGGAGGGGTAGAAGTCCGTGGGCCGGGCGGGGACGAAATCGAGAAACGCCATTCCGCAGGGACATCGGGCCACGGAGAAGCGGCGCGGGGTCGTGCGCGCGTTCACGTCGGTCGCGAAGAACAGGATTCGGCCCCGGCTCGTTCCGCAGAGCGGACAGGGACGTTGGAGCGGAGAGGCAGGCACGGCCAGGAGTCTCCCGCCCGGTGTACCCGGCGTCCAGCATTTGATGCGGTTGGGAGTTATTTCGATCGGTACGGTTTGATAGTGTATGCTTTAGGAGATGCGCGGATGAGTGGAGACAACGGTCTCCTTATCTCCCCCATCGGCGGATCTGCTTAAAAAACGGGGAATGGAGATGGATCGTGCTTTTGCGTTCGTGGCGATCACCGGGGTCGCCGCGCTGGTCGCCGGAGGGATGGTCGTGCTCGATCCCGGCATCCCCGCCGTCGCGGCGGCGGCCGGATGCGCGCTGGCGACGCTGATCGGAGTCTCGTTGCTGGAGCGGCCGGACGTTCGGATCCGCCGGCTTCCTCGCGTGCACCACATGGTTCTTTCGGCGCTGGCTTTGGGGCTGGCGGTCGCGGGAGCGGCGTATCGCAACGATCGGCTTCAATGGGCGGCGCTGGCGGCTCAATCGTGGCCCGCGTTCAGCTTGAGCGGGATCACGCTCAAGGCCATGAACCGCCCGGCGGCCCTCAAAGCCTATGTCGGGCTGCTGCTGCTGGTCTTGATCGGCCTCAACGCGTGGATCGCTTACCTGAACGGCTTCTGGTTGGCGGACCAAGCGAAGCCGGTGGTCGAACGGTGGCTGCCTCGCCCGCCGTCACGCCCGGTTCCGCGCGTGGAACCGATGGCGGACTCCGCCGCGGAAACGAGGGTGCTGGCCACCGTGGCGGGGCGACCGATCACGTCCGCCATGGTGGCATATCAGATGTTCATCAATCGCACGGTGGCGCCCGAGGCTCCGACCGACCGGACGATCGCCTTGGCGAATCTGCTCCAGGCGTTCGCGGTCCGCCAGGTCCTCGAGGCGAACGTGGGCCGACTCGATCCTTCGGAACTCAAGGACGAAAGGGTGTGGATCGAAAACGGCGTTCGGGATCCCTCGATCTTGAAGCGCATCCGGGAACATTCCGACGACGAGATGTTCCTGGAAATCTACGTGGGCGCCAACGGATTCTACTTGAGGGAACTGCGGGACATTTTCGCCCGGCGGCAGCGGGCGGAGCTGAAGAAGCGGGCGGAAGAGCTGCTTCGGACCGCGCTGGCCCAGAACGGATCGGATAAGTCGTTGGAGAGGATCCTGGGAACCAGGACAAGCCTGATGCGATATTCCCCGGAGCGGCGCGACTTTGTTCCCCATTATGCGGTGGATTTGGGAGCGGAAAAGGGCCCGGATCCCGCCGAGCCTCTGTATTCCAAGCTGGCGCCCCTGCGCGTGCGGGAAACGGTTTCCGAAGTCCTGCACGGGGATCGGTCCGCCATGATCGTCCGGCGCGCTCCGGATGATCTGAAGGGCCGGCCGAATTACGAGATCGCGCGCCTCGTCCAGGACCAGGATTTCTGGGCGTGGTTCCACGCGCAAAGCGAAGGGTGTGTCATCGTCATCCCGGATGAACAGCTCCGGCGGGACTGCATGAAGCAGGCGTCCACGGTGAGGCATCTGATTCGGGCTAAGAGCCCGTCGGATTAGTGGGGTTGCCAGGCTCCTGGGAGGTGCGCCATGACACGTACGGCGGCGATTCTCGTCGAGGATCTCTATCAGGAAATGGAAGTGTGGTATCCGTGCTACCGTTTCCGGGAGGAAGGAGTCAAGACGGTTTTCGTGGGGACGGGAAAGCCGGAATACAAGAGCAAGCTGGGATACCCGGTGAAAGCGGAGGCCGACGCCCGAGAAGTCGGCGCGCAGCGGTTCGACGCCGTCGTCGTGCCCGGCGGTTACGCGCCGGATCTCCTGCGCCGGCACGAGACGGTCAACCGCCTGGTGGGCGACATGCACCGTGCCGGCAAGGTGGTGGCGGCCATCTGCCACGGATTGTGGGTGTGCTGCTCGGCCGGAATCCTCAAAGGGCGCACGGTTACGTGCTTCTTCGCCGTCAAAGATGATGTGATCCATGCCGGGGCGAATTACGTGGATCGGGAGGTCGTCGTGGACGGGAATTTGATCACTTCTCGAATGCCCGACGACCTGCCGGCGTTCATGCGCGAAACGCTTAAGAGCCTGGGCCAGCATCGATGACCGGGATCGCGAGGATCGGGGCCGCCATCGTATTGGGCGCGGGCGCCTTCTGGCCGCCGGCGCGCGCTCAGGAGGCGTCGCCCCCGGCCAATCTCATCGACGCCTACTTCGCGGAGTTCTGGAAGGCCGAAGGGGTCACGCCCGGCCCCGCGGCGGACGATTACGCGTTCTTCCGCCGGCTGACGCTGGACGTGTACGGCCGGCTGCCGTCGCCCGAAGAGATCCGTTCGTTCGCGGCGGATCGCGATCCGGACAAGCGCGCCCGCGCCGCCGGCCGCATGCTCGCCAGCGACGAATCCGCGGAGTTCTTCGCCGACGTCTGGTTGGACGCGCTCATCGATCATGATGTAACCAATCAGGATTTCGCCCGCGCGGATTTGGGCCCGTTGCGCGCTTGGGTGCGTCGATGCTTTCATGAAGACACCCCCTATGATCGGGTCGTACGGTCGCTGCTGTCCGATCGCGGCCCCCGGCGGGAGAAGCCGGCGGTCAACTTCTCGTTGAAGCATCTCGGATCCGACCCCTTGCCGGTCAAACTGGCGGTCATGTCCGCGCGGCTCTTTCTCGGGAAGGACATCCGCTGCGCGCAGTGTCACGACGATCCATTCCAGTCGACCACGCAGGAGGAATTCTGGGGGTTCACGGCGTTCTTCCGTCCGCTTCAGAACGCGGGCGATCTGGTGGAGCGTACCTCCGTTCCTCGAAGGGAGCCTCGGGACGATTTCCACGAGATGCCGCTGGCGCCTCGGTTCTTCGACGGCCGCGAACCCGAGTCCGGGCGGCGACTGGGCGAAGCGCTGGCGGACTTCACGCTGACGACCCGGGACCACGCGTGCTCCAAGGCGTTCGTGAACCGAGCGTGGAAGCATTTTTTCGGGCGATGGCTGATGCCCGTTTCCACCGGCGCGAGAGATCGCCGGCATCCGGACCTGGCGGAGCGATTGGCGCTCGATTTCGAAAAAAACGGATGGAGTCCGCGGAGGTTGATGCGGGCGATCCTCGAGTCCAAGGCCTACGGAGTGTCCTCTGCGGGGGCGTCGGAGCTCCGCGACAAATACGCGATCGGGCCGCTGAAAGCCATGGGCTCCATCCAGTATTTCAAGGTCTTTCAGGATGTTTTCGACCTCTACGAGGCGCACAAGAAGGCGTGGGAGAAGGACGTCCTGGAGAACGAGAACGCGGGACCGCAGTTCAAGGATCCGGAAGTGATGCGGCTGCTGTTCTACAAGTGGTCGCAGGAATTGCTCCTCCCCAAGGGTCGGGATCCGGAGGAGACGGCGGCCAGCGGGACCCCGCGCATGGCGATGCGCTTGATGAACAATCAGAGCATTCAGAGCATGGTGAATTCCCAATGGGGATTGCTCAAGCGGATTCTACGCAAGAAATTCACGCCGGAGGACCGGATCGAGGAGATGTTCCTGGCCATGATCGGCCGCCGTCCGGAATCGGATGAAAAGCATCGCTACGTCCGGTACGTGAAGGGCCAGTTCATCGACAAGATGGCCTACGAGGACGTGTTCTGGATGCTGCTGAACTCGGCGGAGTTTCTGTTCAATCATTGAAGGGATCCGTTGTCCGTTTACCGATGACCGTTGACGGTTGACCGGTTGGCGGAGGCCGACGGCGGACGGTCAACGGTCGGCGCCGTGGATGGGGTTTGTGATGAGCGAATGCGCATGTTCTCGGCGGGATTTTCTGCGGTTGTCGGTCGGCATGTCGGCGGGCGCGGCGCTGGCGGAGAAATTCGGGCTGCCCCTGCTGGCCCAGGAGGGGCGGAACGCTCGAGCGAAGTACGGCATCCTCTTGTGGATGCCGGGCGCGCCCAGCCAGCTCGACACGTGGGATCCCAAGCCGGGCGCCGAGACCGGCGGGCCGTTCCAGGCGATCGACACCGCGGTTGCGGGGGTGCGCCTCAGCGAGCATCTGCCGCGCATGGCGCGGCAGATGAAGCGGGTTTCGCTCATCCGGACCGTTCATTCGAAAGATCTCAATCACGATACGGCGACCTATCTGTTGCACACGGCGTATCGCCAGGCGGCCGACGTGGAACATCCTCATCTGGCCAGCGTCGTCGCGAGCGAACTGGGGATCGAGGCCCGGGACATGCCGCCCTCGGTCGTGCTGGGCGGCGCGCCTCCCGTCGGGGCGGGGTACCTTTCTCCCGAGGTGGCGCCCCTGGTCTTTGATCGAATCGACGCGGCGGCGGAGGACGTGCTGCCGGGGGCGGCGCAGTCCCGGCGGAAGCTGAAGCGGCGATGGGAGATGCTCCAGAAGTTCGAGAAGCGATTCGCGGAACAGATGGAGGACCGGCGGTTGGAGCAGCGGCGGCTGGCGTATCAGAAAGCCTACGAGGTGTTGACGAGCGCTCGCGTGAAGGCCTTCAACGTCCGGTGGGAATCCGACAGCGTCCGCGCGGCGTACGGCGATACGGAATATGGCCGCGCCTGCCTCATGGCGCGCCGGCTCATCGAGGCCGACGTGCGGTTCGTCGAGGTGATGTACGGCGACTGGGATACGCACCGCGACAACTTCGATCGCGTGAAGGAGCTCTCGCAGCAAGTGGATCGCCCGATGGCGGCGCTCCTGGAGGACCTGGCGCAGAAGGGGCTTCTCAAGGAGACCCTCGTCGTCATCATGGGCGAATTCGGGCGGACGCCGCGCGTCAACGCCGCGAACGGGCGGGACCACTGGCCGACGTGGTCCGTCGCGCTGGCGGGCGGCGGCATCGAGGGCGGGCGGGTGATCGGGAAGACGGATGAATCGGGCCTGACGATCGTCGAGCGGCCCGTGCGCGTGAGCGATCTGTACGCCACGATGTATCGCGCCTTCGGCATCGATCCCGAAAAGAAACTGGTGACCAGCCCTCGGCCAATGAAGGTCGTCGAGGACGGAACGCCCGTGCAGGAACTATTTTAATCCCGCTCGAGCCGGATCAATTCGAGCGGGATTCCCCAGACGACCATGCGCGCCAATCCGACGTGAGGCGCGTACCATTCGGTATCGACCGAGGTCCGGCCTGAATGCCGGTTCCGCCGCGCGACGCGCAGCCGCGTGGCGGGCGCCTCGCGATTCAGGAATCGGATCGGTTCCTGTCCCTCCACCGTGCATTCGGCGACTTCATTCCAGGCAGGGAAATCGATGGTCCACCGATCGCCCGTCCGCATCGGGAACTTGAGGATCGTCTGCTCGACGCCTTCAAGGCGTCCGACGACTCCGCCCTCGGTTCGCCGCATGAGCAGCGTTCGGGTTCCGTAGACCGGCAGGCGATACCGCATCTCGAGATAGGTCAGACCGTCGATCGTGCGCGCGCATCCGATGTGGCGGATGACTTCGAGTCCCGCCGGGCCGCGATACACCCATTTGAGTCCGGACCCCAGGGGGTAATCGCCCGCGGCGGTCGCCGCGGGCGACGCGGGCTCGCGGGATAGGACGATGGAAGCGGCGCCGAGGAATCCCAGCGCGGCCGCCGCGGCCAGCGCCTTCGTCATCGTTTGGTCCCCGAGATGATGTAGATCATTCCGAGGTGGCAGTGCGTGACGCGGAGGTCCGCCACCCAGGGCCGGAGCATTCGCAGCGTCCGGCCTCGCAGGTCGGGCCAGCCTTGCTTCAGGAGATGCCGGGCCATGAAGCCGGGGCCGATGAACCATCCCGGAGGCAGCGTGTCGTCCGCGATGACCAGGCGGCCCCCGGGCTTGAGCGCGCCCAGGATCGGAGCGATCATCTCCTGGTCCAGCAGCGTCGTGATCACGTAGGTGGAGAGGATCGCGTCGAACGAAGCGGGCTTGAAAATGTCGCGGGAGGCCGTCGCCTGCACGAGACGCAGATTCGGATGGCGGAGGGCGCGCCGCAGCATTCCGTAGCTGAGATCGGTTCCTACCATCCGTCCGGCGGGCCCCACCGCCTTCAGGATCCAGCGGAAGTTGAGGCCGGTTCCGCATCCCACGTCGAGGACCCGGTCGCCCGGCCGAAGTCGCAGCGCGGCGACCGCCTGGCGCCGGTATTCCGAGTCGCCCCCGAGCGAAAGCATCCGCACGAGCGCGTCGTACCGCCCGGCCCGCGCGTCGTAGGTATCCCGGATTCTGTTACAAAATATTTTCAAAATTATTCGTAACAAAAGGAGTCGTACCAAATAGGTCCGTAACCGTTACGATTAATTCTCAAAACTTATTGTAACAAAGGAGGAGATGGCCTCGATCCAGCGTTCGGTCCGGAGGGCGATCAGGTCGTTGTGGCCGACCCCCTCGAATTCGACGAACGATTTCGGGGGCGGCGCCGCTTCGTAGAGGCGGAGGCCCATCTCGTAGGGAACGATCTCGTCGTCCCGGCTGTGGAGCAACAGCTTCGGCGCGGCCACCCGCCGGATCTTGGAGAGATTGTCGAGGGGCGATCGGATCATCCAGCGGATCGGGAACACCGGAACGATCCGCGCCGCCATGTCGGCGATCGACGTGAACGCGGACTGGACGATCAGTCCCGCGCACGCGTGCCGGGTCGCCAGGTCGATCACCGGCGCGCCGCCCAGCGACTTTCCGAACAAGATCAACCGCGCCGGAGGCACGCCGCGTTGTTCTGTCAGGTAGCGGTACGCGCCTTCGGCGTCCTCCAGAAGGCCCGCCTCGCTGGGCGACCCCTCGGACTTCCCGTATCCGCGGTAATCGACGCCCAGCGTCTCGAGGCCGATCGAGGCGAGCGCCTCCAGCACGAAGAGGCGGTCGCTGATGTTTCCCGCGTTGCCGTGGAAGAAGAGGACCGTGCCGCGCGGCTCGGGGGGGCGCGCATACCACGCGACCAGCTTTACCCCGTCCGCCGCGGGAAATTCGACTTCCTCGATGGGGCACGAGGTTCGATCCCGGGCGGCCCAGTCCCCTTGAGGGAAGCGGGTGGGGAAGAACACGTACCGGTCGCGCAGGCCCATGGCCAGCCCCATCAACAAGAGGTAGAAGCCCGCGACGCCCAGGAACGGAAGGCGCGCGACGCGAAGGGCGCGCCGCCACATCGATGCGGCCGGCTTCGTCATGTTTTCCAGTGTACCCGTTCGAAACCCCCGAATGTGTCAAGATATTCAAGGTGACGCCGAGACATGCGTGATAGGGGCGATAAGATCCGCACGCGATCTCCATATCGCCAATATCCCGACGATCTCCTAGAATCTTCAACCATGTCCAAAGTGGCCCGCTCCGAATCCGGCATGGTGGTCGCCGCTCATCCGCTCGCCGCGGAGGCGGGGCGCGACGTCCTGGCGGAGGGCGGCAACGCGGTCGACGCCGCCGTGGCGGTGTCGCTGGCCATCTCCGTCGTCGAACCATTCGCGTCCGGGCTCGGAGGCGGCGGCTACCTGCTCGTCGCGCCTCAGGGAGACGCGCGCCGCACCGTCGCGCTGGATTTTCGCGGCGTCACGCCCTCGATCCAGACCGAGGAACATTTCTATCCGAACGGCGCGACGCTTCCTTGGGTTCCCAAGATCGGTCCCTCCTCGGCGACGATCCCGGGCCTGGGGCGCGCGCTGGCGCGGGCGCTGGATCTGTGGGGCAGCGGACGTTCGCTGGCGCGCCTCGCAGCTCCCGCCGTCGAGCTCGCGGAAGGGGGCTTCGAGGTTTCGGAAACCTACGCCTACGTATCGGGACTGTTCGAAGGCACGCTTCGCTGCTTCCCGGAAGCGGCACGCATCTATTTGAAGGACGGCCGCCGCTATCGGCCGCGGGAGCGTCTGATCCAGAAGGATCTGGCGCGCGCGTTGCGGCGGATCGCCGAAACGGGATTCGAGGATCTCTATGTGGGGGAGATCGGAAGGTCGATGACGGCGGCGATCAACGCCACCGGGCCCGTCTGGGGAGAAGGGGACCTCGCGCGCTATGAAGTGAAGCTCAGAACTCCCCTGTGGGCGGAGGTCGCCAGCGCCACGATCGCCACGATGGGCCCTCCCAGCCGAGGCGGAGCGGGTCTGGTATCGGCGCTGCGACGGCTTCACTCGCAGGGCTTCGCGCGCTTCGGCCACAATTCGGCCCGGGCGGTGCGCGCGCTCGGATCCACCTTTCGAGAGCTCTTCCTCCGGCTCGACGCGATCGTGGGTGATCCGGATGTTTTTCCCGTGGACCTCTCCCTGCTGGACGCCGCTCCGGCGGCCGCGCCCGCGGGCGGATCGCCGGGCACGACGCATTTCACCATCGTCGATCGGGAAGGAACCGTCGCGACCCTGAGTCAGACGATCGGTCATTTTTTCGGATCGGGCGTCGTGGCGCCGGGATGGGGGATCCTGCTGAACGACGACATCTCCGACATGAGCCGCCGCGGGGGCGGGCGCAACAGCGTCGGCCCGTGGCGGCGGGCCGTCAGCAACATGGCGCCGACGATCGTCTTTCGCGACGGCCGGCCGTGGCTGGCGCTGGGGACTCCGGGCAGCCTGCGCATCTTCCCGGCGCTGACGCAGGTCATCGCCAACATCCTGTACTTCGGTTTCGACCTCGAGCGCGCGGTCGCCGCGGGACGGGTGCACTGGGAGGACGAGACGTTGTGGCTCGAAGGGGATCTTCCGCCTGAAATCCGCGCCGAAGTCCGCGCCTCCTGGCCGGGAAACGTGGTCGAACGCCGCGCGCAGGATCTCTTTTTCGGCGGCGTCCACGCCGTGTCGATCGACGCGAAAAGAACCGTCACGGGCGTGGCGGATCCGCGCCGGGACGGCGTCGCCCTGGGACTGTAAGGCTCGTGGACCGATGACCGTCCGCCGTTGACCGCGAGGGTCCCCCACATTCGACCGGCGCCCGCTCCGAACCCATGAATGGGGCCATGGGCTCTGGTCAATGGTCACCCGTCGACGGGTCACTTCAGCAGATGCCGCGCGATGACCATGCGCTGGATCTCGGAGGTCCCTTCGTAGATCTCGGTGATCTTGGCGTCCCGAAAGTAGCGCTCGACGCGGAACTCCCGCACGTACCCTACGCCCCCGTGGATCTGGACCGCTTCCGAGGCGTGGCGGTTCACCATGTCCGCCGCGAACAGCTTGGCCATGGACGCTTCCATGGTGTGGGGCTGCCCCTGGTCGCGGAGCCGCGCCGCGCTCAGCGTGAGCCAACGCGCCGCCTGGAGGTCGGTCGCCAAGTTCGCCAGCTTCCACTGGATGGCCTGGAACTCGCCGAGGGGGCGATCGAACTGGCGACGTTCCTTGGCGTACTTGATGGACGCGTCCAGGCAGGCCTGCGTGAGACCGACGGCTTGCGAGGCGATGCCGATGCGGCCGCCGTCCAGCGTGTGCATCGCGATCTTGAAGCCCTGGTTTTCCTCTCCCAGCACGTTCTCGGCCGGCACGCGGCAGTCCTGGAACGACAGCTCCACCGTCGTCGAACCTCGGATCCCCAGCTTGCTCTCGTGTTTTCCGACGCGCAGCCCCGGCGTGGTTCGCTCCACCAGAATCGCGCTGATGCCCTTCGTTTTCAGCTCCCGGTCCGGATGCGTCCGCGCGAACACGATGAACAGGTCCGCGGTCCCTCCGTTCGTGACGAAATTCTTGGTTCCGTTCAGCACATACGCGTCCCCCTCGCGGCTCGCCGTGGCGGCCAGCGCCCCGGCGTCGGACCCCGAGCCCGGCTCCGACAAGGAGTAGGCGCCGATCCATTCCGCCCGCGTGAGCTTGGGAAGATACCGGCGTTTCTGCGCTTCGGTGCCGAAGGCGATCAGAGGGGACTGCATCAACGAGTTGTGCACCGACATCGTCACGCCCGTCGAGGCGCAGGCGCGGTTGATCTCCATCTGCACGAGGGACAGGCAGAAGTTGTTCAGGCCGCTGCCGCCGTAGGCTTCGGGCGCCAGCATCCCCATGAATCCCAGCTCGGCCATCTGGGTCAGGATGTCTCGAGCGATGTCTCCGGCGCGGTCGAACTCATCCGCGCGCGGCGCCAGAACCCGATCCGCGAAATCCCGCGCCGTCTGTTGGATCAGCTTCTCTTCGTCCGAGAGTTCGAAGTTCATGAGGCGATAAGTGAGATATTCAAGGGGATGTCGAGATACAGGGGATGCGGGAGATAAGGATTTGTGAATAAACAAAGGATCGATTTCTGGCGGAAGACCCGAACCGCCAAAGCGGCCAAACCGCCAAAAGGCTCGCCAAAGGACACCCCCATGGCGATTTGGCGTTTTGGCGGTTGATCGGAAAAAAGAGCCCTTATTTTTTCACGAACCCTAAGGTCTCCGATGGAGGGTACGGCCCATCTCCGGATTTCCGATATCACGACAATCTCCTAGGCCACCTCGACGGTGAGTGCCAAGCCGTTTCCTCCTCCCATGCACAGCGTGGCGAGTCCCTTCCGGAGCTTGCGATCCTGGAGGGCGTAGATGAGCGTGACGAGGATGCGGGCGCCGCTGCAGCCGATAGGATGGCCCAGGGCGACGGCGCCCCCACGGATGTTCACCTTGGCCGGGTCGAGCCGGAGTTCGCGAATGAGGGCGACCGTCGAGCCCGCGAAGGCTTCGTTGATTTCCACGAGGTCGGCGTCGCGCGGCGTGAAGCCGGTCTTCTTTTCGAGATTCTTCAACGCCTCCAGCGGCGCCATCATGACCCATTTGGGCTCGACGCCTCCGGTGGCGTAGCCGGTGATGCGCGCCAACGGCTTGACGCCGCGCCGCCGGACTTCCTCGCCGGACATCACGACGAGCGCCGCCGCGCCGTCGCTGATCTGGGAGGCGTTGCCCGGGGTGACGCCGCCGTCCGGTTTGAAGGCGGGCTTGAGCTGGGCCAGCTTCTCGATCGAGACGTCCTCGCGGACGCCTTCGTCGGTTTCCACCAGCTTCGTCTCTCCTCGCTCCGTGGATACCTCGACGGGCACGGACTCGCGGCGGAAGCTTCCATCGCGGAGCGCCGCCGCCGCTTTGCGATGGCTGGCGACCGCGAATTCGTCCATGTCATGACGCGACACGCGGTAGTGCTCGGCGACGAGCTCGCACGTCGCGCCCATGTGGAAATCGTTGTACCCGTCCCACAGCCCGTCGTGAACCATCGCGTCCAGGAGGCGGGCATGTCCCAGCCTGGATCCGCGGCGGGCTTCGGGCAGAAGATACGGAGCGTTCGACATGCTCTCCATGCCGCCGGCGACGGCCACGTTCAGATCTCCCGCGCGGATCGCCTGAGCGGCCAGGATGACGGCCTTCAAGCCGGAGCCGCAGACTTTGTTCACGCTGACGCTTCCCAGCGACGCGGGCAGTCCGCCGGCCATGGCGGCTTGGCGCGCCGGGTTCTGTCCGAGGCCCGCCTGGAGGACGCATCCCAGGAAACATTCCTCGACGTCCTCGGGGGAAAGCCCGGCGCGGCGGACGGCTTCGCGCACGGCGACCGCCCCGAGTCTCGGCGCGGACAGCCGGCTGAGCGAGCCCAAAAATTTTCCGACGGGCGTTCGAGCGGCGGACGCGATGAAGACGTCGATCATGACGCACAGAGTAGCGGGTTCGTCCCGAAAAGGCGAGGTTCTAATATCCTTGGCTCGCGGCCCGCTTGCGCATCTGGATCTGCGTGAGCGTCAACTGAATTTCGTTCAGCAGATGATCGTCGGGAGCCAGCTTCAACCCTTTGTTCAACCAGGGCATGGCTTCGATGTAGTTCAGCTCCACGGCCCAGAGCCGGCCCAGACGGTAATAGGTGCGCACCAGCCAGGAAGTGATTTCTTTCTCGACCTCCTTCGCCTGGTTGATGGTATTCACGTCATTGGAGTTCTTCAGCCGGTCCACGATCACTTGAGCCCGGAGCAGCCGGTCCTCGGAGAGCTTCCAGGCCCGGTCCGATTTGGTGATGTTGTGCCGGGTTTCGTGGTCCAGGCCTTCGCGCCACTGAGCCTGGGCCTCCTTGATCAGGTCCGCCGCCTGAGCCATCTGGGCGCGCTCCGCGGTCTCCTCTTTCTTGGCGGCTTCCTCGCGCTTCTTGCGTTCCTTTTCCGTCAGCTCGGCGGCGCGCCGCTCGTTCTCCAGGCGCACCTCGTCCGCCAGCTTCGACATTTCCTTCTTGGCTTCTTCGAAATAGGGGGTGTCCGTGAATCGATCGACGATGAGCTTCAGAAGCTCCAGCGCGTCGCGGTATTTTTTCTGAGCCCCCAGCTTTTTGGCCTCTTCGAACCTGCTGCGCGCTTCTTCGTCGCGGATCTGCGCCTTGCGCTTCTCGACTTTCTCGTCCAGGCTCTTGTCGATCGCCTTCGCCTTGTCCAATTCGATCGCAGCCTGGGAGTACAATCCGTGCTGGGCGCAGAATTCGGCCAATTCCATGTGCGCGGCGGCGTTTTGAGGATCGATCCGCTCCGCTTTGATCTTGTAGACCGAGTAAGGCACGATATCCTGGAACGAGACCGCGATTTTGCCCCCCTCCTTCAACGTCATCTCGATGCCCTTTTCGGTCACCGCGGTGATCTTGCCCACCAGCAGTTGCGCCCTGTCGCCTTTGAGCTGGACGACGTCGTCGGTTTGCCGCTCCTGGGCCGCGGCCGTCGCCCAGAGCGCGATTCCGGCGGCGAGACTCAGGCGGTAGGTCCGGCGCATAAGATGCTCCTTTCGCAGTGGAAGCCCTCTTCCATTTAGACGCCGCGCTCGGGACGAATCCCATGAGATTATACGTCGCCTCCCCGAAGGGCGGGAACGCTTTTGCTATAATGAGCTTGATGGCGCGGATCGCTTCCACGGCGGTGGCCCTGCCGGAGCACCGGATCACGCAAGAGGAAGCGCGCGAAGCCTGCCGGCATTTATTCCGCGGGAACGGGCGGCTGGAGGCGCTTCTGGACGTTTTCGGCCACGCGGGGGTGGAAACAAGGTATTTCGCTTTTCCTCTGGAGTACTACCTGGAAGAGCGCTCCTTCGCCCGGCGCAACCGGGATTATATCGAGCAGGCGACGCGGTTGGGAAGTCGGGCCATCCGCCAAGCTCTGGATCGAGCGGATTGCCGGGTTCAGGATATCGATCAAATCTATTGGGTGACCACTACCGGCGTGTCCACTCCCAGCGTGGACGCTTTGGTCGCGGTCGAACTGGGGTTTCGGCCCGATTGCCAGCGCAACCCGTTGTTCGGAATCGGCTGCGCGGGGGGAGCGGCCGCGTTGAGCCGCGCCGCACAGGCGGTTTCGGGTCGCCAGAAAGCGCTCATCGTTTCGGTCGAGCTGTGCGGCCAGACCTTTCGCATCCAGGATCGCACGGCCACGAATCTCATCGGCACGGCGCTCTTCGGGGACGGGGCCGCCGCTGCCGTGGTCGAAGCCGGGAGCCGCGGGCCGGAGATCGTCGCGTGGGGCAGCGAACTGTTCGAGGGAACGCGCGACGTGATGGGCTGGGATTTTTTGGACGGCGGGTTCCAACTGATCCTGTCTCCGTCCGTGCCTCTCGTGATCGTCGAGCGGGCCATCCCCGCGATCCGGCGATTCTTGGAGCGCTTGGGGTTGGCTCCGTCGGACATCCGCCATCTCGTGCTTCATCCCGGAGGGGCGCGCGTCATCGAAGCATACGCGTCGGCGCTGGAGGGCGCCGATCTCCATTGGATCCGGGATTCGCTGCGTCGCGTGGGCAATGTTTCCTCCGCGGCGGTGCTCTTCGTTCTTCACGATGTGCTTGAATCGGGAACGACTCGGCCGGGCGATCGCGGCCTGGTTGCGGCCGTCGGACCGGGGTTCGCGATGGAGGCGGTCCTCTTGCGATGGTCGTCGACGTAGCCATCGTCGGTGGAGGCCCGGCCGGCTCGGCGCTGGCGATCGAGCTCGGACGTCGGGGACGGAGCGTGCGTCTTCTGGAGAAGGCGCGCCACCCGCGGCCGAAAGCGTGCGGCGAAGGATTGCTTCCACAGGGCGTCGACGTTCTGCGGCGGATGGACCTGTTGGAGCCCGCGTTGAAGCGGGGCTTTCCCGCGGTGCGCGGGATGCGGTTCGTCGGCCCTTCCGGGGGCGAGGTGTCGTGCGATTTCCCCGACGGCTTCGGGCTCGTGGTTCGCCGGGAGCGGTTCGATGAATGGCTGTTCCGTGAAGCGGCGTCCACTCCTCACGTGGAAGCGCTCGAAGGAGTGAGGATCGGGGATCCCGCGGAGCTGAAGGCGCGGCTCATCGTGGGCGCCGACGGCCTGCATTCGATCTTTCATGGCCGGGGCGCGTTCCGTCCGCTCCGGTCGAATCGCGTGGGGCAGTCCGCGCACGCCCGAATGCCCCTGGACGATCGCGTCGAGGTCAGGTTCCTGGCCGATGGCGAGCTGTATCTGGCGCCGTCGGGGCCCGGAGAGGCGTTGGTGGCCTCGCTCGGCGAGCGGTTCGTGCCCCTTCAGGAGCGGCGGCCGGGGGTCGAGTTCACGAGCTCGCCCTTGGCGCGGGCACCGCTGGGACTGGTGATGCACCGCGTGGTGGACGGAAATGTCCTGCTCATCGGAGACGCGGCGGGCGCTCCGGACCCCATCACCGGTGAGGGGCTATCCCTGGCCCTCATGTCCGCCCGGCTGGCGGCGCGGGTGATCGCCGAGGGGGAGCCGCTGTGGCATTACGAAGCGGCGCGGCTCGCGATGGGAGAAAACGCGCATCGATTCGGCCTCTTCTTGCGGCGGCTTTCGGGCCGCCCGTGGCTGGCGGATCGAGTCATCGACCGCATGCGCCGCCGCCCTCACTTGCTGAGCGGGTTGATGGACGTCGCGGTAGGGCGCCGGCCGGCCGCCGCGCTGGGTTTGATCGAGATGATCAGGAGGGTGGTGTAGATCGGCATGGCGTTTCTCTCGACGCGGTCGCTGGAACCGGAAATTCTCGATGTGGAGCGTCCGCCGATCGCGCAGCTCGCGCGAACCTATCGATTTCTGAAGTTCATCAACGCGCGGCTCGGAGGCGTCCGCGCGGTGCGGCGCGAGCTGGAGCGGTTTTCGACGCGCTGGCCGGCGGATCGTCCCGTGCGGATTCTGGACGTCGCCACGGGGATCGCGGACGTGCCGCGCGAGCTTGTCGAGTGGTCCCGATCGCGCGGTCTTCGGCTCCGGGTGACGGCGCTGGAATTCGGGGAAGACGCTCTGAGGCTGGCAGGTGGCGAGGTTTCGGGCTATCCCGAGATCGCGTTGGTGAACGCCGATGCGCGGCATCCGCCCTTCCGCGAGCGCGCGTTCGATTACGTCGTCTGCGGACTTTTTTTTCATCATTTGACCGACGACGGCGCCGTAGAGATGCTGCGCCGGTTCGACCGTCTGGCCGAGCGGGGTATCGTGGTGCACGATCTCCTGCGGCGGTGGCGTTTATACCTGTGGACCCGGTTCTTCACGCGGTTCGGCGGCCGGATCGCGAGGACGGACGGTCCGCTCTCGGTCCGCAAGGCGTTCACGCTGGAGGAAATCCGGACGCTGGCGCGGCGGGCGGGGACTGACTACCTTGGCGCCAGGGTCGTGTTCGGCCACCGCTTCGTGCTCTCCGGCGAGAAGTGTTACAAATAATTTTCAAAATATATTGTAACAGTCGTAACATGTAGAGCGGGAGGTGATCATAAAGTATGCGGCCCGTTTACGTAGGGTACGCTTAAGTTCTAATTTCCATAAATCGCTGAAGTGTGCAATAATATAAGGAGATAGGGAGATGCGTGGGGATCGGGAGATAGGATTCGGAGACGACGGCGTCGCGAAGCGCTCATCTCCCCATCTCCCTGGATCTTCCGATCCGTAAGGGGGCCAAGAGAGGGGACCTCGGGCAAGAACCGATGAGGCAGTGGGTTGCCATAGCCATAGCCGCCGCCGTGGGCGTAATGACGGCGCCCGCGGCGCGGGCGCAGGACCGAGGCGAGTTCATCGCCGCCTCGTCATGGAGTCTCCCGTGGCTCTTGCCCTCCGCCATCGAGATCGAGATCCCGACATTCCTTCGCCGGGATCCGCCGATCGTTTCCAGGATGGACCTTTTTTCCCACGTGGATGCGGATTTTGAAGCAGCTTACCGCAGGGCGTATCTGGAAAGATTGCTGGAGCCCCTGTCGCCCGGCGGCCCGACGGCGTTGGATGCCTTATTCGGATTGCCCGACTGGATGATTGGGTGTTTCCTGAAGGGCATCGGATCCGTCGTCGGCAGCGAGGAGAGGTGCTCGTTTCGCCAGGAACAGGAGCGCTGGGTGCTTTCCCGCGTGCTGGCGGAGGTGAATTCGGAGGCTCCCTATCGGCCGTTTTCGGAGTTCGCGGCCACGTGGGTGGAGGGCGAGCGGCGATACCTGCGAGATTTTCCCCATACGTCGCTGGCCACGATCGGGGTGGAGGAAGGCATCGAAGACGTGGAGTTGGACGAGTTTCTCGAAGACCAGCGGAAAGTCTTCCTGGACGCGGCCAGGAAAATCTATTTCGGACGTCTCGGGTCCAGGATGGACGACGGGGTTCGGCGGGAGGTGTTCAACGTGGGCTCCTGGCATCCGGTCGACTTCGTGTTGGGGCCCATGTTCGTGGCCGGCTACCTTTATTGGCGCGGCTGGGAGCGCGGCTGGAACTGGGGCGATCTGGAGGGCAAGATCCGCATCGAACCGTTGCGAAGGATCCTCTATGAACTGGCGGACACGGACAACATCCTCGTGTCCGCGGCGAGCCTGGAGTTCGGCGTGGAGGCGTGTCCGGTAAAGGTGATCGTGTCGGGCGGCATTCTCCACGGCGCCTTGGGGATGGATTTCATCGGCATCGGAACGAGCGTGGGCAAGGCACGCCAAGCGGTCCAATCAGAGTTGAGAGCGGGGAGCTCGGTTCGGTAAGCGCGCGTCACTTGGAGACGACGCGAGGTTCGTAAGGGTGCTCTCTCTTGCGGGCTATCTCGACCGTTTCCAGCCGGTTCTCCTTCTCGTCCAGGGCGCGGAGCGTGCTCATCGCGTCGAGCGGACCCGAGAGCACGGGCGTCTGGGCGCCGGCCTTGCGCTGGGCCTCGATGAAATCGCGCGCCGCCTCTTCGTTGAGCACCTGCCCGAACACCGTCGCGTTTTGCAGATCGGCGACGGACTTGAGCAGGATCTGGAACTGGGCGCCTGCATTGCCGGAGCCGTCCGGCCGGCGCACCATCACGAGCATGCCGATGTCGCCTTCACGAAAGGTCTTCTCGTGCTCCAGCCGGTAGTCGACGGCCCCGGCGGTCTTGGCTTCGATCTGGAGCCGCTCGTCCCCATCGCTCTTATGAAACGCCAGTCCGTCGAAATATTTCTTCTCGACCAGGCTGACGAAATTCGCGACCGTGTTGGGCGCCTCGTCTTCGAACAGCTCGACGAAGACGGCGTCCGGCTTGTTCTTGAACTTGAGCTGGACGACGGGATGCGCTTCCTTGACC
Source organism: Planctomycetota bacterium (assembly GCA_016209705.1). Lineage (GTDB taxonomy): Bacteria > Planctomycetota > MHYJ01 > MHYJ01 > JACPRB01 > JACQVR01. The sequence goes on from JACQVR010000060.1 coordinate 25,195, forward strand.
GGGTGCGCTCGCGTCAGGCTTTCCCGCCCTTGGGGCCGGTGGAGGGGGTGGGCGTTCAGGTACATCTCCTTGTCGCGGGCTTCTTTCTGGCTTTCCTCGAAGTCCAGGCTCTCCCGGATGATCTTTCGAGATCGGTCCACGGCCGCCTTCAGCGGATGCTCCGGAAAGCGTTCGAGGAATTCATCGTACGCGGAGAGGGCGTCCCGCAGATCGCCCTTCGCGTAGTATTCATGTCCGAGCGTCGCGAGGACGCGCGCTTCTCCACGGGTGCCGGCATACTTCTTCTTCAGCTCCGAGAGGCGCTCCGTCGATTCGGCGTCCGCTAAGTCGCGTTCCAGGCGATCGAACAGGGAGCGTTGCCACAGGATCTGGGCGAAGATGAGGACCGTGACGATGATCAGGGCGGTGGACGCGATGATAATCGCCTTGGCATGCCGTTCCCCGAACGCGTTCATCCGGTCCAGGAAGCTGGGAAGGGCGCGTTCAGGCGCCGGAGGTTCTGCCTGTCGAGGGCTCATGATGTCGCGTACGGCCATGCTACTTTTTCAAACCGACGTTGACGGTGACTTTCAAGAGCGGCCCGCGGCCGTCGAGCCCGATGGTCACCGCTTCCGCCTTTTTCTCGAACCTCAGGGTCATAGGATTTTCACCTTCGGAGCCGGCCGGCGTCCAACCATGCTTGGGCAGCGCGTCCCGGTAAAATTGGGCCACGTCGGCGAGCCGGCGGGATCCCGAGTATTCTTGCCGGTAGGTCCGGATCTCGCCGCTCGGGGTGGACTGTCCGTACCCGGCGTCGTACTTCAATCCTTCCGCAGCCGGCAGATCCGGAAAGACTGCCTTTTCCACGCCGGGCGAGGACGGCGTGCTGGCGCAGGCCGCCATGAGCAGGCAAGCCGCAGTCGCTGATAAGATCTTCATCTCTCTCTCCGAACAAAAAGCCGGTGCTTATCTTAGCGGGGGGCAGAGTCAAGTCAATCTAAGAAAGCGCGACCGGGCGATTTCCACGGCGTATTTTGTTGCGCCTGCTGGGCGGCGTCTGTAATATTCCCCCGATTCCAAGACGCGGCGAAGAGGCTTTTCAGCGCCAGACAGCTCTCCATGTACTTCGATTACGCCAATATCCTGGTGTACTTGCTGGTGGCGGCCGGTTTCATCCTGGGATCGCTGATCGTCGGCCGCGTCGTCCGGCGCCAGCGGCCCGATCCCGAGAAGCTGGCCACGTACGAGTGCGGCGAGGAGACGATCGGCACGGCGTGGATCCAGTTCAACGTCCGTTTCTACATCATCGCGCTGATCTTCCTGATTTTCGACGTCGAGATCGCGGTTCTTTTTCCGTGGACCACGGTGTTCCGTCAGGCGGGGCTCCTCGCGTTCATCGAAATGGGCGTGTTTCTGGCCATTCTGGGCGTCGGTTTCGCGTACGTATGGGCGAAAGGCGATCTCGAATGGTTGAAGAGCCTGGGCGAAGTTCGCACCGAGCCTTCCCGGGAGGGCCGCTGACGTGGGCCTGACCCTGAAAGAGGTGTACGAGCGGCTGAAGGAAGGATGCCCCGGCGCCGTCGTGGAGATCGTGGAGCCGTCGGGCGAGGCGTACGCCGTCGTGGAACCCTCCCGGATCGTCGAGGTGTGTCGATTTCTTCGGGATACCGTGGAGCTGGATTTCGACTATCCCTCCTGCATTTCGGGAGTGGACGATCTCAAGAACTTGTGGGTGGTCTACCACTTATATTCCGTGCGCCGCAATCATCGGGCGGTCTTGAAGGTGAAGCTGGATCGGGAAAACCCGGCGGTCTCATCCGTCTGCGGGGTCTGGAGCGGCGCCAACTGGCACGAACGCGAGGCGTACGACATGTACGGCATCGTGTTCGAAGGGCATCCCGATCCGCGCCGGATTCTGCTGCCCGAGGACTGGCCGGGGTATCCCATGCGGAAGGACTACGACTTTCCGGAGCATTACCAGGGGATTCCGTTGAAGTGAGTCGCGAGTCGCGAGTCGTGAGTCACGAGTCGCTGTGGGCGGAGCGCGATATAGACCGATGTTCGGGACCGCGATCATGCCGGTAGAAACGGGACTGTGGGATGCCGTCTTGTACGGCGACTGGTACGTTTCGCTTCTGGGCATCTTCATCGCCTGCTTCGTCATCGTCAACTTCATCGCCGTGTACGCGGGCGTCAACACGCTGATGGAGCGCAAGATCGCCGCGCGCATGCAGGCTCGGATCGGCCCGTATCAGGTCGGGCCGCACGGGAGCCTTCAGTGGTTGGCGGACGCCCTCAAGCTCATGGTGAAGGAAGACATCATCCCGCGGAACGCGGACCATCTCCTGTTCCGTTTGGCCCCCTATGTCGTATTCGGGGGATCCTTCGCGGCTTGGGTCGCGCTGCCGTTCACCGCCGGCTGGTCGCCGGCCGTCATGGACGTCGGCATCCTTTATATCTTGGCCGTCTCCAGCGCGGTCGTGATCGGGATCCTGATGGCGGGCTGGTCGAGCGGATCCAAGTGGGCGCTGTTCGGGGCGATGCGCTCGGCGGCCCAAATCGTCAGTTACGAAGTGCCGGTGGGCATCACGCTGCTGGGGATGCTCCTGATGTACGGCACGCTCAACATGCAGGAAATATCGCAGGCTCAAGAGACGGGAGGATTCTTCGGCTTCCTGACCGACTGGCATGGCGGCATCTTTTCCTGGGGCCTGTTCCGCCATCCTCCCTTCACGATCTTGGCGTTCCTGGTCTACTACACCGCCGGACTGGCGGAGACCAACCGGACGCCTTTCGATATCCCGGAAGCGGAGTCGGAGCTGGTGGCGGGCTACCACACCGAGTACAGCGGAATGCGGTTCAGCTTCTTCTTCCTGGCGGAATACGCCAACATGTTCGTGGTCGCCGCCATCGCCACGACGTTCTTCCTCGGCGGATGGTTGCCGCCTTTCGGCCACCTGGTGGGCCGCACCTTCCTGGTTTCCCCGCTTCTGGAAGGCGTGTTCTGGTTCATGTCCAAGTGCTTCTTCCTGGTATTCGTGATGATGTGGCTGCGGTGGACGCTCCCGCGGTACCGCGTCGATCAGCTCATGGACCTGTGCTGGAAAAAACTGACGCCGGTCGCCTTCATCAACCTGATGGCGATCGGTGTGGGCGAGTTCTGGCATCTGGGCGGGCTGATGCTGGGCGTCGCCGCGCTGGCGGCGCTGGGGCTCCTGGTTTCCAAGGAGGTCGCGCGAGCGGAGCCGGTCATCCAGACTCCGGCCCTAAATCCGAAGTCCTAAATCCCGATGGGCTTTTGAATGCCGATACAAGAAATTCTCCTGAACATTTTCTTCTACGCGTTCGCGCTCGTCGCGCTCGGCGGAGGGATCGCCGTGGCGGTGTCGCGAAACATCGTGCGCTCGGCCTTCGCCCTGCTGGCGGTGCTCTTCGCGGTGGCGGCGATGTACGGCTTCATGCGGGCGGATTTCATCCTGGTGGCTCAGGTCCTGATCTACGTGGGCGGCATTCTCGTCCTGATCATCTTCGCCGTCATGCTGACCCACAAGATCACGGACGTCCGGCTGTCGAACGAATCCGCGCCGGGCCCGGCCGCCATCTTCGCCTGCCTGTGCCTTTTTTTCGCGCTGGCGGCCGTCGCCCTTTCCTATCGTTGGGAACGCGCGGCGCCTTCCCGCGAAGCGACGGTTCCTTCTCGGGAGGGTCAGCCGCCGATTCGGCTGGAATTGTCGATGACGCAAGGGGACGGGCGGACCGGCGTGACGCCGGGAGGCACGGTCCTGGACGGCTTTGTGCGGTGCGCCGTCGCGGCGCGCGGTCAGGGGGGAGAAGCCCAGGCAAGGTTTCGCCTCGAGCGCGGCGTCCTGAAGGAATCCGTCTGGCAATGGAGCGAGTTTCGGACCGCGGAAGCCCGCTTTAGAGCCGCGGAGCCCGGAACGCGCCGGGCGGAAGGTTCGTTCGATCGGCTGCCGCCGGGCCCGTACCGGTGGAGTGCGCGGATCGAGGATTTCGAAGGGGAGACCGCGTGGGTCGCGTTCGGGTCCCAAGGCGAAGGCGCCGCGGCGGATTTCGTTTCTGAGCGCGGCCTGACGAAGAGCATCGGGTCGGCGTTCATGGGACCCTACTTGCTGCCGTTCGAGCTGGTGTCCGTGCTCTTGCTGGCGGCGCTGGTGGGGGCGGCGTATCTGGCGCGCAAGGAAGTACACAGGCAGGGTTAGGGCTTCTGAAATCGGACATCTGATAGCGGACATCGGGTTCATGACAGACTATCTGTTTTCCCAGCGGCCGCTGGAGAACTTGCTCGTCCTGAGCGCGGCGCTCTTCGTGTTGGGTCTGTATACGATCGTGACGCGCAAGAACGCGGTCAGCGTGCTCATGGGGGTGGAACTCGTACTGAACGCCGCGAACGTGAACTTCGTGGCGTTCTCGCAGTACCTGCCCGGCCGCGGCATCCACGGCAGCATGTTTACGATCTTCGTGATCCTGCTGGCGGCGGCCGAGGCGGCCGTCGCGCTGGCGATCATCATCGGCATCTATCAGAACTTCGGCCGGGTCGATGTGGACCAGGCGGATCTCATGAAAGAATGAGGATCGTCGATCGTCCACTGTCGACCGCTTGGCGAAGCGGTCAACGGTAGACGGCAGGACCTAAGAAAAGCAGGAACTGAGAAAAGTGGATCGAGAAACGCTCTCGCACCTGATCTGGCTCATCCCGCTGCTCCCGATCCTCGGGTTTGCGGTCAACGTATTTTTGGGCCGGGGCCTGCCGCGGTTCTTCGTGAGCGTCGCGTCCTGCGGCGTCGTCCTGGGATCCGCCATCCTGTCGTGGATCACCTTCTTCGCGGTTCGGGCCGGGGGCCCGCTCGTGTCATCGTCCCTGGCGTGGATCGACGTGCCGGGCACGGGGCCGGAGGCGATGCTGAGGGTGTTTCTCGAGCACAAGCTTCTCGCCGATCCGCTGACGTGCGTAATGATCCTCGTCGTCACGAACGTCGGCTTCCTCATCCACCTGTACTCCACCGCCTACATGGCGGACGACAAGCGCTACGCGCGTTATTTCGCCTTCCTGAACCTCTTCACCGGCTTCATGCTGATCCTGGTCATGGGCTCGAACCTCCTGCTCATGTTCGTGGGCTGGGAGGGGGTGGGCCTGTGCTCCTACCTGCTCATCGGCTTCTGGTTCGAGAAGAGGGAAAACGCCGCCGCCGGTATGAAGGCGTTCATCGTCAATCGCGTCGGCGACTTCGGGTTCACCGTCGGGCTGCTCCTGCTGTTCACCTACATGGGCCACGCGTTCGGCGTGTGGACGCTCGATTTCCTGGAGCTGTCCTCCGC
>JACQVR010000008.1 GCA_016209705.1 Planctomycetota bacterium
CCCAACGAACGATGCGAAATCCAGGCAGGCCAAGTAGACTGGTATCCAGGGGCACGGGGGTTCTCCAACAGGCGACTTTGGTCGGTCACCTGTCAGAATGCCTTTGCCCCCTTTTTTGATAAAGAGCCGCTCAGGCTCATCACCCGGAAGTGCTCGATAATCTATTTCAGCCTCGGCGTGTATCGCTGGAGCGACGTGTACGGCGGCGGCCACGGCAGGTCGTAGCCCTGCTCGTAGGCGGCATGGCGCGTCCAGTACGGATCGTAGAGATGCGCGCGCGCCAGGACGCACAGATCGGCGCGTCCCGCGGCGAGGATCGTGTTCACGTCCGAATACGACGAGATGTTTCCCACGGCCATCGTCGGAATTCCCGCCTCGATGCGCACCCGTTCCGAGAGAGGGGTCTGGAACTGCCGGCCGTAGACGGGCTTCGCGTGCGGGACCGTCTGGCCGGCGGACACGTCGATGACGTCGCATCCGTGCGACTTGAGCATCCGCGCGATCTCCACGGCATCCGCGGCCTCGATGCCCCCCGGCGCCCAATCCGTCGCGGAGATGCGGATCGAGACGGGTTTGTGCGCGGGCCACGCGGCGCGCACCGCGTCGAATACCTCCAGCGGGAACCGCATCCGGTTGGCCGGCGATCCGCCGTATTCGTCCGTCCGGACGTTCGTGAGCGGCGAGATGAAGCTCGACAGCAGATATCCGTGCGCGAAGTGGAGCTCGACAAGGTCGAAGCCCGCCTCCTCCGTCATGCGGGCGGCGCGCGCGAACTGATCGCGGACTTCGTCCATGTCGCGGCGCGTCATCTCGCGCGGGACTTGGCTGTGGGGAAACCACGGGATCGGCGACGCGGACAAGATCGGCCAGTTGCCGTCGGGAAGGGGTTCGTCCATTCCTTGCCACGCGAGGCGGGTGGACGCTTTGCGCCCCGCGTGGGCGAGCTGCATGCCGATTTTCGCGGGCGAGTGGCGATGCACGAAATCGACGATGCGTTTCCACGCCGCGACGTGTTCCGGCTTGTACATGCCGGTGCATCCCGGGCTGATGCGCCCTTCGCGGCTCACGTCGGTCATCTCGGTGAAGATCAGCCCGGCGCCGCCCATCGCCCGGCTGCCGAGATGGACGAGATGCCAGTCGCCGGGCGTCCCGTCGTCCGCCGAGTACTGGCACATCGGAGAAACGACGACGCGGTTTTGCAGGACGAGATCCCGCAGCCGGAACGGCGTGAACATCGGCGGCGGCGCCTCCACGTCGTTGGGCGGATGCGCGCGGGCGGCGAACCAGCGGTTGACGCCGTCCACGTACTCCGGATCCCTCACGCGCAGGTTCTCGTGGCTGACGCGCAGGCTGCGCGTCAGCAGGCTGAAGCCGAACTGGATCGGCTCGTGGTTCATGTACCGCTCGGTATCCTCGAACCACTGGAGGCTCACGTGCGCAGCCCGCTGATAGCTTTCGATCTGCGGGCGGCGCGCGCTCTCGTAGGCCTCGAGGGCGGCGTCCACGTCGGCGTGATCGCGCAAGGCGTCGCGCAGCGCGAGGGCGTCTTCCAACGCCAGCTTCGTGCCGGAGCCGATCGAGAAGTGGGCCGTGTGGGCGGCGTCTCCGAGGAGCACGATGTTCTCGTGCCGCCACCGCCCGTTCTTCACGATCGGAAACGAGCGCCAGAGGGAGCGGTTCTTCAGGAGCCGGTGTCCCGCCAGCTCCGTGGCGAAGAGCCGTTCGCAGAAGGCGATCGTGTCGTCTTCGCCGGCCCCCTCCAATCCGGCCGCGCGCCACGTCTTTTCGGTGGTCTCCACGATGAACGTGGAATGCTCGCGGTCGTACCGGTAGGCGTGCACGCGCCAGAGGCCGTGTTCGTTTTCCTTGAAGTGGAACGTGAACGCCTTGAAGGGAAACGTGGTGCCCAGCCAGACGAAGCGGTTCGGGCGCCAGTCGATGGTGGTTTGAAACCGTGCGGCGAAGCGCGCTCGGCACGCGCTGTTGGCGCCGTCCGCGGCCAGGATCAGATCCGCGTCGCGGAAGGGCGCGAGATCCTGGATCTCCGTCTGGAAAACTTGGCGCACCCCGAGCGCCTCCGCTCGGCGCTGGAGGATGTTCAACAGCAGCCGGCGCGAAAGGCCGCAGAAACCGTGGCCCGTCGAGCGCAGGACGTGGCCCCGAAAGTAGATGTCGATGTCGTCCCAATGGTAGAAGTGGCGCGTGATCTCGGCGTGGGTCTCGGGGTCGGCGGCGGCGATGCTGTCGAGCGCCGCGTCGGAGAACACCACGCCGAATCCGAACGTGTCGTCCGGCCGGTTGCGCTCGTAGACGGTGATGTCGTGCGCCGGGTCCGCCTTCTTCATCAGGATCCCGAAGTACAGCCCCGCCGGCCCGCCCCCCACGCTGACGATTCGCATGTTACAATATATTTTGAAAACTTTTTGTAAACGTTACGAAATATTCTCAAAACTTTTTGTAACGTTACGATATATTTTGAAAATTAATTGTAACAGTCCTAGGATGTGGCCAGGCGAGCGTAGAACTCCGGGCGGCGATGGGCGATGCGGTCGAGCTCGTAGCGGCCCGGGACGTTGACTACGCGGTTGTGGTCGGCGGCCGCGAAGTCGATCTCCGCCGTAAAGACAGCCGGCTCCCCGCCGGCTTCCGCGAGGACCCGCCCCTGAAAATCGCAGATCCGGGAGCGGCCCAGGAATCGAAAGCCGCCCTCTTCGCCGACCCGATTCGCCGTGAGGACGTGCACGTGGTTTTCCTGCGCGCGGACGATCGGGGAAAAATCGCACGACACGGACGCCGCTTCCGGCCAGTTCGTCGGGACGCAGATCGCCTGGGCGCCGTCCAGCTTCAGCACGCGCGCCGCCTCCGGAAAGCTCAGGTCATAGCAGATGAGGACGCCGATCGTACCGAAGGGCAGGCGGAAGACCGGAAAGCCCAGATCGCCCGGATCGGCGAACCGATCCACGCCCAAGTAGGGAAGATGCATCTTGCGGTACACACCTTCGACGCCTTCCGGACCGAGCACCGCCGCGGCGTTGAAGAGCCGGTCTCCGTCCCGCTCCAGCAGGCCCACGACCGCCCACACGTCGTGGTCCCGACACGCTTCCAGAAGCGTGTCCGTGGACGGCCCGGGCACGGATTCCGCCGCCGCGAGCGCCTCCTCTTTGGATTCGAACGCGTACCCGGTGAGCGCGCATTCCGGAAACACGGCCAACGAACCGGGGGCGCCGGCCAGTGCTTCGAGGATCGCTTCCAGATTGGCGTCCACATCGCCCCGCCGGGGATTCATCTGATGCACGGACACGCGGACGTTCATGGCCGCACATGCTAATCGAGTCGCCCCGCAAACGCCACGTTCCGTTACGTTTTGGGGCTTGACCTGTACCGCGTTTGTGCGTATTCATTTCCCGTGGTGGACGGCACGAATCCCATCATGATCGAGGCCGAAGGGCTCACGAAGCTCTACCGCAACTTCGCGGCCATCGACAACGTGAGCTTCAAGATCCCCAAGGGCCAAATCGTCGCCTTCCTGGGCCCCAACGGCGCCGGAAAGACGACCACGATGCGCATCCTGACCGGCTTCCTGCCGGCCACGTCCGGCAAGGCGCGCCTGGCGGGATTCGATGTGACCACCCAGCGCCTCCAAGCCGCCGCGCGCGTGGGCTATCTTCCGGAAAACGGACCCCTCTATCTGGACATGACGCCCCGGCGGCTCCTGCGCTTCTTCGGCGAGGCCCGAGGAATGGAATCCGACCGGATCGCAGCGCGCATCGAGGCGGTCGTCAAGCTCTGCGCCATCGCCGAAGTGTTCGACAAGCCGATTCGCAAACTGTCCCGCGGGTTCCGACAGCGCGTCGGCATGGCGCACGCCCTGCTTCACGAACCCGATATCCTCATCATGGACGAACCGACCAGCGGACTGGATCCGAACCAGATTCGCGACGTCCGCGGCGCGATCCGCGAATTGGGACGGGATCGCACCATCCTGCTGTCCACGCACATTCTCCAGGAGGTCGAAGCCGTCGCCGATCGCGTGCTCTTCATTCACGCGGGAAAGATCGTGTTCGACGGCACGGTCCGCGAATTCGACTCGCGTGGCCCGAACAAGGACGAAGTATTCCACTTGCTGACGGGGGCCCGTTCATGAAAGCGGCGCTCGCGCTGGCTCGACGAGATGTCGTGCGCTATTTCACCAACCCCACGGGGTACGTCTTCATCACCGTCTTCATCTTCCTGAGCGCGGGAGCGCAGTTCTGGCGGGACGTCTTCTTCGCCAACAACCTGGCCAACCTGGGGCCGCTCAACGAGGTCTTCCCGTTCGTCCTGCTCTTCTTCGTGCCGGCGATCGCCATGGGCACGTGGGCCGACGAGCGCCGCCAGGGAACCGAGGAATTGCTCCTGACGCTGCCCGTCCGCGACGGCGAAGTCGTGGCCGGCAAATATCTCGCGGCGCTGCTCATCTATACGGTGGCGCTCTTCTTTTCCCTGAGCCACGTCGTCGTGCTGAGCTTCCTGGGCAGCCCCGACGTCGGCTTGATGTTCGGGACCTACTTCGGCTACTGGCTCCTCGGCGGCGCGCTGCTGTCGATTGCGATGTTCGGGTCGCTCCTCTCCGAAAGCGTGACCGTCGGCTTCATCCTGGGAGCGCTCTTCTGCGGCGTGCCGGTCGTCCTGGGCGTTTCCCGAGGCTTTCTGGGCGACGCCATCGCGTTGGCCGGTGTCCAGGACTCGTTCGCGGAGTTCACCTCCGGGATCGTGACGCTTCGAGGCCTGATCTACTTCGCGTCGATGACGGCGGTCGGGCTGCTGATCAACCTGTATCTGCTGCGTCGGCGGCGCATGACCGGCGGACATTGGCATTCTCCGGTGCGGATCGCCTGCGTGGTCGCCGCCGGAGCGTCGCTCTGCGTGCTCAGCGGACGGGTGGCCGCCCGCGCGGACGTGACCGCCGAGGGGCTGTCGACGCTTTCGGACCAGACGCGCGAGATCCTGTCGAAACTCGAGTCCGAACGGCCGGTCTTCATCAACGCGTACGTCAGTCCGGACGTTCCGCGGGAATACGTCCCGACGCGGGAGACGCTCCTGGCGCTGCTGCGGGAGTACGACGCGATGGGCGGCAACCTCGTGCGGGTCCAGGTCCATGTGACGGAAAAGGCCTCCGATGAAGCGCGCGAGGCGGAGGAAAAATACAAGATCATGCCCGAGCGCGTGATCAGCTCGGAGGGGGGGCGCAGCAGCCGGATGGACGTGTATCTGGGGGCCGCCTTCACGTGCGGCTTGGACGAAGTGGTCGTGCCGTTCTTCTACCGCGGCCTGTCCGTCGAGTATGAGCTGACGCGCTCCATTCGCGTGGTCTCCCGGGCGAAGCGCCTGAGAGTGGGGCTCCTCAATACGGACGCCAAATGGTTCGGAGGGTTCGACTTCTCCACTTACCAGCAGACGGCCCCGTGGATGGTCATCGATGAGCTGAAGAGCCAATACGAAGTCGTGCCGATGAGCGCGGACAACGAAATCACCGAAGAGGTGGATGCGCTCGTCGTTCCGCTGGCCTCTTCGCTGACGCAAAAACATTTGGACAACCTTCTGGCATACGTGAAAAAAGGCCGGCCGACGCTCTTTCTGGACGATCCACTGACGCTGTTCAATCCGCGGCTCAACGCCAAGGAACCCAAGGGGAGCCTGCGCGGTGCGTCCATGGGCCGGCAGGAGGAGCGCAAGGGAGACGTCAAGGAATTCTATCGCCAGGTCGGTTTCTCTTGGGACCCCGGAGACGTCGTCTGGGATCAGTGGAATCCCCATCCGTCGCTGGGGAACCTTCCGCCCGAGTATGTCTTCGTGGGCACCGGAAGCGGCGCGCCGGACGCGTTCAACCCGAACTCCAACATCACGTCCGGCCTTCAGGAAATTCTCCTCATCTTCCCCGGCCGCGTGAAGAGCGCGGGAACCAATGGCCTGACCTACACCCCGCTCTTGCGCACCGGCAAGACGTCGGGGAGTCTGCCGTACGAAGCGGTCTGGGTGAGCAATCCCATCTGGGGCGGCGGGTTCCGGGAGCGGCGCTGGGTCCCTCCGTTGCTGCCCGAGGAATACGTCCTGGCCGCCCAGGTCCGCGGCGAAAGCGAGGGAGCCAAGATCAACGCGATCTTGATCTGCGACCTCGACCTCGCGTCCGAGGCGTTTTTTCAGCTCCGCCGGACCGGCTACGAGAATCTGGTGTTCGACAACGTGACGTTCTTCCTCAACTGCACCGACGCTCTGGTGGGTGACGAGGGATTCATCGAACTGCGCAAGCGCCGCCCGAAGCACCGGACGTTGGAGAAAGTGGAAATGCTGACCCGGGAGCACGAGAAGAAGATGCTCGAGGAGGCGCGGGCGGCCGAGGAGAAAGCCGCCATGGAGATCCAGGCGGCGCAGCATCGGTTGGACGAGAAGGTGAAGGAAATCCAGAAGCGCGAAGACCTCGACGAGCGGTCGCGGCAGGACATGATGCGGATGGTGCAGGAACGGGAACAGCGGCGGTTCGAGGTCGAGCAAAAGCGCATCAACGACCAGAAGGAGGCCGCCGTCGCCCGCAGCGAGGCGAACCGGGACCGCGAGGTGCGCGTCATCCAGAACCGGATCAAATGGATGGCGTTGCTGATTCCGCCGATCCCCGCGCTGCTCATCGGCCTGATGGCGCTCTACTATCGGATCCAGCGCGAACTGGAGGCGCGGCGATGAGCGAGATGCGGAAGACTCTGGTGTTCGCCGCCACGGCGGCCGTCCTGACGGGCGCGGCGCTCTTCTCCGCCCCTAGCCTTCCGGACCAGGCCTTCTTCAAGGAAGAGGGTGGCGTCTTTTATCCGGATTTCAAGGACCCCACGACGGCCGCGTCGCTCGAGGTCTACGACTTCGACGAGGACCGGGGCATGCTGCGGCCGTTCGAGGTCGTCTTCAAGGGCGGGCGCTGGGTCATCCCGTCCAAGTACGATCATCCGGCCGACGCCAAGGACAAGCTGGCCAAGACGGCGGCGGCGATGATCGATCTCAAGAAAGACACCGTCCGCTCCGACAATCCCAACGACCACGAGCTCTACGGCGTGATCGATCCGCGCGAAGCGCAGGCTGGCGCCAAGGGAACCGGCGTGCGCGTAACGCTCAAGGACGCGCAATCGAAGGTGCTCGCCGATTTCGTCTTCGGCAAGGAAGTGAAAGGCAAGGAGGGGTGGCGGTACGTGCGCTTGCCGGGCCAGAAGCGGGTGTACGAAACCCAAGTGGCCTATTCCGAGATCTCGGCCAAATTCTCGGAGTGGGTGGAAACCGATCTCTTGCAGATCAGCGCCAACGACCTGACGTCGATCATCATCGACGCCTACGCCATCGACGAGCGTCGGATCAAGGATCAGGAAGTCAACACGCTCACCAAGGATGAAAACACCTGGCAGTGGAAGCTCGATTCGCTGGGCGAGGGGGAGGAACTCTCTTATGAGGCGCAGAGCGAATTGCGCAACACGCTGGATGACCTGAAGATCGTGGATGTGCGTCCCAAGCCTGCCGGATTGGTGCGGGTGTTTCGCGGAGAGACGAATCAGGCGACGCAGGGTGATCTGGGAGATTTGTCCAAACGCGGCTTCTTCGTCCCCGGGGGGCAGATCGCGTCTCGGGAAGGGGAACTCATCGCCAAGGTGAACGACGGCGTCATCTATCGACTGTGGTTCGGGGACGTGGTGACGGAGGCCGACGCCGGGCGGGAGGTGGACAAGGAGAGCCGCTATCTGCTCATCCGGACCAGCTTCGACGAGAACGCGGTGCCCGAGGTGAAGGTTCCATCGGAGACGCGGCAGGACGGCACGCCCAAGCCGGAGGACGAAAAGAAGCGCGATCAGGAGGATTACGAACGCAAGGTGAAGGAGTGCGCGAAGAAGCTCGAAGACGGCAAGAAGCGCGAGCAGGAGCTGGCCCGGCGGTTCGCGAACTGGTACTACATCATTTCCGGCGAGAGCTTCAAGAAATTGCGCAAGCGCCGCGCGGACCTCGTGAAGCGGAAGGACGAGAAGAAGCCGGCGGTTGACGAGAAGAAGGAAGGCGAGGAAAAGAAAGAAGGGGAGAAGAAAAAAGAGGAAGGCCAGGAGCCCAAGCCGGAGGAGAAGAAGCCGGAAGAGAAGGGCGCCGAAACTCCTAAGGAGTCGCCCAAGGAAGATACCCCGCCCGAGCCGCCTAAAGAAACGCCGCCCGAGCCGCCGAAGGAACCGCCCAAAGAGACGCCGCAATAAGAGGAAGTTGTAAGTCCTTCATCTGGAGTAAAATTCGGTCATGGGAAAGGTGGTGCGAGTCAAGACCGTACAGCCCTTTGATGCGTCTCCAAAAAACCGCCCGATAGGATTGCTCTGCTACGCTTTCGAAACGGCGAAGGGCGCGACGGCCGAGCCGAACGGCGCCGGCCGTGTGGTGGAGATTCCCATGGACTGCGAATCCTCGCTTACGCGGGACTCGATGGGGAGTATCAGAGGGACCCGGACTCGGGACGTGGGACTTCGGACTTAGGACTCCGCGCCCCAGAATAACCGGACACCTATCTCTGGGGCGCGGTCCTATCGCCCGTCGTCAGGCCGGGCTCATGTAAGCCTTGAAAGAGAGTAATACTACGGTATGATGAAATTCATATGAATCGGGTTACACGGATCGCGATCAGCCTGGAACGAGACCTCTTGAAGGAGATCGAGCGGCTGCGCGAGGCTACGGGAGAGTCGCGGAGCGCCCTGGTGCGCCGCGCGGTGCTGAGCCTGCTCCGGCAATCGCGTCTGGAGGAGCGGACGCGGTGTTATCTTGAGGGGTACACCCGAGTTCCTGAGACGGAAGCGGAGGTCCGAGCCGCGGAGGCCTCGGCCGTGCGCCTACTGGCCAGGGAGCCGTGGGAATAATGAGGCGTGGCGAAATTTGGTGGGCGAACCTGCCTCGTCCCGCCGGCCGGCGCCCCGTGGTCTTGCTGTCTCGAGACGAAGCGTACGCGGTGCGGGAACTGGTAATCGTGGCCCCGATCACGACGTGCATCCGCCATCTTGCGGTGGAAGTGCCGGTGGGTCCGCCGGAGGGGTTGCCCAAGCGGGGCGCCGTCAACGTTGATGTGCTTACGACGATACCCAAGCGGGCGCTTTCCGTACGCGTATCGGCGCTGCCCGCGCCGAAACTGCGCGCCCTCGATGCAGCCCTTCGTTTCGCGCTGGGGCTGGGAGATTGAGACGGATCCACGCGACCGGCGTCGCGCAGGTTAAAGTCCGCTGATGTATAGCTTGCTGCTACCGCTTGCGACGCACGCGGAGACTCCCGGGCCGAACAACCACCAGCGTCTGCGCGAGATTCAAATCCGAAATTGACTTCATAGCTTGCACGATGGTCGCGACCAGAGTCTTTCGGGACACCTGCTCAGGAAAACGAGCCACGACGATACCGAAGTGAGCGTCAGTCGGAACCCGTCGGATGTCCGCGAAGTCGGTATCCAGGGTGATAAGAACCGAATGGCTGGCGACCGCATGGGGCGAAAATCTCCGAGTCCGGCCGTCCTCTCAGTCCAACGTCGCGAACGTCAGTGGCTTCGGTGCCCGTGTCACGCAGGGCCTTGGCGAGTGAGCGAGGCAGCGCCTCGTCGACCAGACATTTCACCTACCACACCGCCTGGATATGCTCGTCTTCAACGAGTAGAAGCGCATACGCCAGGCAGGCAAGGACATCGTCTTTCGTAATGCCGTAGTCCTCGGCCATCTCATCGGGGTTATCCCCGGCGGCGAGGTGGCCCAACACGGTGGCTACCGCAATGCGCGTACCCTTGATGACGGGTTTTCCGAAACGCACATTCTCATCTATGGTAATTTTTTGCCGTCCGGGCTGACCGTCGGGTCCCGGCGGCCGTGAAGCGCCGGTCCGTCCGGACCGGAGGAACACCCTGCTTGACAGCGCTAAAAGTAGCGTACCTCTTGCGTGATGATGCAATAGGTACGGGTGCTGAGCGGGGCCCTCGCGCCGGCGGATTCACAAGGAGATGTGGAGATGAGGGAGATCTGGAGATACGGACCGATGAAGAGACGCGAGTTCGGATCTTATCTCCTCATCTGCGTGCATCCCCCTATCCCCAAGCAGAGCGTGCCCCTTGCTTACCGAATCCAGGTGGGATAATCTGGCGGCATCGGGAAGGTGATCCGCATGAGAATCGAGATCGAGCGCGAGGAAGACGGACGGTGGATAGCCGAGGTGCCTGAATTGTCGGGCGTCATGGCATACGGAAAGACCCGGCAGGAGGCCGTCGCGAAGGTGGAAGCCTTGGCGCTCCGGGTGCTCGCCGACCGCCTTGACCATGGGGAAAGCATCCCCGAACTCAAGGAACTTTTCACCTCTTCGGCATGAGCCGGTGGCCCTCCTCCAAGGCGAAGGAGGTTTTTGCTGCCCTTCATCGCATCGGCTGGTCGGTCAAACGGAAAAGCGGCGGGTCTCACCGCGTCTGGTCTCGTTCCGGCTGGCCCGACTTTGTTTTTGCCTTCCATGATCGCGATGAGATCGGCCCGCGAATGCTTGCTCGGATCGCTAAGCGTACCGGGCTGGATCCGAAGGAGCTGTGATCTCGCGCGAAGCCCATAGCACTTCTTGAGAGAGAAGTAATACTTTTTGCTGTAATGGAACCCCCTCATGTCCGTTAACGATAGGGAACGCGAACCTTCGGAGCGTGCCCGGGACGCGCGGTTCTCCATGAAGGACCTCAAAGAAGGACGTCCCGAGGCTCTGAATGAAATGATCAGGACGCTGACGCCGCCGCTCTATCGATTCGTCTCCCGCATGCTGAACCAAGCCGCGGACGTGGAAGATGTGCTTCAAACGGTGTTCCTCAAGGTCCTGGGCGGACTGAACGGCTTCGACGGACGGCGCGACCGGTTCCGGTCCTGGGTCTTCACGATCGCCTATCGCGCCTCCGTGGACGTCTTGCGCGAGCGGCACCGAACGGAACTCCTGCGCCACGATCCGCCGGCGGGCCCGCCCGAGCCGC
This sequence comes from Planctomycetota bacterium, assembly GCA_016209705.1. Taxonomy (GTDB): domain Bacteria; phylum Planctomycetota; class MHYJ01; order MHYJ01; family JACPRB01; genus JACQVR01. The sequence goes on from JACQVR010000008.1 coordinate 11,009, forward strand.
CCCTGCATCACGACCTCTCGCCGATCCAGATCCGGCGCGCCCTCGATTCGCTCCATCCGGACGATCGGCTGCTCCTGACGCTGCGGTTCCAGGAAGGATTTTCCAACCGTGACATCGCCGAGATCCTGGGCGTCACCCCGAACCACGCGGGCGTCCTGCTCTATCGCGCCAAGCAAAACCTGCGGAGGGCGTTTCGATGAGCTGTCCCAGCTCCGATCAGCTTGAAAAGCTTTTCGAATCCGGCCTCGAGGAAGCGGATGCGAAAGCCGTTCGCGGTCACGCGGAAGCGTGCACTTCATGCGCCGCATATCTGAAGCGCCTGGAGGCCGAAGCCGACAATCTGAAGGCTCACATGCCGGAGTCGCCGGCGCCTCCCGAAGTGGTCGAGCGCCTTCAGGCGCTGGCGCCGAAACGGGGATTGTGGCCGCGCGCCGCACTGGCCGCCGTCGCCGCCGCCGTCGTACTGGCCGGCGTCTGGCTTGCCGCATTATCGCGAGACGGAGAATCCGCGCGCGTCCGTCTCAACGTGACGCAGCGGATCCGATCCCTTCTGAAAGAAGGCCGCACAGATCTGGCGGCGGAGGCCATCCGTTCCTATCCCGACGATCCCGCCGGCGTCGGGGCCGCCGATCTGGCGCGGCTGGAAATCGCTCAGGCGCTCATGGAGCGCGGCGACATCGCCGCGGCCGCGGAGGCGCTCGACCCGGTGGACCTCACGGGAAAAGATCCGGCCATGAGAGCGCGTTTCCTGGACGTGCGCCTCCCCGCCGCCATGCGGCTGTTTCAGGAGCGCGTCCTCCAGGAGGGGCGAATTCCCACTCCCTTCGACGCGGCGCATGACGGCGTGGAACCGGATGAGCTTTCAAGAATCACTTACCGTTTTCTGTCGGCGATGGCGGAACGCCGGCGGGGAGGAGCCAAGCCGGATGAAACGCTGGACCGCTTGGAGGCCCTGGCGGACGCCACGCGATACGCCTTGGGGGAGATTTCATACGACGAACTCCTGTCGCCGAACGAAGACGAAGCTCGGTTTCAGATCGGCGACGCCTTGTACCGCGAGCGGCAATTCGAGCGCGCCATCGACATGTGGAAGCCGATCATCGGATCGGACCCCCGCGCCGCGCGCAAGGCCGCCGAAGCGGACGCCCTTCTGAACGCCCGTCCGGGCGAGGCCGAGTTCTATTTCGAGCCTCTTCCCGAGAGGCCGTTTTCCACGCACGCCGCTCCCGAGCTCGCTCTGCACACGGCCTATCACGGACCGATCCGCCTGCGGCTTTATGCCGTCGATCGGGAGCTGCGGAGAGAAGCCTTGGTGCGGGAATGGGAGGCGCAGTTCGCGCCGTTGTCCGAGAACGGAAAGCCCGCGTCGCGCGTGACCGTGGAGATCCCTCATCGCGAACCCGGCCGCTACGCCGTTGTGGCCGAAGCGCGATACTGTCCCGCCGCCGCCGTAGCCACGTTCGTGGTCACCGACGTTGTGCTGGTCCAGCACGTGGCTCTCGACCGGGTCGTCCTCTTCGCCGCGGACCGCGTGAGCGGAACGCCGGTTCCCGATCTGGCGCTTCAAGGCGTGATCGAGGGACGTTACGAGTGGACGCCGGAAGACGCCGGCACCGGCGAGTTCCGGCGGGGATTCGAGGCCGGATGGGCGAACCGGCCGCCGGAACCGGATCCCACCCGCGCGTACGCGGACGGACATCGACGCGCCTCCGAGCTGTGGCGCGATCATCCGGACGTGCGTATCGAGTTCCGCGGATCGACGGCCGTCGCCGGGATTTTCTCGTGGCCGGTCGCTCCGGAATGGAAGCCCGGCTACGCCTACACGATTCGCGCGGAGTCGGCCGGGGAGCGGACGGTCTCGCGCGTCGAGACGGCGTACTCGCTCGCGCCGAACGCGGGCGCGCTCAAGGCGCTCGTCCTGACGGATCGGCCCGTGTACCGGCCCGGCGATCTCGTCCGCTTTAAAAGTCTGTTGCGCCAGCTCGACAGCGAAGGGCTGCGGCCGTACGAGCGTCCGGAGGCGCTGGTCGAATTCGTCGCCGGCGACCGCATTCTGTTCGCGCGCCGGTTCGCCGTGACCGAGTTCGGCACGCTCAGCGGAGCATTCACCCTTCCGGGAGAAGTGGAAGGGATGGACGTGACGGCGCTCGTGAACGGCGCGCCGGCCGTGCCGTCCTTTTCCGTCGAAGCGTTCCGCAAGCCCGAATTCGAAATCGCGCTCCGACATCCGGAGACCGTCCCAGCGGGAGGGGAAGCCGAATTGGAAGCCTCCGTGCGCACGTGGTCCGGAGATCCTCTGGCCGGCGTGGACGTGTCCTTTCAGATCTGGGCGGAGCAGATTCGCGAACCGGATCCCGCGGCGTGGGTGGAGGATATCCAAGCGGCGGAACCCACACTGTCGGAGGCTCGGACCTTGAAGACGGACGCCGGAGGGCGCGCCCGCTTCCGCTTCGTGACCGATCGCGGCGCGGCGCCGTCCTATCAAGTGCGCGTCGCGGCGGCCGATCTCTCCCGCCGGCTGGTTGCGCGAACGGCGCGCATCAAAGTCGTTTCACCCGCGGTGCGACTTGAAGTTACCCCTGACCGGCCCGCGTACGCGCCGGGCGAGACCGCCAAGCTGCGGTTCCGCCTTCCCGGAGCGAAGGCGCTGCGCGTGGAGGAAATGGAGAATAGCGACGGCCGATTCGCCGCGATCGTTTCGCTCGATTCCGAAGGATTCGGGACGTGCGCCTATCCGATCCCGAACCCGTCCCGGCGGCTTCGCGTGGGCGTCCGCGCGGGTGAGGAATGGGAATGGAAGGACGTTCCTCTGCGCGTCCTCCCGCGTACCGAAGAGGCCGAGCTTCAGGTGCTGGCGGATCGGGCGCTCTATCGTGCGGGAGAGGAAGCGATCCTGACCATCCGTGCGCCGCGACCCGACCAGCACGTGCTGCTTTTGCTGGCCACGGGCGCGATTCGGAGAATCCAGCTTGTGCGCGTCGCGCAAGGCGAGACCGCGGTCAAGATTCCGATCGTCGACAGTTACGGGCCCGACGTCGGCGTGACGGCCTGCGCGGTCCGGAACAACCGGCTGCTGTCGGCTTCAACGCGGCTCGTCGTTCCGCCCGTCGATCGATGGATCTCGCTCGAAGTCCTGACGAACAAGCCGGACTACGCGCCGGGCGAGGAATGCGCCGTGACGGTGCGCGCGGTCGATGCGTCCGGTCGCGTCGTTCCGGACTGCGAGATCTCGCTCGGGGTGGTGGACGAGGCGTTGTACGGCGTGGAGCCCGACGCGGCGCCGGACGCGCGCGAGTTTTTTCATCGCTACCGCCGGCCCGCCCGCCTGTCGCGCGGTTTCTCTTTTTCGGAGCCGACGTCGAACTTGGCTTTCCACGATGCGGAGGCACAAGGGGGCGCCCCGGAGCGGGAGAGACGCGCCCTCCGTGCCGAATTCGTCGAGACGGCGTTCTGGAGTCCTCACCTTAAGACGGATGCCGAGGGGCGGGCGGTCGCGACGTTCAAGCTTCCGGATCATTTGACCACGTTCCGATTTGCCGCGCGCGGGATCACCAAGGACCATCGGGTCGGCGAAGCGCGGTCGCTCGTCCGGGTTCGTCAGGATTTCCACGTCCGGCTCGTGCTTCCGCGCGCGGCGTTGGAAGGCGACACCGCCGTCGTGACCGGGCTCGTGCGCAATGGGACGGCGCAACGCCGGTCGGTTCGATGCGCGCTGGCGTGCCCGTTCCCGATCAAGCCGGTGTCTTCGCCGGAGTTGGAAGTGGAATCGGGCGAGGTCGGGCGGGTCGAATATCTGGTCGCGTTCGACCATCCGGTGGAGGAGGCGAAGTTCACGTTCGAGGCGGAGGCGGATGGACTGAAAGACGCCGTGACGCTGGCTGTGCCTTGCCGGCGGTACGGGATTCCGTTTCTGGAGGGGCGCTCGGGGACGGTTTCTTCGGGCGTGCCGAGAGAGGAGACGTTCGTGCTTCCGGCCGATCCGGTGCCGGGATCGCTGGAGCTGCGGCTGCGCTTTGACGCGGGGATTCATTCGGCGGTGATCGAAGGGTTGGCGTCGCTGATCGAATATCCCCATGGATGCGTCGAGCAGACGATGAGCCGGTTTCTTCCCGCGGTCGCGGCGAGTCGGGCGCTGGGGGCGGACGTTCCCCATCCGTGGAAGGACAAGCTGCCAGCCGTCCTCGCGGAGGGCTTGCGGCGGCTCTATCTGTTCCAGCATCCCGACGGCGGCTGGGGATGGTGGGAGCGCGACGCCTCGAATCCCGCCATGACGGCGTATGTCCTCCACGGATTGGCGGTGTGCCGGCCATGCGGGATCGATGTGGATCAGGCGCTCGCCGATCGCGCCGCCGCGTACGCGCGAAACAAGTTGGAGGCGTTTTTGTTCAAGGGGGACATCGAAGGGCTGCGGTCCGTGCCTGTATCGTCGCGCGTCAGTGGTCCGGCGTACCTCGCGCTGGCTTTGGCCGAACATGACGCGGCGTGGAAGGTGGGTTCGCGGGAGACGCGCCGTCTGGTGGCGATGCTTGCGAGCCGCGACGAGCCGCGCGATCCGGCGGACGGCGCGGTTCTGGCGCTGGCGTGCCATAAGCTGGGATTGGAACCCCAAGCGGTCCGTTTGACGGCGAGCGTGGAGAGCGCCATGCCCGTGGACGTGGCGGCGGCTTCCTTTCTCCTGCAACTTCGGGCCGTTCGAGGCGGAGATGTTGGGGATGCCGTTCGGTTCCTGTTGGCGTCGCGTCGCGGACGTGGATGGCGGACGACGATGGAAGGGGCGACCGCGATTCTCGGCCTGTGCGCGGTGTTGAATCGCCCGTCGCCGGTGGAATTCGGGCCCGGGCGGATGTACGTCTTCGTCGATGGCGAGAAGGCCAAGGAACTCGTCCTTCCCGGCCGGCCCGATCCCGCGTTCGATGGGCGCGTGACGTTGTCTCCTCCGCCCGCCAAGCCATGGGGCGCGCGCGTGGTGCTGCGTCTGGTGTACGAAGGCGACGGTTCCGCCTATTACACGGCCGTTCTGATGGGGCTGTGGAAGGTGGGCTCCGCTCGGCCGGTCCGTCGCGGACTGGAAGTGGAGAGAGAATATTTCGCGCGGACGCCGTCCGGATGGAAGCGTGTCGAAGGAGCGGTTCGTGCGGGCGCTCCGGTGCTGGTTCGCCTGACGGTTCGGTCGCCCGAGGAGCGGCGATACGTGCGGCTCAGCGATCCGCGCCCGATGGGATTCGAGCCCGTTCCGGACGCCGCGGTGCGGAATCCCGGTCAAGGAACGTGGTCGGCGAGGTTGTCGGATCGCGTCTATCCCGGCGAGGAGTGGCCGGAGCGGCTGGAGCAATATCGCCGCGCGGTCGGTGACGCGGGAGCCGAGACGGAATGGGCGCTGGCGCTGCTGGAGGAGATCCTGGCGCGGCGTCGTTTCCTTCCCGAGATCTCGGCGGAGACGTTCGAGCTTCCGGAAGGCGTGATGGAGACGGCCGTGGAGCATCGCGATTACGAAACTCATTTCTTCATCGAAAGGCTTCCCGCCGGGACGAGCCACATCTACTACCTGGCGCGGGCGTCCGTGGCCGGAGATGCGCGCGCGCTTCCACCGGAGGCGGAGCCGATGTATCAGCCCGAGGCGCGGGCGGCGGGCGTCGAAGCGCGGCTTCGCGTGCTGGACGGCCGGTCGATGGAGGGTTCGGAGACGGCCGATTTGGCCCCGGGAGTGGAAGGGTTGGCTTCGGTGATTCAAGCGATCCGCAAGCATGGGGTCGTCGTGGATGCGGGCCGGATCATCGAGCTGGTGGAAGCGCGCGCTTCGTTCGGGACGCTGGTGATGTCGGCGCTCCGGTCGGCGCCCGTGACGGTGTTGCACGGTTGGCTGAGGTGCGATCAGGCCGTGCGGGCGGCGGGTTCGTCGTTGGCCGGGCGGGTCGAGGCGGCCCGGCGGGACGTGGAGACACGGTGGCTGGCCGCGCGGGCGCTGGAGAACATGGATCTGGCTCGGCATTCGACGTGGAAGGCGCTCCTTCGTGAAGCCGTGGGCGACACGAGCTTGGCCGATCTGGTGTTCGAGGGCTTCCAGGCGGGCGCGGTGGAATCGGCGGACGGCATCCTGCATTGGGCCGCGGCGGACCGACGGTTCCGGACGGAGGTCTTGAGGTGGTACCAGAAGATGGCGGATACGTCCCGGATCGAGGTGGCGGAGATCCGCGCGATCACGATGCCGGAAGTCGTGCGCCGCCTGGGCGAGCGCGCGCCGAGCGGCGACGCGCTGGCGCGCTGGCAGCTCGCGCAGCGGATGTCGGTCGCGGGCGCGACGCTGCCGGAGCTGATCGAGCGGCTCGAGATCGAGCTGGGGATGAAGGTGGAGGTGCGGGCCCCGGTTGCGGAGGCGAAAGTCAGCGCGGCGGACGAGCCGGTGGGGACGGTGTTGGATCGGTGGCTCAAGTCGCTGGATCTTTATTATCGCGTCGTGGACGGCGGCCTGCGGATCGGGCGGCTGGAGGATATGGTGAAATGAACCGCTGAAGACCAATCTCGGCGAGTCCCTCGGACCGACCCTGGTATATCTCGAACGTCCTTTACAAGCGTGTCGTGGTGTTTGTACAATAGTACAACAATTTTGAAGTACAACCCAATTCAGGAACGTGGGTGGCGAGATGTTGGTCAAGAAGTCGGTCAAAAACCAGGTAGCACTACCCAAGGCGCTCTTGGACCGCGCCGGCGTGGGGCCGGAGGACGTTTACTTCGACGCGGAATACGAAAGGGGAGCCATCGTATTGCGGCCGGTGGAGATCGAGGCCAAGATACCACCCGAGGTGCTGGAGCGTTTCAAGTCCGATGTCTTGAAGGGCCATCCCGGGGATCGTCGCTTTCGTTCCATGGAGGCGCTGATCAAGGATCTGAAACGGAAGCGCTGACCCCATGGTCCGGGTGCTGGTATCGACCGACCGCTTTCGGCGCGCCTATCACAAGCTGGCGGAGCCGCAACAAAGGTTGGTCGACGAAGCCCTGCGACAGTTGGCCCAGGTCCTGAAAAGTAACCATACTCCCGTCGGACTGGGCCTCAAGAAACTGGGGCCCGGCGTGTTCGAGGTAAGGGCCGGCTTGGCGTTGCGGATCGTTTACGTCCAGGAAGGTTCCAAAGTCGCGTTGGCGCTTTTGGGCAACCACGATGACGTCCGCCGATTCCTCAGACGGCAATAATCTTCATCAGGGCCGTTCGGCAACCTTCGAAAGCGAGATCACCTTTGGATCTCGCCGTGTCAAATACGCCCTCCGTGTCAGTGCCCGCGCGCGCCATCCGCGGATCGAGGTGACCGTTCGCGACGGGGTGCGCGTGATCCTGCCGGCGCGCATGGCGGCGGCGGAGGCTGAGCCGCTATTGCGGGCGCGAGCGGCGTGGGTGCTGCGGACGCTCGACCGGGCGGAACGTTGGGCACGCGTCATGCCGGTCCGCCGCCTGGCGCACGGCGCGGAAGTTCCGTTCCTGGGAACGAACTTGAGGTTGGACGTGGCTCGCGGGCCTACGCGGGTCGGAAGGCTGGGTGACTCGCTGATGGTCACGGTTCCGACGCCGGTGGACCGGTCGATCCGGCGGGCGCTGGTAGGATGGTATCGCCGCGAGGCGGAGTGGGAGCTGGAGCGGAGGGTGCGCGATCTCTCCTCTCGCCATGGATTGGCGGTCCGATCCGTCGTGGTGCGGGACCAGAAGACGCGTTGGGGCAGTTGTTCGACGTCCGGCCGGCTTTCCTTCAATTGGCGGCTAATGCTGGCGCCGCCGGAAATCGTGGACTACCTCGTCTGCCACGAGCTGGCGCACCTGTGGGAGCCGAATCATTCGCCACGGTTCTGGGCGCGCGTGGGCGGGTTGTGTCCGGCATGGCGCGAGCGGGAGAAGTGGCTGCGCAAACACGGAGCCGGGCTGGTCTTGTAAACAGCGGCCCATGTGCCAGGTTTGATGTCCGAGAAGGGTATCGTGGAGAGCGCCGATTCCGGGCACGCGAATTCGGCCGTTCATAGCGCGAAGCGGCTGAGAGGAAAAGTGAGGCGCTGAAATCTTCGGCGCGGGATGCGCCAGTGAATTCGACCGACGATGCCGATGTCGCGGCGGAGGGGGGAGTCCGTCAAGGGAGACTCTGGCTGGGAGTGAGCATCCTTTTCGGCGTGGGTATAACGGCTTTCGTGGCGCTGAGAAAGGTATCGAAACGTGCATCCGGGAGCTGACCTGCGGAGTGGACGCAGCGCCTGTTACAAAACATTTTCAAATAATATCGTAACAAACCTGTCGTAACAGGCGCCGGGCGCGTCGTGGCTTCCGCCTTCAAGCTTCGAGCTCCAAGCTCATCAGTACACGAAGAGCATCTCGCGGTACTTGGGCAGCGGCCAGTAGGCGTCGTCCACCACCAGCTCGAGCCCGTCCGCCTGCTCGCGCACCGCGTCCATCGCCGGCAGCACCTTCTCCCGATAGAAACGCGCGTGCGCCGCCACGTCGCCGTGGCCGTCCGTCTCGCCGCGAACCTTGTCCAGCCGATCCACCGCTTCCTTGAGCCTCGAGGCCCGCGCGCAGAGGTCGTGCAGTAGGTCTTCCTCCACGCGCAGCTCCGGCGACGCCTTCAGCGCGTTGCGGGTCAGCTCGATGGTCCGCGCCACGTCGTGCTGATACCGGATCACGGCGGGCAGGATCATCGTGCGCGCCAGGTTCGAGGTCATCAGCGCCTCGATGTTGAGCGTCTTGCAGTACGTCTCCAGCATGATCGTGTAGCGGCTCTGCAATTCCTCCTCGGAGAACACGCCGTGCTTTGAAAAGAGCGCCTTGGTTTCGGGCTCCAGAAGCGGCGCCACGGCCTCCACCGTGTGGCGCAGGTTCGGCAATCCGCGCCGCTCCGCCTCCGCGTGCCATTCCTTGGCGTAATTGTCGCCGTTGAAGAGCACCCGCTGGTTTTCCGCCAGCGTTTCCTGCACGAGCTGCTGGACGGCGTCGTGAAGGCTCTTCCCTGACTGGGTCAGCTTCTCGATCTGATCCGCCATCCATCCCAGCGAATCGGCGATGATGGTGTTCAGGAACGCGTTCGGCCGGGCGATGTTCTGCGACGAGCCCACCGCACGGAACTCGAACTTGTTGCCGGTGAACGCGAAGGGAGAAGTCCGGTTGCGGTCGGAATCGTCCCGCGGAAGCGTCGGTAGGGCTTCCGCGCCGATGTCGAGCGTCTTGCGGCCGCCGCGCGTGCCGCGCACGCCGCTGATCAAGCCCTGCACGACCTCCGTCAGCGTGTCGCCCAGATAGATGCTGATGATCGCCGGAGGCGCCTCGTTGGCGCCCAGCCGGTGATCGTTGCCGGCGTGCGCGATGGAGGCGCGCAGCACCTTCGCGTGCTTGTTGACGCCGCGGATGATCGCCGCCAGCAGCACGAGGAACTGGGCGTTCTCTTCGGGCGTGTGGCCCGGTTCCAGCAGGTTGTTGCCTTCATCATCGGCCATCGACCAGTTGTTGTGCTTGCCGCTGCCGTTGATTCCCGAAAAGGGTTTCTCATGCAGCAGGCACATCAAGCCGTGACGGATGGCCACGCTGCGCAGCGTCTCCATCACGAGCATGTTATGGTCCGCGGCTAGGTTGGAGCGCTCGTAAACGGGGGCGATCTCGTACTGCGCGGGCGCCACCTCGTTGTGCCGGGTCTTGATCGGGATGCCCAGCTTGTAGAGCTCGTATTCCGCTTCCATCATGAACGCCAGGATACGGGGACGGATCGAACCGAAGTAATGATCCTCCATTTCCTGGCCCTTGGGAGGCTTGGCCCCGAAGAGCGTCCGGCCCGCGTTGATGAGGTCCGGCCGAAGGAAATAGAAGTTGCGGTCCACGAGAAAGTATTCGGTCTCCGGGCCCAGCGTGGCCGTGACGCGACGCACGTGCGTGTTGCCCAGGAGGCGCAGGAGCCGCACGCCCTGCTTGTTCAGCGCGTCCAGCGAGCGCAGGAGCGGCGTCTTCTCGTCGAGCGCTTGCCCGTTGTACGCGCAAAACGCGGTCGGGATGCACATCGTCTTCCCGTTGATGCTCTCCATGATGAACGCCGGACTGGTCGGATCCCATGCCGTGTAGCCGCGGGCCTCGAACGTGGCGCGCAGGCCGCCGGACGGAAAGCTGGAGGCGTCCGGCTCGCCCATGATCAGATTGCGTCCGGAGAACTCCGCGATGGCCCGGCCTTCGTTGGTGTACATGATGAAGGAGTCGTGCTTTTCCGCGGTCTGGCCGGTCATCGGCTGAAACCAGTGGGTGAAGTGCGTGGCGCCGTGGCCGATCGCCCAATCCTTCATCGCGTTGGCGATCGTGTCGGCGTGATTCGGATCGAGCTTCTCGCCGTGCTCGACGGTGCGCAGGAGCGCCTGGAATACTTTCTTCGGCAGCGTCTCCCGCATCACGGCCATGCTGAAGACGTTCTCTCCGTACACCTCCGTCGCCGGCCGCTTCGAATAGTCCACCATGGGCGGCGCGGGACGCTGGGCCGCGATGTTGCGGACAGCCGCCAAGCGGGCTTCGTGCAAGGACATGGCTCCTCCTCCCCTGACTCAACCGTAGATATGTAAAGGAACACTTTAACCGTCGAGGGCGGGCGATTCAAGGGGAGCGCGGGCGGAGGGTTGCCCTCCTTCGCCCTGCGGGCCTCCGCCACGCCGTAGCGGCCGCTCCTCGGCTGCGGAGGCGGGCTTCGGAGAGTTGCGCCCGACCGGCCGGGAGCTATACTTGGGACGTTTCGGAGGAGACCATGAAACTGATTCCGATCATGGCGGCGTGGGCGTTTCTTCAGGCGGGGCCGGGCGGCAAGGTCGAATGGTTCCGCGACATGGCCCTGGCCCGGAAGAAGGCCGAGCTCCAGCAGAAGGCGCTCCTTTTCTATTTCCATGACGGCGGCCCTATTTGCAAGGGATATGACGACACGGTCTTTTCATCCGACGACGTGATTCGGGAGGCGCACAAGTCGGTCCCCGTGTTCGTGGACTGCTCGAAGGAAGGCGCGCACGAAGATCTGAGGACCAAGTACTCGGTCTCCGCCATGCCCACGCTTACGGTCGCCAAACCAGACGGCGCGCCGTACAAGGAGATCGAGCTGGGCGATCCGGCGCGGGTGGCGGCGCAGCTCCGCAAGATCGCCGAGCAGTTCCCCGGCGTTCCCTCTTTCTGGACGTTTTCGCTGGAAGAGGCCGTGGAATCGGGAAAGGAACGCAAGATGCCCGTGGCCATCTACTTTCACGACGGAAAGACCGACGTCCGTCAGCTCGCCGAGAACATCCGCAAGAAGTTGAAATCCCGCGTGGATAAATGCCTGTGGGTTGAAATGGCGGCGACGGAAGAGGACAGCAATCCCGTGAAAGTGAAATACGGATTCCGCACGTTGCCCACCCTCGGGATCTACGATCCGCGGGACAAGGACATGGCCACGGAACCGCTCGGTTTGTTCGCCATCTTCGAGCACGACCAGCCCGCCACCGTCCAGAAGTACTTCGACAAGGCGCTCAAGAAGTTCAAGAGATAGAAGCCGGGAGCCAGGAGTCAGAAGCCAGGAGCCAGGAGCCAGGAGCCGGAAGCCAGGAGCCAGGAGCCGGAAGCCAGGAGCCGGAATAATGGAGGGGCGAGGCGGGTTTAAAGAGCGACTATGAACATGCGTCACGTTGGCAAGGTTGTCGTCACGCTACTGTTGGCCGGTGCGGCCGCCCAAGCTCAAGAACGCCAGCTCATTCGCATCGAAAGCGTGAAAGCCTCTCAGGAGGCGGTCAAGATCGGCGAAGAGTTCCGCCTGATCGTGAATGTCTCCACCGACCCGGATTGGCACGTCTATTCGGCCAACGGCTCGTGGTCTCCGATCGAGTGGGTCTTCGACTCAGGGGTGCCGGCGGAGCGGGCGGGCCGAGTCATTGAACCTCCAGGGAAGCACGTCGTAGACAAAGAGCTCGACTATGACGCTATCGAGCTGGAAGGCGCCTTGACGTTCGAGGTTCCCGTGCGGCTGAAAGCCGAGGCAAAGCCCGGACCTTTGACTTTGACCGGCGTCACTCGAGGACAGGTTTGCGATCCCGCAAGCTGCATGCCGTTCGAAATTCCCTTCAAGGTGGACGTGAACGTTCTGGAAGGGGAGGTCGTTCTCGGTTCCCAGGGGCCGGGCCCGAGCCGGGCCGCGCAGGCCGCGGAGCTCGAGTACGCGCGGAAGGGATTCTGGGCATTTCTTCTTCTGGCGATCGGCGGAGGTTTGTTCTCGCTGGTGCAGCCATGCGTCTATCCGCTCATTCCCATCACGTTGACGTTCTTCGTCAAGCAGGCGGGGAAGTCGCGCTCCCACGGGATTTTTCTTTCCTCGCTGTACGCGCTCGGCATCATCGTCACGTTTACCGGCCTGGGATTCCTCTTGACGGTCGCGCTGGGGCCGCGCGGGGCGCAGATTTTCGGCTCCAATCCGTGGGTCAACCTGGGCATCGCCGGGCTGTTCTTCGCCTTTGCGCTGACGCTGTTCGGCGTGTTCGAGCTGAGGCTTCCGTCGGGTTTGACGTCGAGGCTGACCGGGTCGGGTCCCAAGCACGGCGCCGGAGGGGCGTTCCTTCTCGGCCTGCTCTTCTCGGTGGTCACGTTCACCTGCACGATCCCGATCGCCGCGACCATCTTCACGATCGCCGCGGGCAGCACCCAGCGGATGTCCGGTCTGGTCGCCATGTTGGCCTATTCCGCCACCATGGCGTTTCCATTCTTCCTGATGGGATTCTTCCCGTCGCTGATCAAGGAAATTCCCAAAAGCGGGGGATGGCTTCAGACCGTGAAGGTGACGGGAGGCTTCCTGGAGCTGGCGCTGGCGACGCAGTATCTGGCGAACGCCGACATCGTGTTCCAGTGGGGATTCTTCACCCGCCAGATGGTGCTGGTCGTTTGGGTGGCGATCGCGCTGATGACGGCCGCGTACCTGCTCGGGCTTTTCCGGATGAAGGACGACGCCCCCCTTCAAGCCGTGGGCTTTCCGCGGCTCATGTCCGCCATCGTCTTCGGGATCCTCACCGTTTATTGTCTGGGAGGGGTGTTCGGGCGGCCTACGCCGCTGCTCGATTTCGCGCTGCCTCCGGACTTGACCGCGTCGGCGGCGCCGGCCGTATCGAACGAGGCCGGTGAGGGGATCTTCCACGATCTGGAGACGGCGGAGGCGGAGGCGCGCAAGCGGGCCAAGCCCATCTTCGTCGAGTTCACCGGGGCGCAGTGAAAGACGTGCCTCAGCAACAAGGGCAAGGTCCTTGCCCTGCCGGACGTGCAAAAGGTGCTGCGGAATTTCGTGTTCGCCGAACTGTACACCGATCGATGGACGGAAGCGGATCGGCGCAACCAGAAGATCCAGGAAGAGCGATTCGGCACCACCGCGCTGCCGTGGTACGCCATCCTCGGGCCGGACGGCCGGATCCGCGCGCAGACCGGGGGCGGCGAAATCTTCAAGGACTCGTTCATCGAATTCCTGAATCAGGGCTTGTCGGAAACGAGCATGAGATGAAGGGCCGGCATCCGGATGATTGAGGCCGGAGGTTGCGAAGGTGCTTGCCTTCCCTGGGCGGGGGAATAGAATCTCAGCCCGATGCCTTCTAAGCCCTTCGTGGACCTCTCCAAGTACGAGTCGCAGGAAGTTGCCTATTCCGCCGAGGCCGTCCGGGAGGTCCTTCCGCACCGCGGGGCCATGGCGTTGCTCGATGGCGTGGTGGCGGTTGATCTTCCGGCCCGTTTGGCCGTCGGGTTCAAAGACGCGCGTTCCGAAGAGTTCTGGGCTCCCGGCCATTTTCCCGGACGCCCGATCATGCCGGGCGTCGTCCAGATCGAAGCGGCCGGACAGCTCGCCGTTTTTCTCTACAAGAAGGTTCAGCCGGAGTGCGCGGATCGGCTCGTGGTCTTCGGCGGCGTGGATGGCGTGCGCTTTCGGGTATCCGTGCAGCCCGGCGACCGCCTCTGGCTGGTGGCGCGGGGGATCGAGATGAATCGCCGCATCGCCAAGTGCGCCATCCAGGGACTCGTCCGCGGCCGCGTGGCCTTCGATGGAACCATTCTCGGCATCGTCACTTGAAAAACCGAAACAAGCACCTTTGTCGCCGACGGCGAGGATGGTATATTTCTTGATCCTTATTGAAAGGGACGAGCCATGAGACGGTCCATGGCCGCGCTGATCGCCGCCGCGGCGTTGACGGCCGCGGGCTGTTCCCGCCAAGGCGATGCCCATGTCTTGTTCAAGGGAGCGACGCCCAGAACCTCGGCGGTCAAGGATACGCGGACGTTCGAGTTTCAATGCCCGGTCTGCAAGATGTCGATTGAGCCGGATACGCCGCGCTGTCCGGACCGCAATTGCGGCGCCATCATCACGTGGCCCCAGTCCGTCACCTGCTCGTACTGTTCCGGCTCGGGAGTTTGTCCCGCTTGCTGGTGGATGGGGCAGTCGGACGGTGACTGCTACAACTGTCAGGGACGCGGCGTGATTCTGCCGGCCGTCGGCTCCCGACCTTGTCCCAACTGCAACGGCGGGCAGAAGTGCCCCATTTGCGGAGGCACGCGCAAGTGCGACAGCTGCGAGGGGACCAGAAGGCTCGACATGTCCAAGCTCAAGGAGCGGTTCGCCAAGAGGAAGGGTGGCGGCGCTGATCCGGAATCGCGGAAAGAGGAGGCTCCTCCCCAAGAGAACCCCGAATGAGACGTTGGGTGCAAGGGTCCGGGGAGGCATGAGGAGGCGGTTTTCCGTGGAGTGGGTCAACCCCCAAAGCGCCAAACCGCAACGAGAAGTCGGCCAATGGCGCTTCATCGCTTTGGCGGTTCATCCGAGAATTAGAGCGGTCATTTGCCGTATGTTCGCCTTCTCGCAATTCCGCGCATCTCCTCCGCTCCAGGATTAGCCGTGCGCGTCGCGATCGGCCGCGCCCTCCAGCTTCTCGGACTCGCGACGGTGCTCGTCGGACTGGGCGTAGGAATCGCCATGTCCAACGTCAAGGCGGAGCTTCTCTATCTCGGTGCGGGCGTGGCGTTGTTCTACGGAGGGAGGTGGCTTGAAAAGCCAAACCCGTGAAGCCGTCAGCTATCAGCTTTCATCGGACTTGCAAATCCATGAACGTCGAATCCGCGGTCGCCCAGATGCCGAACATGCTCTTGGGAGTGAGGCCGGCGCGGATCGAAAACATCGCCTCCGGCGCGCCCGGCGGACCGAAGTAGAACACGGTTTCGGCGCCGTCGCTGACGAACGCCAGCTCGTAGAATTCGCGCGGTTTCAGCTTCACCGGAAGGTCGCGGATCTCGTCCAGCTCCCACCGGTCCGACACGCGCGTGGAGAGTTCGAGATGCCCGGTGGAGCGGATCACGAGCCGGCGCATGTCGCCCAGCGGATCCCGCGCATCGAACAGCAGGGCCATGTCGAACGCCTGCTGCTGCTGGTTGAGGCGGACCTTGGCGCGGAATCCGGTCGCCCCTTCCGTGCGGCTCGGATCCAGAAAAAGCGGGCGGTACCCGCCAGCTTCGGTGAGCACCAGGGCGTTGTTCTCGGCTTTGGCCGGCGCGCGCGTGCCTTGCGCCTTGCCGTCCCACACCCACAACTTGCTCGCGGCCGTCGGCTGGCTGAGGGGAACGGCCGTCCATGTGCCCAGATGCAGCAGCGCTTCGTGGTAGAGCGAATCGGTCACGTCGATTCGGTAGTCCCCGTGCTCCCGCCGCAGCCGCTGGCTGAGCTCTTTCACTTTGGCCCAGTCCTGCCGCATGCGGTGGTAATCCGCTTCATCCAGCAGGAGGAGGGCGCGGTGTTCGCGCAGGATGGACGCCAGGATCGCGTAATGCTCCTTGTCCCGATGCTCTTCCTCGACCTTGTCCAACGCCTTGTGCGCGTCCTGGAATTCCTTGGCGGCCTTGTGGCGGTGCACGTCTTCGAGCAGCTCCCGCGCCATCCGCTCCCGCTCCATTTCGAGGCCGAGATCCAGGTCGTCCAGTCGGAAGGCGGGAACCGCCATGCCGTGCGCGTTGGCCTGGGTCATCCATTTGCGCGCCTTGGCGTACCGATCGAGGGCCGAGGAATACAGGTAGCCCAGCGCGATGGCCATGCACAACGGCCGTTGATTGGCCGAGCGGAACGCCGCTTCCATGGGGCGATTGGGACCGTGATCCGCGGCGGCCGCGAGAAACGCGACGTCGCGCGAGACCAGTTCGGACACGCGCAAAATGTGCGGCGCCCCCTGGTCCGGAGCCAGGAGGGGAGGATCTCCGGATTCCACCTTGCCGTCCACGCCGAACGTTTCGAGGTAGATCCGGCATCCCGCCAGCCGTTGGATTCCCTGTTCCGCCCGCCGCCGCAGCCATTCCAGCCTCAGGATGTCCTCGCCCAGCGTCCGCAGCCGATAGGCGGGCAAGTCTTCATCCTTCTCGGGATAATCCCGTTCCAGTCTGGCGAGGAGGTATTCCAGCTCCGATTCCGCCGCCTTGGAGGGAATCATCTCGCGCATCGTCGGAATCGGCACCGAGCTCATCCGGACCAGACTGCCGGCGAGTTTTCGCGGCGGGTACTTTTCGATGAAGTCCAGAATCTCGATCCACGCCGAATCGCTCCGGCCCTGAACCAGCCGAGTCGCGACCTCCTTCTCCAGATCCGCGACCTGATTCGCCAGCTTGGGCAGGATCTGGAACCGGCGTTCCGCCTCGGCGTTGGAAGAGGCGTTCTTCAGCTCGAGCAGCCGCTCGCGATATTCCGGAGGAGCCACCGCGAGGAGCCTTTCGATCAGGGCGTTGGCTTCGTCGAATTCGTCCTCGGCGATCCGCTCCGGAATGTGTTTGAAGTCTTCGGCGATGCACTTTTGCAGCAGCTCCTCGGCCGCCCGCATCTCTTCGTCGATCCGCCGGCCCGTGGGGGTGATGCTCGCCAGCGCCCGGGGAAAATCGCGCAGGAGATTGCGCACGAGAAGGACGTCTCCCTCCTGGCGCGCCGCTTCCACTCGGGGGCGGATCTCCCGCTCGAACCGAATGGCGTGGTGCTCCGCTTCGCGAAGCAACGCGGCGCGGCCTTCCTCCAGGATGGGACCGACTTCGTTCTTGAGGTTGGCGTAGCGGACGGCGATCGCGTCGATGTCCTGAAGGCAGGCGGCGAAGATCGCCGTATCCTGCGCGCCTTCGCGCTCGGCGCGTTTCAGGAGGGCGGACACCTCCTGGCGCACCTTGTCGATGTCGGGATGAGGAGCGGGCGCCGGCGCGGGGCGGCGCGCGGTCGGAAGCCGCACGGGTTCCGGCGTGGACCTTCGCACGGTCCATCCGATGACGGTCATGACGGCGAGCGCGCCGGCGACGGCGGCCGCGTACGCCGACCACGAGGATCTGGATCGGCGGGCGGGGCGGGCCGTGGTGGAGCGGGACGCGGGCGCGGACAGGCGACCGTCCAGATAGGCCTGGATCGCCTTGGCGGCGGCGTCCGCCGTCGGATACCGATCTTCCGGCCGCTTGGCGAGCATCTTGGTCACGATCTCGTTCAGCGCCGGGGGGATGCGAGGGTTCAGGTTGATCGGGGACACGGGGGTTTCGTGGATGTGCATGTTCAGGATCGCCAGCGGATCCTGGCCGTTGAACGGGACGCGTCCCGTGAGCAGGTAGTAAAAGGTCACTCCCACGCTGTAGATGTCCGAGCGGGCGTCCGCCGGCTTGCCTCGCGCTTGTTCGGGAGAGATGAAGAAGGGCGTGCCCACGACGGTGTTGTTTGCGGTGTGGCGGACGTTCGAATCGAGGGCGAGCGCGAGCCCGAAGTCCAGGATCTTGGGCTGATTGTCCGCCGTGATGAGGACGTTGTCCGGCTTGATGTCCCGATGGACGATGCCGGCCTTGTGGGCATGGCCCAGGCCGTGGAGGATTCCGATCGCCACCCGCGCGGCGTCCCGCGGATGAAGCACGCCCATCACGTCGATGATCGACTGGAGGGACTCGCCTTCCACGTATTGCATGATGATGTAATAGAGTCCCTCCTCGCAGCCGACGTCGTAAATGGCGACGATGTTGGTATGCTCGAGCTTCCCCGCGGTGGCCGCCTCGCTGCGGAAACGCGAGATGTACTCGGCATTCTTGGCCAGATGCTCGGGGAGGATCTTGACGGCGACGTTGCGCCCCAAGCCGGTCTGCGTTCCGAGATAAACCGAGCCCATTCCGCCGGAGCCCAGCTTTTCCCGAATCTGGACCCCGCCCAGCGTCTTCCCCAGGAAAGGATCCGTGCGGGTCATCGGTTCATCCGCGGCACAGTTACCAGCGCTCAATATTAGTACGGACGAAGAGGCTCTGAATGATCATAAGACGGATGAAAAGCGCCCAATGTTTCATGGGTGATGCAGGTTGGGACACCGTCCACCGGTCCCGGGTGCTCCATTTCGCAAGATCGCGAAGTCTCCGGCTGCGCGGAATCGGTCTCCGGGCCTCTCCCTAGGAGCGTGTCGAGATATTCAAGGGGATGTCGAGA
>JACQVR010000066.1 GCA_016209705.1 Planctomycetota bacterium
CCACACGGTCAGCTCGTACCTGCGCGATCTCGGGATGCTGCGCACGTGGCTCGATCGCGAGGGCGAGCCGAGCGACGTGGAGACCATCACGCCCGACCAGCTATTCCGCTTCGTGACGTCGCCGGCGGGGCGGCTCAGGCCGGACGGGAAACCGCGCCAGCGCTCGAGCGTGGATAAAATCAAGATGTCCTTGCGCTCGTTCTTCTCGTTCCTGGAAGCCGCTGGCCATATCCGCCAGAGCCCGGCGCGGCTCTTGAAGTACCGCTCAGGACGCCACGAGCCGTCGGAGACGCTCAGCGCCAGGGAAGCGGAGCAACTCCTCCACACCGTCGCGAAGGCCAAGTGCGACCACGCCGTTCGCGATCACATGATGCTCGATCTGTTCCTCGAGACCGGCCTGCGCCTGGAAGCGCTCGTGGGCCTCGACGTCGTCGATGTCCGCCTGGATGACGCGATGCTTGTTGTTCGCAGGATGAAGGGCGGCAACGCGACCGTGAAATACCTCTCAAAGCCGCTGATGCAGCGCCTCGCCAAGTACCTGCGCCTGCGGAAGCGGCTGGAAACGGATAGCCCGGCACTCTTCCTCTCGCGCTGGAACCGCCGCATCTCGACGCGGCGCGTCCAGATCGCCACCGCGGAATGGGCGAGAAAGGCCGGCATCGCCAGGAAGGTCACGCCGCACGTGCTGCGCCACGCCTTCGCAACGCGGCTCTACGCCCGGACGAAGGACATCCTGCTCGTGAAGCGAGCGATGGATCATCGGCATGTGACGACGACGGAGAAGTATGCTAATGTGACGGCTTGCGACGGAGATGCCCCATGTCATGGCTCATACTCGCAACCCTCATCCAAGCCCGGATCCAGGACACGCCCGTTGAAGTACATGTGGACTCGTTCCTGAAAGGTGGTGAGCGAGCACGCGAAGAGCTCTTACTACTCGGACCCTTCGCCATTCGCCATCTCCAGAGGTCGCGTCATAAAAACCCTCCCAAGTTCGACGCGCTCATTCACGAAATCAGGAGAGATGCCGCGTACCCAGCGTTCGTGCCCGTGCCGGATCACTTCGAAGGCCCCGTCACAGTGTATCTTAACTTTGAAGGCAAGGACGATCTTGTTGGGATCATTCAACTGCTTCACAAAATGGGCCTTCCTGTCTATTTTGATCGGTTCAAGACCGCTAATTTAATTCATACCCAGGTTTCAATTCCCAGTTCAAGATCTCCGTTAGAACTCATTGACCGGTTGTGCCTTTTTACGGGACTTGATTACGGCTTCTTTCACAATGCAGTCGTGATCGGAATGCCAGAGCGGTTCTGGCCTTCCAAAGGTCCGCCCAAGGCTTCGGACCTCGATGCGGCGGCACTACAGAGGGCGCGTGAACTTGTGGAAGAACTTGATGACGAATCGATCGAGGTTCGTGAATCGGCGACGCGGGAACTCGTGAGACTGGGAATGGGAGTCCGCCCATTGCTTGAGGCCCAAAGGAATCGGAAGGAAGTGGAAATCGTCTCACGTTGCGCAGCGATCATCCGGTGCCTTCGCCTGCCCTGGTTGGGCGCGTTCGGTCCAGCTGCCTGCCTCCGGCAGCAGTTGTCGGCGGTCGACCAGAGGGTTCTTGAACACGTTAGAATTGTAAGACCGAACTTGACCTTCGACAAAGCTACGTTGTGCGACATCATGATCCACCTTCAGAAGAACCATGGCGTGGACTACGCGATCACTGGGGATCATGGCCGGCATGTCGTAACGATGGCGTCCGCAGGCCAAACGCTGCTTGACTTGCTGTCATTGATTACTCAATCGAACGATCTTGATTTCATTGTTAAGGATCGGAAATTGATAATCGACACGCGCGAAGGAATCGAGAAAAGACTGTGCCCTTCGAAATGAAGGAGGCCGCCCCGGCCGCTGTCACGTCACGATGGTGGAGAAGTATGCGCACTTCTTTTGAAGCAAAGTCGTCGTGCTATACGCAAATCGCGCAACTGGGCTATCCAGCCTCGCGACGAATGATGATGATCGTCCCGAGCTCATCGCGAACTCGGACCGCCATGTGCCGCAGCCAGCGGTACGCGTAGTACGTCGGCACCAGCTCGATCCGATCCTGCTCGGTGCTGATTTTTTCCCCCCACCGCGATCACCTTCTCGCGAATCGTCTTACAGGTCGGCCCGTAGCCGTCGCGTGGCGGCAGGAATTTGTCCGCGAATAGCCTCAGGATCACTTGGGCCAGCCCCACCATCTTCACGTGCATCCGATTGGCCATCAGGGACTGCGTCGGCATCTTCGCCGTCGCCAGCGACTGCTTTCCATCCTTGAAACTGAACTCCTCGCGCTGTCTCTGATGATACCGCCGAAACACCTCCCGCGTTCCCATCTTCGGGCGCGGCAGGTCCGTCACAATCAGATACTCCAGATCCCACTCGCGCGTCCCCCGGCGGCGCCTCTTCGGGGATTCCCGCTTCTCTCGGCGCACCGCCACCGCCCGCACCGCGGGAGCCTCTTCCCACGGGCGCACCAAGCCCAGTTCCTTGATCTCGGTCGTCGAATTTATCCGCTTCCATGTCCCCCGGGCTTTCGTCGTCAGCTCCTGCCAGAGCCCCACCTTCATTCTCGTGGCGTGAATGGCCAAAAGGAAGTGCAGGTTCCGGGGCTGATCTTCGGATACCGACTGGCGCAGGTTCTCCTTCGACGAAAAGTAGCCGTCCAGCCGATACACCACTTGCTGATCGGGATGCTTCCGAGCCAGTTTCAGGGCCGTTTGGCGCGTCCGGTCAAACAGGTCCGCACACCCGTCGTCTCCCGGACGCAGATCCGTCCACCACACCAGCCCGTTAACCGTCACCCGCGGTTGCTGATAGCAGGGCACCACTTTGCCGCCGCAGTAGCCCGGTCGCACCCCTTCGCGTTTGCGCGCCCGCTGCGGCACGCCGGTCACGTCGCCGTCCACCTCGATCCACCCCCGGCTCCAGCGCAGGTCCTCTTCTTCGATCCGCCGTTGGATCAGCTCGTCCACCCCCCGCAGGCTCTCTTCCGTCGCCCGCTTGAGGAACCGCTGCTCGGTGTTCTCGCTCATCCACTGCGGAATCCCCAGCGCTTCCGCCAGCGCCCCCTCCGGCAGCAGCCGATCCATGTGATTCAGGC
The DNA here is from genome assembly GCA_016209705.1 of Planctomycetota bacterium. GTDB lineage: Bacteria > Planctomycetota > MHYJ01 > MHYJ01 > JACPRB01 > JACQVR01. Next base: position 3,143 of record JACQVR010000066.1, read on the forward strand.
GAACGATCCCCGCCATCTGGCAGCCCAGGTACGCCATGCCCTCGTCCACCGGCGTGTACACGGCCGTGCGCCCCTTCTTCATTTTCAACGCTCCTGCCAGCTCCTCCGGAATCTTCAGGGTATCGCCGCAGAACTGCAGGATGGGAACCATCCCCGCATAGCCGCTGTCTTGGCGGTCCCGGCTGCCCTCAATGACCCGGCGCCGCTCCCGCAACGCCGCCTCGGCCTTCCGGCGGGCCCGCCTCCGCTTCTTGGTGGTCCATCTCCGACGACGTGCCCTGTTCCCCTCCCTCTCCTGCGGGCCGCTTTTCCAAGGCGGCCCCTATACGCCTCACCACCATCAGATTACACTATTTCCCCCACTTGCGCGATTTGCGTATAGCGATTCGAGAATATAACACGCGCTCTGTGTTATAACACATCTCAGATTCGCCTCTCAGTTATATTTGTGTTGTAAGTGCGCATTAGGTAGGTAATGCGAGGTTCTGGGGAAGCGAGTTCCGAGAGTTTTTACCGCCAAAACCCGGCTTTTCGCCAGCCCCGGGGAGCCTGGACCCCCAGATGCGGAGAATTCCTCACCCTCATCAGGGAGATGGCGGTAGCAGAGTGGAGCAGGTCGGAGCTTGCGGGAGAGTTCTTCACGCCATTCCCAAGGATCTTGTGGTTGCAGACAGTAGCAGATGGAAGGTTTTGGGAGAGTTTTTCACGCCAACCCCAGGAGTTTTTGAAGTTTTTGAAGGTAGAAAGGGGGGTCTGGAAAAACGCCGAAAATTAGCTAAGTGTATGAGCTATAGTAGGATAGAGTTTTTCAAGGCCGGCCTTGAAAAACTGGCCATTTCGAGGCGTTCTGGATGTTGGGAACACATTAGTGTGTCGTAACTGATTGTGGTGGAGCTTGTTATAGTACTTGTGCGTATTTTTCCGCTCCAGCCTCTACGGCGAGTTTTTGTACAAAACTGGGGGGTTTTTGTACAGAACTGGTGAGTTTCGTGAGGGTTTCCGGGGGTTTTCGTGCGGATTTCGCTCCCGGATGCTGTCCCTGCGAGCGGGGCCTATATGACCGTCACTCTGGGCTGGGGGGCCACGTGTAGTTCGTTGAAGGCCATGCTCAAAGCATCGACCATATCCGACATCCCGCCTTGGGGGAAGCCTTCCAACTCATCCAAAAAGGGTCCAATCCAAGGTCCTTGAAGGAGGCGGATGTTGCCCGCCTGCGCCTGGGAGGCGACGGGGCCAGCCCGAACGACCTTGTCTCCGGTGACACGCACGCCGCGCACCCTGAAGCCGGCCAGTTGGCGGACGAGCGCATTGACTTGAGCGATTCCTCCGGACCCTGGCTCCTGCTCGATGAGGACGGTACAGGCCGAGCCGTCCGCCTTGGCGGTTTCGGA